>NZ_VOQS01000001.1:2162704-2471662 GCF_007995085.1 Paraburkholderia azotifigens
TCGCGTACGCGGCGGCGGCATCGATGGCCGCTTTCGCGTCGGCGGGCAGCGTGCTCTTGTTGGTCTTGAAGTAGACGCTGGCTGGCAGCGACGCTTGCGGCGCCGACGCTGCTGCGTTATCCGATGCCCCAGAAGCTGCTGCGGGAGCCGATGCGCCCGCTTCGCCGCTTGCCGCAGCCGCGCCGCTCGCACCTTCCGCACCGCTCGCCGCCGCATCCGATGCGGCAGCCGCCGCTGCGCCCGCGAGGTGACTGCCGCCCGACGGCATACGGCCATTACGCGCGTCGGCGACCTGCTTCGGCTGCAGGATGTCGCCCGTGTGGTTGCCCCACGAGTTGCGTTCGAACGTGATGACGGAAGCGATCTCGACGTCGTTCAGCGTCGGCGCCCAGGACGGCATCGCGTTCTTGCCCTTCAGCACGATGCTCACGTGTTCGGCAAGCGGACCGTTCGCGACCTTGCTGCCGTCGAGCGCCGGGAATGCGCCCGCGCCCTTGCCTGTCGGCTGGTGGCAGACCGCACAGTTCGCCGCGTACACCTTGCCGCCGCGCTCCGTCAGCTCGGCCAGCGTGTAGTTCCTGTTCGGGTCGTCCTGGCCGGCCGCCATTTTCTTTTTCTCGTCGTCGACCCACTTCGCGTAGTCCTCGTCGGACAGCACGTTGACGACGACGGGCATGAACGCGTGTTCCTTGCCGCACAGCTCCGTACAGAAGCCGCGGTAGGTGCCGACCTTTTCCGCCTTGAACCACGTGTCGCGCACGAAGCCGGGAATCGCGTCCTGCTTCACGCCGAACGCGGGCACGTACCACGAGTGCACGACGTCGTTGGCCGTGGTGATGATCCGGATCTTCTTGTTGACGGGAACGACGAGCGGATTGTCGACTTCCTGCAGGTACGTATCCGTCTTCGGCGCCTGGCCGTCGACCTGGCTGCGCGGCGTGGTCAGCGTCGAGTAGAAGTTGATGCCTTCGCCCGGACCCTTGACGTAGTCGTACGCCCATTTCCACTGATAGCCAGTGACCTTGACGGTCAGGTCGGCATTGGTGGTGTCCTTCATCGCGACGACCGTCTTGGTGGCAGGGAGCGCCATCAGCACGACGATGATGAACGGGACGATCGTCCAGATGATTTCGACGGTGGTGCTTTCGTGGAAATTCGCCGCCTTGAATCCCTTCGACTTGCGGTGCGCGAAGATCGAATAGAACATCACGCCGAACACGCCGATGAAGATCACCGTGCAGAGAATCAGCATGAACGTGTGGAGGCTGTAGAGCTCTTCGGCAATCCTCGTCACGGGCGGCTGGAGATTGATCTCGTTGACGCGGGGGCCGCCCGGACTGTCGCCGACTGCAAGGGCGGCGCCGGCGAACAGCAGCCCGCTACACGCCAGCACACCCATGAGGGCTCGCTTGATTGTTTTCATAGCTTCCTTACCGAAAATTTCCATTCAAACCCTCGACCCCGCTGGAAGGCTGCCTCTCGTCTTCTGGAACAGCGCGCAATTCCACAATTCAATACGCAACTTTTTGCGCCTGGCACTGCCTGATCCACAGCCGCAGTTCGTCGGCGAATTGTGCGCGCCGATATTGCGCAAGGTGCAGCCCGACCGTGACCGACTCGCCGCGCGAAACCAGCCTGATCCGGTCGCGCGGCGTCGCTCCTGGTTCGACCCGCACCCAGCGCGGATTGAATTCGAACTGCGTGAGATGCTCGGCGCTTACCTGTTCGATCACGAGCCGGTTTGGAAACAGCCGGATGCGCTCGTAATCGACAGCATGGCGTGCATAGATTGCAAATGCGACACCGACAGCGAGCAACTCGATACCCGTGAACGGCAACACCAGCCACGCACCGCACAGGACCAGCAGGAATGCAATTAAGAGCGAGAATGCCGCGAGCGACACATAGAAGAACACGAATTGCCGCGGCGAAACCGAACAGTTGCGCTTCATCAGCCAGTCCTTGAGGACGGGCTCCGACTCAGCCAGCTCGGTTGCATTCATCGCTGCCTCCCGCGAACCGCCAGTCACCGCCTACCGCCACTGCCATTCAAGCCCGGCGCAACTACCGCTACCCGAACCGCTACGCCTCGGGACTGCCGCTCCAATCGTGGGAACTTTGAGCGACAAACTGACGCATTATAGGGCCGATCTATGGCATCCACAAGCAACGCTCTATCGGCCGCCAACCCAAGCCACATAAGCCTCTGCGCCGTTTTGACGCACTTTTTGAGCCGCTGATTCCGGGCATAACCAATGCCCTCTTTACCACCTCAACGATTGCCTTGCCGCCCTCGTCCGATGTCTTCGATCCGTACGATTCCATGCCCTTCAGGCGTCGTTCGCGGGACGGCTTTCCACGCGTGCCCGTAAATCACCTCGAAGGTGAGCGGAATCGTGCCGTCGCCCTGCCGGCGCGCCTCGAGCGCAGCCAGCAGCGCCTTGTGCATGCGCCTCGACGCGACACCCGGCAGCGCCTCGCGCCGGAACGGATAGGCGCCCCAGCGGCGCACGTCGGCGAGCAGCGACTCGGGCGACTTGTACGTAATGGTCAACGTCTCCTGGTCCATCACGGGGATTTCGAAGCCACTTTCGACAAGCATATCGCCCAGATCGTGCATGTCTACGAAGTCGATTACATGTTTGTGCGTATTGACGCCGTGCGCCGCTTCGATCTCGGCATACGCGCCGCGCAGTTCTTTCAGCGTGTCGGGCCCTAGCGTGCTGAACATCAGCAGGCCGTTGACCTTCAGCACACGTTGCCACTCCGGGAACACGAGATCGGGCCGCGAGTGCCAGTGCAGCGCGAGATTCGACCAGATGAATTCGAATGCACCCGACGCGAATGGCAACGCGGAGAAGTCCGCCTGAGCGAATCTCGGACCGCGCGAGCCCAGCGCCTTGCCGAGCGATGCAGGCAGAAAGCGGCGCCAGCTGGTGTCGGCGGCGTCGTGCGTGACCGCGCGCGTGAGCATCGAACGCGAGAGATCGGTGCCGAACACGGGCGCTTCGGGAAAGCGCTCGCGCAACGAAGGAAGGTCGTCTCCGGCGCCACATCCCGCATCCAGCACGTGCGACGGATTGACCTTGATGTAGTCGAGCCGCTCGCGCATGCGCTGCGCGATTTCGCGTGGCAGGAACGCGACGTCGTCGAAGGTGGCGGCGCGGCGGTCGAAAATCTTCCGAAGACGGCGCGAATCATAGGCCGGACGGCCAGTTTCGGTGGGAGACACGGTTATTCGAGTCGTACGGACGAAGAGTGCGAAGTATACTCGCTCGATTCCGTCCCTTCAGCGTCAGCGGCCTTCGGAGGCGTGTCGATATGCCGAATTGGGCTTTTCGGTGGCCTCGCGCCATCCAACCCGTGCGAGCGCTGCGCGAACGGTTCATCGGGATCGCACAACGATCCGTCCCGGCACTGCCGGCGCTCGCGTGCGCCGTTTTGCCGAATCCGTGCGCCTTGTGCGGCAATATGTCGCATCGGACGTTGTGTAGCTTTTGCGACGAAGCCTGGTGGAACGAGGCGCGGCTGCGCTGCACGGTCTGCGCGGTGCCGTTGAGCGGCTTTCGGCGCGCCAGCCTGATGCATTACCGATGCGGCGACTGCCTGACGGCCCCGCCCGCGTTCGATGCGACCGTCGCGCTCGCCGACTATCGGGCGCCGCTCGATGCGCTGGCTGTCGGCCTCAAGTTCCGCGCGCGGCTCGCGCTTGCGCACGAGTTCGCGCGGCGGCTCGCTCGGTCCGCGTTCGATGTGTTCGACACGCTTGACGGGCGCGACCGGCCCGATGTCGTCGCGCCCGTGCCGTTATCGGCGCGTCGGCTCGTGGAACGCGGCTACAACCAGGCATGGGAGATCGCGCGGCCTTGCGCGAAAGCGCTCGGCGTTCGCAGCGACGCCACGCTCGTGCGGCGCGTGATCGACACTGCGCCGCAATCGAAGCTCGATCTCGATGCGCGCAGGCAGAATGTCGGCCGCGCGTTCGTCGTGGCGAAGACAGTGCAGGGCCTGCATGTAGTCATCGTCGACGATGTGATGACGACGGGCGCGACACTCGATGCGCTGGCCCGTACGCTGAAGGCAGCCGGCGCGCGTCGCGTGACGAACCTCGTCGCGCTGCGCACGCCGAAAAACTAGTTCTCCACTTACCTCTTATGTTCAACGTCGTTCTCGTCGAACCCGAAATTCCGCCGAACACCGGCAACGTGATCCGCCTGTGCGCGAACACGGGTGCGCGGCTGCATCTGATCGAACCGCTCGGCTTTCCGCTCGACGACGCCAGGATGCGCCGCGCCGGTCTCGACTATCACGAGTACGCGCAGATGCACGTGCATCGCGACTGGGACGCGCTGATCGACAGCGAAGCGCCCGACCCGACGCGCATGTTCGCGTTCACGACGCGCGGCTCCAGCCCGTTCCACTCGCACGCGTTCCTGCCCGGCGACTGGTTCGTGTTCGGCGCGGAAACGCGCGGCCTGCCGGCCGCCTTGCTGGACCGCTTTCCAGACGAACAGCGCGTGCGCCTGCCGATGCGTCCCGGCAATCGCAGCCTGAACCTGTCGAACACGGTTGCCGTGGTCGTGTTCGAAGCGTGGCGTCAGGCCGGCTTCGAAGGCGGCGCCTGAACGCGTCGTTCGAGTTCGGCCTCGTAGCGCGCGTGCATCGCTTCGTCGAAGCACGCAAAGATCACGCGCTCGACGGCAGGCGCGTTCGGCAGCGTGTCGATCACGGTTTGCACGGCAATGCGCACCGCGTCGTCGGCGGGGAAACGATAGACGCCGCAGCTGATCGCGGGAAACGCGATGCTCTTCGCCTTCGCATCGCGCGCGAGTTCGAGCGAGCGCCGGTAGCACGCAGCCAGCAGTTCCGTCTCGCCGCGCCCGCCGCCGTGCCACACGGGGCCGACGGCATGAATCGCGTGGCGCGCTTTCAGCCGATGCCCGCCCGTGATCTTCGCGTCGCCTGTCGCACAACCGCCCAGCGATTCGCATTCGCGCAGCAGATCGGGACCGGCCGCACGATGAATCGCGCCGTCCACACCGCCGCCGCCCAGCAATGACGTGTTCGCCGCGTTGACGATGGCGTCGACAGCCAGCGTCGTGATGTCGACGACGCGCGCTTCGAGCGTGCAATAGCCAAGGGTGAGCATGGGAAAACCTCCAGAATCGATACGGCGACGATAGGAGGTGGACAGCGAAAGAAGCGAGCCGTTCGGCGTTAGCCTTTACCGGCTTCGTAAAAGACTTTCAACGAATGGACCGCAATGAGGTGCGGGCCCTGTGCGGCCCGCTCGTGAATCGGCAATTACTCGGCCTTTGCGTCCCGGCGCAGCAATGCGCTGACGGCATCGCGCGGCGCGATGCCATTGAACAGCACGTCGCAGACGGCTTCCGTGATCGGCATTTCGATCGCATGTGACTGCGCGATCGACAGCACGCCGCGCGCGCAGCGCACGCCCTCGGCGACATGCCCGAGCGCATTGAGAATGTCGTCGAGCGAACGACCGCTGGCGAGCTGCATGCCGACCGTGCGGTTGCGCGACAGATCACCCGTCGCGGTCAGGATCAGATCGCCGAGTCCCGTGAGCCCCGTAAACGTTTCCGCCCGGCCGCCGAGCGCTGCACCCAGACGCGACATTTCAGCGAGACCGCGCGTGATCAGCGCCGCGCGCGCATTCAGGCCGAGGCCAAGACCGTCGGCGATGCCCGTGGCGATAGCCAGCACGTTTTTCACCGCGCCGCCCACTTCCACGCCGACGACGTCGTCGCCGCTGTAAATGCGCATCGCGCCGTGATGGAACGCCGCGACCGTGCGCTCGCGGCACGCCGCCGACGCGCTCGCCACCGTCAGCGCCACGGGCAGGCCCTGCCCCACTTCACGCGCGAAGCTCGGTCCCGACAGCGGCCCGTTGCTGCCATGGCCGCTCAGTTCTTGCGCGACGACCTGATGCGGCAGCAGTTGCGACTCCGCCTCGAAGCCCTTGCACAACCACACGAAATGCGCCGGCACCTTGCCCATGTCGCGCATCGTGCGCAGCATCGCGCGCAAACCGGCGACGGGCGTCGCGACGACGCACAGCGCGTCGTCGGCGAGCGCGTGACTCAGTGCGGCATCGAGATCCGCTTCGAAGCGAAGCGTGGACGGCAACGCAACGCCCGCCAGGTAGCGGGCGTTTTCGTGCGAAGTGGAGAGTTCGGCGATGAGCGCGGCATCGCGCGCCCAGAGCACCGTGTCATGCCGCGCGGCCAGATGGCCGGCGAGTGCGGTGCCCCATGCACCGGCGCCGAGAACGGCGACCTTCATAGCCGGCACCGCCTGCACGCGTCAGTGGTGGGCCGCGCTGCCCGCGCCCGTTTCCTGCGAAGCGATCTGCGCGAGACGTTGCTCGTACAGCGCCTGGAAGTTGATTTCGGCGAGGTGGATGGGCGGGAAGCCTGCGCGCGTGATCGCGTCGGCGATGTTCGAACGCAGGTACGGGAACAGGATGGTCGGGCAAGCAATGCCGACGAGCGGATCGATCTGTTCAGCCGGGATGTTGCGGATGTCGAAAATGCCTGCCTGCTTGGCTTCGATCAGGAACGCGACCTTGTCGCTGACCTTGGCCGTCACGGTGCCCGTGACGAGAATTTCGAACACCGTGTCCGCGAGGCGCTCAGCCTTCACGTCGACTTCGACTTCGACCGACGGCATTTCCTGTTCGAGGAAAATGGCCGGCGAGTTCGGCTGCTCGAGCGACATATCCTTCAGGTAGATGCGCTGGATATTGAAGAACGGCTGGTTGTTCTCGTCGGACATGGTTCTCTACTCCCTAAATTTCGTTGCGGCGGACGGATGCCGCCAGATCTCGTGGTGTTGCGGGCCGTCACGATGGACGGCGTCCAGCCGGCCGGTGCGAACGTCATGAACGCGTTGCCCGGCCTTCATCTTGTTAGCTGCCGCGCGCTGCGACGACGGATCGACGCGACGCGCAAGCGGTGCTGCGCTCCGACCTCAGGCGACGGCTTCGAGCAGCGGCGCCAGACCGCCCGCGCGATCGAGCGCGGACAGGTCGTCATAGCCGCCGATGTGCGTCTCGCCGATATACACCTGCGGCACCGTGCGACGGCCCGTGCGCGTCATCATCTCCTGACGGCGCGCCGGGTCTTTGTCGATCAGCACCTTTTCGATGTGCTCGACGCCGCGCGACTTTAGTAGACGTTCGGCCATCTGGCAATACGGGCACACCTGCGTGCTGTACATGATCACTCTGTTCACTTCGCAACTCCTTGTTTGACGACGGGCATGCCCGCCTGCTGCCAGGCGTTGACGCCGCCTTCCAGCACGTGCACTTCCGCATAGCCTGCGTCGCGCACAATACGTGCCGCCTTGTTCGACTGCTGGCCGTTCTGGCAAACGAGCAGCACCGGGTTGCTCTTATTCTTCACGAGTTGGCCGACTTTCGCTTGCAACTCGCCAAACTCGACCTGACGGGCAGAAGGCAGGTGCCCGCCGGCGTATTCCGCCGCTGGGCGCAGGTCGATGACGACTGCGTTACGCCGGTTAATCAGCTGCGTGGCGGCAGCCGCGGAGAGGCCGCCGCGTCCGCGCCGGGAAATCGACGGCCAGAGGAGCAACGCCCCGGAGATGAGGGCGATCGCGATCAGGGCAAGGTTGGTGTAATCGGTGAAAAACTTCACGGATGATCCGCCGGAAAAAAGGAAAGAAACGGGATAAATCGGAAAGGGCAATCCGACCATTATAAAATAACCGTCTGACGCGATGGCGACCGCGAGCCGCAGGCTGCGGTGCCGCCCCGATTACGGCTTCCTCACTACCGACCGGCAACGACATGTACAAACTCGTTCTCATCCGCCACGGCGAATCGACGTGGAACAAGGAAAACCGCTTCACCGGCTGGGTCGACGTCGACCTCACCGAACAGGGCAACCTCGAAGCGCAGCAGGCAGGCATGCTGCTGAAAGACTCGGGCTACACGTTCGACATTGCGTACACCTCGGTGCTCAAGCGCGCGATCCGCACGCTGTGGCACGTGCAGGACAAGATGGACCTGATGTACCTGCCCGTGGTCCATTCGTGGCGCCTCAACGAGCGCCACTACGGCGCGCTGTCGGGTCTGAACAAGGCCGAGACGGCCGCGAAGTTCGGCGACGACCAGGTGCTGGTCTGGCGCCGCAGCTACGACACGCCGCCGCCCGCGCTGGAAGCGACCGACTCGCGCACGTCGTACGACGATCCGCGCTACGCAAAGGTGCCGCGCGAGGAGCTGCCGCTCACCGAATGCCTGAAGGACACCGTCGCGCGCGTGATGCCCGTCTGGAACGAATCGATCGCACCCGCTATCAAATCGGGCCGCAAGGTGCTGATCGCCGCGCATGGCAACTCGATCCGCGCGCTGGTCAAGTATCTCGACAACATCTCCGATAGCGACATCGTCGGCCTGAACATCCCGAACGGCGTGCCGCTCGTGTATGAACTGGACGAGAACCTGAAGCCGATCAAGCACTACTATCTCGGCGACCAGGAAGCGATCGCGAAGGCGCAGGCAGCCGTCGCGAAGCAGGGCAAGGCAGGCTGATCCCGCTCGTCTCCCAGATAATGACCGTGGCCCGCGGCGATGCTGCTGCGGACCACGGCATGTGCGCTTCGGCCGCCCTGCGCGGTTGCCTGACAGCACTGCCATGTGCTTGCCATGTGCTTGCCATGTTCGCGCCATCGTGCATCGCGGCCGCATCGAACGGCCCTCCCCGGCGACGCACACACGGCTGCAGTTCATACCGATGCGCACGCAACGGTATCAGCGGCTCGGCCCGCATTTCACGCGCTTCCAGCCCCGCGCAGCGGCACTTTTGGCGCTGCGGGCGTCCGCCAGCGCACATTCGGCGCGCCAGACGCCAGCGATCCTTAGAACCTCGCGGCGCGACCGCTGTCGAAACCCGATTACCCACACGTACAGGCCGTGCAGACGTCAAGTTATACTTGTCCGTCTTTTATCCTTTGACGCTGCCACGCGCTTCCGACCGCAACATACTCTATGCGAAAGAACCTGAAAAATATCGGCCTTATCGCCGCGGGCCTGGCTACCGGCGTTTTTGCAACCCTGCAACTGAGCGCCTCGGCCCAGCAACCTGCGTCCGCGCCCCTGCCGCTCGACCAGTTGCGGCTTTTCGCCGAAGTCTTCGGGCAGATCAAACATGAGTATGTCGAGCCGGTCGACGACAAGAAGCTGCTGACGGCCGCGATCAAGGGCATGGTGTCGAGCCTCGACCCGCACTCGTCGTATCTCGACAAGACCGACTACGAAGAACTGCAGGAACAGACCAAGGGCCGCTTCGCGGGCCTCGGCATCGAAATCTCGCAGGAAGACGGCCTCATCAAGGTCATCTCGCCGATCGAAGACACGCCCGCGTTCCGCGCCGGCATCCGTCCGGGCGACCTGATCACCCGCATCAACGACAAACCCGTGCGCGGCATGACGCTCGACAAGGCCGTCAAGCAGATGCGCGGCGACCCGGGCACGAAGGTGACGCTGACCATCTTCCGCAAGACCGACGACCGCACGTTCCCGCTCACCGTCACGCGCGCGATCATCAAGGTTCAGAGCGTGAAGTCGAAGATTCTCGCGCCGGGCTACGCGTATGTCCGCATCACGAGCTTCCAGGAGCGCACGGTGCCTGACCTCGCAGCCAAGCTGCAGGACATCGCACGCCAGCAGCCGAACCTGAAGGGCCTGATCCTCGACCTGCGCAACAACGGCGGCGGCCTGCTGCAGAGCGCCGTCGGCGTCGCGGGCGCGTTCCTGCCGCCCGATTCCGTCGTCGTGTCGACGAACGGCCAGATTCCGGATTCGAAGCAGGTCTATCGCGACACCTACGACAACTATCGCTTGCCGTCCTTCGACGGCGATCCGCTGAAGAGCCTGCCCGCCATCTTCAAGACCGTGCCGATGATCGTGCTGACCAACGCCTACTCGGCGTCGGCCTCGGAAATCGTCGCGGGCGCGCTGCAGGATCAGCATCGCGCGCTGATCGTCGGCAAGACGACGTTCGGCAAGGGCTCGGTGCAGACGGTTCGTCCGATGACGGCGGATTCCGCCCTGCGTCTGACCACCGCGTACTACTACACGCCGAGCGGCCGTTCGATCCAGAACAAGGGCATCCGCCCGGACGTCGCGGTCGATCAGTACGCGGACGGCGATCCCGACGACGCACTCGTCACGCGCGAAGTCGACTACTCGAATCACCTTGCGAACACGCAAGACCCGAACGAGAAGAAGGAGCAGGAACAGCGCGAACAGGAGCGCATGGACCAGTTGCGTCAGCTCGAAGAGCAGAACGACAAGAAGACGCCGGAACAGCGCGCGAAGGATCGCGACCGCAAGCCGGTCGAGTTCGGTTCCGCCGACGACTTCATGCTGCAACAAGGCCTGAACAAGCTCGAAGGCAAGCCGGTGGCCGAATCGAAGTCGCTGATGGAGCGCCGACTTGCGCAAAGCAAGCCGGCACAATCGGCTTCGGCGCCCGTTGCCGTGAAGCCCGCGCTGCCCGCTACGCCGACGGCGTCGAACCCGGCCGCGCCTGCTTCCGCGACGCAACCGGCTTCGCAGCCGGCTACGCCGAGCAAGTAAGCCTTCTGACGTAGTCCGTGTCTTCGCGGCGCATCGATTCATAGCGCGCCGCGAAGACACTTCCTCTCGCGCGATTAAAATAATCAGAACCTCGCGCCGCTTCCTCTCCGGCGCGACACTAACGACACGCGCCGCGCCCCGCCATGAACGACGATCAACTCCTGCGCTATTCCCGTCACATCCTCGTCGACGAACTCGGCATCGAGGCTCAGCAACGCTTTCTCGACGCGCATGCGATCGTCGTCGGCGCGGGCGGGCTCGGCTCGCCGGCTGCGATGTATCTGGCGGCGGCGGGCATCGGCAGGCTGACGCTCGTCGACGCCGATACCGTCGATCTCACCAATCTGCAGCGGCAGATCCTGCATGTGACGAAGTCGGTCGGCCGGCTGAAGGTCGAATCTGGACGCGATGCCATCGCGCAGCTGAATCCGGATGTCGTCGTGAACGCGGTAGCCGAGCGCGTCGACGATGCATGGCTCGATCTCAACGTGCCGCAAGCGGCTGTCGTGCTCGACTGCACGGACAACTTCGCGACGCGTCACGCGATCAACCGCGCGTGCGTGAAGCATGGCGTGCCGCTCGTGTCGGGCGCGGCGCTGCGTTTCGACGGCCAGATCAGCACGTTCGATTTTCGCAGCGACGCTTCGCCGTGCTACGCGTGCGTGTTCCCCGAAGACCAGCCGTTCGAAGAAGTGGCGTGCTCGACGATGGGCGTGTTTTCGCCGACGGTCGGCATCATCGGCGCGATGCAGGCAGCGGAAGCGCTGCGCGTAATCGCGGGCATCGGCGAACCGCTGGTCGGCCGCCTGATGATGCTCGATTCGCTGCGGATGGAGTGGAACACGATGCGCATCGCGCGCCAGCCGGATTGCCCGGTGTGCGGCGAGCGGCATCCGTCCTGAGTCAATTCGCTGAAGGCGCGCGGCGCGGCGCCGCGCAGAACAACTTCAGGCCTGCGCGACGCGGTCCAGTGCCGACTGCACCTCTTCCGGCTCGAACGCCGCCAGCACGTCGGCGACCGGCTTCTCCAGCGTCTTCAGATGCGCGCGAAGAACCTCCTGCTTCACGAGCAGCAGCTGGCTCGGATGCATCGAGAACTCCGTCAGTCCCATGCCGAGCAACAGGCGCGTGAGCGCCGGATCGCCCGCCATTTCCCCGCAGATCGACACGGGCACGCCCGCACGCTTCGCCTCGCGCAGCGTGAACGCGATCAGATGCAGCACCGCCGGATGCAGCGGATCGTACAGATGTGCGACCGCGTTGTCGGCACGATCGATGGCGAGCGTGTACTGGATCAGGTCATTGGTGCCGATCGACAGGAAATCGAGCCGCTTGAGGAACAGCGGCAGCGCGATCGCCGCCGCCGGAATCTCGATCATCGCGCCGACGCGCACGTTCGGGTCGTATGCGAGACCGGCGTCGTCGAGCTGGCGCTTGGCTTCCTGGATAAGGTCGAGCGTCTGATCGATCTCGCGCGCGTGCGCGAGCATCGGAATCAGGATCTTCACCGAACCGAACGCCGACGCGCGCAAAATTGCGCGCAGCTGCGTAAGGAACATGTGCGGCTCGGACAGGCTCCAGCGGATGGCGCGCAGACCAAGCGCCGGGTTCGGCGCCGTTTCGAACTCGTCGCCGATCGAATCGAGCGGCTTGTCGGCGCCGACGTCGATGGTACGGATGGTCACGGGCATGCCGTTCATCAGCTCGACGGCGCGCCTGTATGCGGCGAACTGCTCCTCCTCTTCCGGCATCCCCTTCTGGTTCATGAACAGGAACTCGGTGCGGAACAGGCCGATGCCCGTCGCGCCCGCGTCTAGCGCAGCCTGCGCGTCTTCCGGCAACTCGATGTTCGCGCACAGTTCGATACGCGTGCCGCACACCGTCTGCGTCGGCGAAAACTTCAGGCGTTGCAGCTTGCGCGCTTCCAGCGCCTTTTCGCTCTGCCGGTACGAATACTCTTCGAGCACGATGGGCGCGGGATCGACGATCACGATGCCATGATCGCCGTCGACGATGATCAGATCGTCCTGACGGATCAGCGCGCTTGCGTGCGCCACGCCGACCGTCGCGGGAATGCCGAGACTGCGCGCGACGATGGCCGTATGCGACGTGCGGCCGCCCAGATCCGTCACGAAGCCCTGGAAGGTCTGCGTCTTGAACTGCATCATGTCGGCGGGCGCGATGTCGTGCGCGACGACGATCATTTCGTCGCACCGGCCGTGACTTCCGTTGACCAGCGCGCCCGTGCCGCCCGCGAGCGCCTTCAGCACGCGCTCGACCACCTGCTCGATGTCGGCTTTACGTTCGCGCAGATATTCGTCTTCGACTTCGTCGAAATGGCGGGTGAGGCGTTCGAGCTGTTCGGTCAGCGCCCACTCGACGTTGTAGCGGCGCGTGCGGATGAGGTCGATGGTTTCCTGAACGAGCATCGCATCGTTCAGGATCATGGAATGGACGTCGATGAAGGCGCCCATTTCGGAGGGTGCGTCGGCGGAGAGATCGGCGCGCAGTTCGTCGAGCTCCTGATGCACGACCCGCTGCGCCGCGCGAAAACGCTCCACCTCGCCCTCGATCTGGGAGGGCTCGATCAGATAGTGGTCGACGTCCAGTGCAGCCGGGGCGATCAGATATGCCCGCCCGATGGCGATACCGCGTGACACGGGAATTCCATGCAGCGTGAACGACACGCGCACCTCCTCTAGTTGTGTGATGCCGCGGCAAACCGCTGCAGTGCTCTCAGACCCCGACGGTCATTATAAATTCCGTCCCGTATAACTGTGCTGTGCAGCGCAGCATTCCCGCGTTGCCGACAGCTCGCTTCCCGATGCGTGAATCCGGCGGACCAAAAGAAAACGCCGCGACATCGCGCGGCGTCTTCCATCCAGAACGAATGCAGCAGCGGATTTTTTATTGTCCCTCGCCGAATTTATCGGCGATCAGTTTGAGCAGCGCGTCCATCGCTTCTTCTTCGTCGGCGCCTTCCGTCTCGATCACCACCGTGCTGCCGATGCCCGCCGCCAGCATCATCACGCCCATGATGCTCTTCGCGTTGATGCGCCGGCCATTGCGGCTCATCCAGATCTCCGCCTGGTAATTGGCGGCGAGTTGCGTGAGTTTGGCCGACGCGCGAGCGTGCAGGCCCAGCTTGTTCACGATAGTCGTTTCCTGTTGCAGCATGTGTTGTCCCAAGCGCGGGTGTTGATGTTATCGAGGGAAAGGAATTCGTCGCGCGACGCTCACGCGTCGTTCCGGTTTAAGCTGGTTTCTCCACCCGTCTTGCAGGCTTCGGCGAGCGCCTTGTCGGGCGGCAAGGCGGGAATGCAGTCGGCGGTACTCGTGACGCAAGCGGCAGGCGGCGCCGTAGCCGGGCCGACCGCATGGATGCCTTTGGTCGCGCCCGCCAGCGCCTTGTCGACGAGCACGTCGAGGGGCGTGGCGCGATAGCACACGGCGCGCACCAGCATCGGCAGATTGACGCCCGCCAGCACGCGCACATCGGGAATCGTCGCGAGGCGGCCCGCGATATTCGCAGGCGTTGCGCCGAACATGTCGGTCAGCACGAGCGCGCCGTTTTCTTCCTTCAGCCTGTCGATCTCCGCATGCGCGAACGCGACCACCTGGGCGGGATCGCAATCCGCCGATACGTCGATCACGCCGATGCCGGCGGGCAAGCCGCCGTAAATATGAGCGACACACTCGCGTAGCGCGGTGGCGAAGGGAGCGTGCGCAATGATCAGAATGCCTGCCATGTCAGCCTTGCTGCAGAAATCCGCCCGGATAGCGCGGCCGTGCTTCCATTGCACCGTCTGGTGGCCGAACGGAAGGCCGGACGCGGTGAACAGGACAGCAGAGCCATCGAACTCGCCTGAGATCCGACCGCCAAGGGGTCGGATCGAACGGGCCCTCATGGGCTTTTTTCAGGGGAGCGGGCATTGTAACAGCCTCATTTTCGCGCTTTCGGCCTTTTCACGCCTGGCTGGCCAATAGTGCGACTTCCACGGCAGAACATGGCGGCGCACGCGCGCCGCTTCAACCGACTGCTTTCTCTAGCGCATCGATGAACATCGCGGCGACGTCGAAACCCGTCTGCTCCATGATCTCGCGGAAGCACGTCGGGCTCGTGACGTTCACCTCCGTCAGCCAGTCGCCGATCGCGTCGAGTCCGACGAGCAGCAGCCCGCGCGCCTTCAGCACCGGGCCGAGGGCTTCGGCGATTTCGCGGTCGCGCGCCGTCAGCGGCTGCGCGACGCCCAGACCGCCTGCGGCGAGATTGCCGCGCACCTCATTGCCCTGCGGGATGCGCGCGAGCGAATACGGCACCGGCTCGCCGCCGATTAGCAGAATGCGTTTGTCGCCCGCCTTGATCTCGGGGATGAACTTCTGCGCCATCACCGAACGCGCGCCGTCGTGGCTCAGCATCTCGACGATCGAGCCAAGGTTCATGCCGTCCGCCTTCACGCGGAACACGCCCATGCCGCCCATGCCGTCGAGCGGCTTCAGGATCACGTCGCCGTGTTCGGCATGAAACGCGCGCAGGCGCGCCGGATCGCGCGTCACGAGCGTCGGCGCGACGAACTGCGGAAACTCGCCGATCGCCATCTTTTCCGAGTGATCGCGGATCGCCTGGGGCTTGTTGAAGATGCGCGCGCCCGCGCGCTCGGCCAGTTCGAGCAGCCATGTCGACGTCACGTACTCCATGTCGAACGGCGGATCCTTGCGCATCAGCACGGCACCGAAGCTCGCGAGCGTGCGCGCCTCGATGGGCTGAGCCTCGTACCAGACATCGCGATGGCCGTCCGCCTGATCGCCGACGATCTCGAAGCGGTACACGTTCGCCTCGACGCCGCTGCCCGTCCACGCCAGATGCTGCGGCTCGCACGCATACAGCGTGTGGCCGCGCTTCGCGGCCTCGGCCATCATCGCGTAGGTCGAGTCCTTGTAGATCTTGAAGCGGGAAAGCGGGTCGGCGATGAAGAGAATGTCCATGAAGTTCCTGAGGCGCCCTCGCGGGCCACACGTTGTTTCGTTATAGCGTAAGGCAGATGCGCGTCGGTGGCATCTGTCCGCACAAACCGCGCTCGGCGCGGCGGGAGCGTCAGCCTAACGCGAAGCGCGCCCGCGTGCTTGCGGGGCGCCCGCGAGTCGGACGAGATCAGACCTGAATCGCCTCGGGATCGGTCCGCTCCAGTTCCACCGATGCCGCCAGCAGCCCCAGCCGCCCCACTACGCCGTACATGTAGAACCGGTTGGGCGGCGCCGCACCCGGCTTCGCGTGCGCGTCCGGCAGCGCGGTGTGCTCGAAGCCGAGCGGCACGAAATGCATGCCCGGCGCATTCAGGTTCTGGTCGCGTTCGCGGCTGCCGTGCACGCGATAGAACCCGCCCACTACATACCGGTCGATCATGTACACGACGGGCTCGGCGACTTCCTCGCCGATCCGCTCGAAGG
The DNA here is from genome assembly GCF_007995085.1 of Paraburkholderia azotifigens. GTDB lineage: Bacteria > Pseudomonadota > Gammaproteobacteria > Burkholderiales > Burkholderiaceae > Paraburkholderia > Paraburkholderia azotifigens. The sequence goes on from NZ_VOQS01000001.1 coordinate 2,178,777, forward strand.
TATAGACGCCTTCCTGCACGATCATGTCGTGCACTTCGAGCCCTTCCTTCGTGGTCGCCATTTTGGCGCGCTCGCCCTTCGTGAGCGCGGCCACTTCCGAAGCGTCGTGCACGGTCATCACACCCATCCCGTACGTGCCCGCGTCCGACTTGATGACGACGTACGGACGCTCCGAAATGCCGTACTCGCGATATTTCTTCGCGATCTTCTTCAGCACGCCGTCGATCGCGTCGGCGAGCGCTTCCTCGCCCGTACGCGCCTCGAAGTCCACGCCTTCGACGTGCGCGAAGTACGGATTGATCATCCACGGGTCGATCTCGACCATCTTCGCGAACTTTTTCGCGACGTCGTCGTAGCAGGAGAAGTGCGTCGACTTGCGGCGCACGGCCCAGCCCGCGTGCAGCGGCGGGAGCACGTATTGCTCGTGCAGATTTTCCAGCACGGCGGGGATGCCGCCCGACAGATCGTTGTTCAGCAGGATCGAGCACGGGTCGAAATTCTTCAGCCCGATGCGGCGCGCCGAGCGCTCAAGCGGCTCCAGCACGATCTTCTGACCGTCCGACAGCGCGATCGTGACGGGACCGACGATGTTTTCATCGAGCGTGCCGAAGCGGACGTTCAGGCCCGCCTGACGCATGATCGTCGCGAGCCGCGCGACATTCTCCAGGTAAAACGCATTGCGCGTGTGACGCTCGGGAATCACCAGCAGGTTCTTCGCGTCCGGACAGATCTTTTCGATCGACGCCATCGCCGCCTGCACGGCGAGCGGCAGCGTTTCCTGCGGCAGGTTGTTGAACGCGCCGGGGAAGAGGTTGGTATCGACGGGCGCGAGCTTGAAACCGGCGTTACGCAGATCCACCGAGCAATAGAACGGTGGCGTGTGCTCCTGCCATTCGAGGCGGAACCAGCGTTCGATTGCAGGCGTGGCGTCGAGGATCTTCCGCTCGAGATCGAGCAGCGGGCCGTTTAACGCCGTAACTAAATGCGGAACCATTGATCACTCGCAGACTGGAGAAAAAAGATTGTAGAGCAATTGCTCTGCCCATTTGGGGACGCTTTCTCCGTTCGCAAGTTGTCGGTGGATGCTTTCTCCCTATTGGTACGATAGCCGGAAAATCTGCTGTTTGTGAGACAAGATTGGGGCGTGCCGCGACCAACGGCCGCACATGAAAAAAGCCCGCCATGAAGGCGGGCCAAAGTCGCTGTGCTAGTACCTTTCGAGTCCCCGTCGCCGGGGAAACCTTGTGTTACTCGACGTGTTCGCCGTGCAGGATCACGTCCAGACCTTCGCGCTCTTCTTCTTCCGACACGCGCAGGCCGATCGTCACGTCGATGATCTTCAGCAGGATGAAGCTGATCACGCCGCTGTACACGAGCGTCGTCGCGACGCCCTTCAGTTGAAGCAGAACGCTGCCGTCCGCGCCGCCGATATCCTTGACGGCGAACACGCCCGTCAGAATTGCGCCGACGATACCGCCGATGCAGTGCACGCCGAACGCGTCGAGCGAGTCGTCGTAGCCCATCTTGTGCTTGAGCCACGTTGCCGACCAGAAGCACACCACGCCTGCGATCAGACCGATGGCGAGCGCGCCGCCCACACCGACGAAGCCCGAAGCCGGCGTAATCGCGACCAGACCGGCCACGGCGCCCGATGCGATGCCCAGCACCGACGGCTTGCCCTTCGCAATCCATTCAGCAAACATCCAGCCGAGTGCGGCAATGCCCGTTGCAACCTGCGTCGTCAGCATCGCGAAACCGGCACGGCCGTCAGCCGCCACTGCCGAACCCGCGTTGAAGCCGAACCAGCCCACCCACAGCATCGATGCGCCGATCATCGTCAGCACGAGGTTGTGCGGTGCCATCGAGTCCTTGCCGTAGCCCGTGCGCTTGCCCAGCACCAGGCAGCAGACCAGACCCGCGATACCCGCGTTGATGTGCACCACCGTGCCGCCCGCGAAGTCGAGGATTCCGGCGCTAGCGAGCCAGCCCGTCGGTTCCCAGACCATGTGCGCGATCGGCGAGTAGACGATGATCGACCACAGCGTCATGAAAATCAGCATCGCCGAGAACTTCATGCGGTCCGCGAAGGCGCCCGTGATCAGTGCCGGCGTGATGATCGCGAACGTCATCTGGTAGACGAAGTAGACCGATTCCGGAATGGTCGGCGCGAGATGGCTGACCGTCAGCGTGGTCGCCTTGTCGCCCTTGATGAACGCCATGCCGTTCAGCATCACGCGCGAGAAGCCGCCGAGGAACGAGCCGCCCGGCGTGAACGCGAGGCTGTAGCCGAGCACCGTCCAGATCACCGTCACGAGACAGGTGATCGCGAAGCTTTGCATGACGGTGGCGAGCACGTTCTTCTTGCGGACCATGCCGGCATAGAAGAGCGCGAGGCCGGGGATCGTCATGAACAGCACGAGGGCCGTGGACGTCAGCATCCAGGCCGTGTCGCCCGAGCTGATCTTCGACGAATCGACCGAGAACGGGGCCGTCGGCGCGGCGGGTGCAGCGTCCGACGCGGGTGCCGCGGCCGATGCGTCGGCCGGGGCGCTGGCTGCCGGTGCAGCGGAAGCGTCGGCGGCGGGTGCGCTGGCAGCGGGTGCCGCGGCGGCATCCGACGCAGCCGGTGCGCTCGCCGTCGTGTCCGGGGCGGAAGCCGCTGCGGGTGCCGACGCGTCGTCCGCGAGGGCAGCGCCGATGCCGACCGACAGCAGCGAGCCGGCCATCAGCAGGGACATCAATAATTTACGCATCTTCAGTTTCCTCTTGTCGCTGTTTTTTACAGTGCGTCCGCGCCGGTCTCGCCGGTACGAATACGAATCACCTGTTCGATCGGCGTGACGAAGATCTTTCCGTCGCCGATCTTGCCCGTACGCGCCGCGCGCTCGAGGGCTTCGATCGCCTGGTCGACGATGTCGTCCGACACAGCGGCTTCGATCTTCACCTTCGGCAGAAAGTCGACGACGTACTCGGCTCCCCGATACAACTCCGTGTGGCCCTTCTGACGGCCAAATCCTTTGACTTCCGTTACCGTGATCCCTGAGACGCCGATGGCCGACAGGGCTTCGCGCGCCTCATCGAGCTTGAACGGCTTGATGATTGCGGTAATGAGTTTCATGAAATCCTCGCTGTAGTGACTCAACCCGTTTGCGTGACTTGCATTCGCCTTGCACCGTGCTTTCGGCTGCTCCCCAAAACCGCCGGCAACGGTGCATTTCCAGGCGGCGTCCCGCCGGTGCGCGGGGCAGTAACAGCAACCTCCATGCCAATTTGCTGGCAAACTCTCGCTCGCGCTTATGGGACAAGGGTTTGGCCTGTTTTCTTGTCCGCATGGCCAGTTGCCGCCATGCACGCTGGCGCGCTATCGGGATCGTTGCTAGAGTGTTCGCAGGCTTGAACCACAGGCGTGCGCACCAAAGGCGCCCATGCTGCAACGGGCTCTCAGCGAATCTGCACCAGAAACGATCATTCGACGTTGCGAGGCACGCACGCAACGACACATGCACAATTTTTGTGCAATAAGGGGATTGAAATGAAACAACCAAACGACGTCTTCAACGACTTTCAGGCCCGGGTCTCCGAGCTGTTCAAAAACTCACCGGCGAAAGATGTCGAACGCAACGTGCGCGCAATGCTGTCGCAAGGCTTCTCGAAGCTCGATCTCGTGACGCGCGAAGAATTCGATACTCAAACGCAGGTTCTCGTGCGCACGCGTGCCCGGCTCGAAGAGCTGGAACGGCGCGTCGCTGAACTGGAGCAGAAGCTGCCTGTGAGCCAGGCCTCCTGAACACGCTGCTCTGATCTGCACATCACTGGCAAGCGGCCCGTGACGTCAATCGCGCTTTAAGGTGAACGCGCCTCGCGGGCGCGTCCGGACGGGAGAAAACATGTCGCTTGCCGTGGTGCGCAGTCGCGCGCCGGCCGCTGGCCGCGCGCCGGAAGTCACCGTCGAGGTTCATCTCGCTAACGGGCTTCCTTCTTTTTCCATCGTCGGCCTGCCCGATCTCGAAGTGCGCGAAAGCCGCGAGCGCGTGCGGGCGGCGCTGCTCAATTGCGGTCTCGACTTTCCCGTCCGCCGCATCACCGTCAATCTGGCGCCCGCCGACCTTCCGAAAGAGTCCGGCCGTTTCGATCTGCCCATTGCGCTCGGCATTCTCGCCGCGAGCGGCCAGATTCCTGTCGAATCGCTCGCGCACCGGGAATTTGCCGGCGAACTTTCGCTGACGGGCGCGCTGCGTCCGATGCGCGGCGCGTTCGCGATGGCCTGCGGTACGGCGCGCGGTCATCTGTCCTGCGCCGAAGAGTCGGAAGCCGCCGCCACCGATCGCACGCCGGAACTCTATTTGCCGCTTGCCAGCGCGAAAGAGGCGGCGCTCGTGCCTGGCGTCGCCGTGTTCGGCGCGGCTGATCTGCCGTCGCTGTGCGCGCACCTTGCCGGTGACACGGACGCGCGCTTGTATCCCGTGACGGCTGCGACGCTGTCGAACGATGCTGTCGTCGCGCCGCCCGACATGGCCGACGTCATCGGTCAACGCGGCGCGCGGCGCGCGCTCGAAGTGGCGGCGGCGGGCGGACATCACATGCTGATGATCGGGCCGCCGGGAGCCGGCAAGTCGATGCTCGCGGCACGCCTGCCCAGTCTTCTGCCGTCGATGACCGACGACGAGGCGCTGACGTCGGCCGCACTCCTCTCGGCCAGCGCGGTCGGCTTCACGCCCGCGCAGTGGCGGCAAAGGCCGTTTCGCGCGCCGCACCACTCATCGAGCGCCGCCGCGCTGGTCGGCGGTCGCAATCCGCCGCAGCCGGGTGAGATCACGCTGTCGCATCTGGGCGTGCTGTTTCTGGACGAGCCGAGTTCGATCGGCATGTGCTCGAAAACCTGCGCGAGCCATTGGAAAACGGCCGCATCACGATCTCGCGCGCGGCGCTCCAGGCAGACTTCCCCGCAGCCTGTCAGCTGATCGCGGCGATGAATCCCTGCCCGTGCGGCTGGCGCGGCGATCCCGGCGGCCGCTGCCGCTGCACACCGGAAGTGGCAGCGCGCTATCTGCGCAAGCTGTCAGGGCCGCTGCTGGATCGCATCGATATCCAGATCGAGATTCCCGCGCTGTCGCCTGCCGAACTGTCGGCCCGCTCGACGGCGGCGGGCGAACCGAGCGCGCCTATTGCGGTGCGCGTCGAAGCCGCGCGCGAGCGGCAGCTGCGCAGGCAAGGCAAAACGAACCGCGAACTCAGCGGCCGGGAAGTCGACGAAGTCTGCCGTCCCAACGACGACGGCGAGCGCCTGCTGCGCGAAGCGGGCGAGCGCTTCGGCTGGTCAGCGCGCGCTTACTATCGTGTGCTGAAGGTGGCGAGAACCATCGCGGATCTCGCCGGCAACGCCGCGCCGAACGCCGCGCAGGTGTCCGAGGCGGTCCAGTATCGGCGGGCATTCGGCGGTCAGTAAGACACGCAGACGACAAAAAATGCATGTCAAGTCTTGACTTATGCACATTATCGGCCCACTGACAGATTTTGATACAACTGAAAGCCCGTTGTGAGGCACCCGGCCGATGCCATTGATTTTATTGGTTTTTTCAAAATGCCAAGATTCAGGGCAAAGTGGCAAATCGCCCGTCCAATGGGGATTTGCGGCCTACCGCACAGAGTTACCAACAAAGTTATCCACAGATCCTGTGGGTAACACAAAAAGTCCCGTGTAAACGCGGCATTAGCGTTCTTTTCTGCGAAGAAACTTTCACTTGATCCGGCACTCTTAGGCCGCTTGTCTGCCCCCAAATCAGTAAAGCTTGAACGATCCGAAGAACTGCTCGACTTGCTCGGGCGGCGGTTCCTTGCTCGCAATCACAGCCGCCTGATACACGTGGCGCCCCTTCGCGACTAGCCGCGCGTGCATTGTTCGTGTTTCCTGTTTCGGGCCGGCCTTGCCGCTGAACGTCATCTCGAGCCCCTGCACCTCGCCGCCTGCCGCCAGCGGAATCTCAGTGGCATGGGCGCTGGGCGCCGTCCCAAGGTTGTGCGCGAGGCCGGAACGCAGGAAATCGAGCGCGATGCGCTGCACCTGCGGGTCGTCGCTCGGCAGCATCACCGTGCCGACCGCGAATACCGCTCCGTCCGCCTCGGCGATCTGCATCGACATGTCCATCGGCGTTCCGCCTATGTCGATCTTGCGCTGATCAGTGGTCGGTTTCGCGGGCAAATCGACGGTATAGCCGTTGTCGTTGTTCATGATCGTGCGCCAGTCGTAGGTCGGCGTGCAGGCGCCGAGCAGCCAGCCGGCCGACAGCACGGCAACGAGGGACACGATCGGTGGACGGAACGAAGCGAACAGGAAGAGGCCGCGGCGGGCGAACGAATGCAAGGCGGAACGGAACATGACGCGGCAAAAGAAGATGGATGCGACGGAAAGACTCATTATCCGCCGCTTTGGCGCCTGGCCGGACCGCGCGAAGCCGTTATCCGCACGTTATCTGCAGGTTAACGGCCCCGCCAGCCACGTCGCGAGATTGCCGCTACAATATGAGACGATATTCGAGGCGCTCGTTCGCGCTGCTGTTCTTGCAGCATTCGAGCACCTTACGACGTGCGTTCCACGCGTTTTCCCGAGGTTCCCGTTCATGAGCCAAACCAACGTTTCCCGGCGCTCGAGCCCGATGCGCTACATCGCTGCCGCCGTCGTTGCCGGTGCGATTGCCGTCGCGGGCTACTTCGCGTTCGGCAGCCAGCAGCACGTGCCCGATGCGACGTTCACGCTGCTGTCCGGCCAGAAGGTGTCGACGGCCGATCTGAAGGGCAAGGTCTATCTCGTCAACTTCTGGGCGACGAGCTGCGACACCTGCATGAAGGAAATGCCGCAGATGATCGACACGTATAACCGCTTCAAAGGCAGGGGCCTGGAGTTCGTCGCAGTCGCGATGAAGTACGACGCGCCGATGTATGTGACGAACTACACCGAGACGCGCCGCCTGCCGTTCAAGGTCGCGATGGACGACGGGTCTGCCGCGAAGCAGTTCGGCAACGTGCAGCTCACACCAACCACGTTCGTCATCGGTCGAGACGGCAAGATTCTGAAACGATATGTCGGCGAGCCGAGTTTCCAGGAACTCGACGCGCTCCTGGACAAGCAACTCGGTTCAGCCTGAGCCTGAGCACACATTCCGTCCGTAGGTTCCAGAGACGAAGCCCGCGCATCCGCGCGGGCTTTTTTCGTTGTACTCGCCCTGCGCCTTGATTGCAGCAGCACGCGGTCACGCATGGCGTTAACACCTCACCACTCCAATACTTCCTCGCCTCGCCCCGACACCGCGCGTATTGATATCCCGACGCGTCCCAATGTCATTTGATGTGCGATCCCCGTATGACCGGTCGCCCGCGCCGCGATGCTTAAATCGTCCGGTGCGTGCGCTTCGTTGTGCGCGCATCGATTGGTCAATTCGCATCGCGAATCGCTCACATCAATAAGGCGGGAATCTCATGAGAATCAATGGCTATCGCAACACTTATGCGCACGATGGTGCGCCGGATCAAGTGCCGCTGGCGCTGGCGCCCGCGACGCAACCGCAAGTACGCGGGTATTCGCAGGCCCAGCGCGTGGTCCCGTATACGCAGCAGGAGCCGCCTGCGCGAAACGTCAATGTCTCGCCGTACGGCACCGGCGATGCGCGCCATACGTGCAGCAACAACGGTGACGATGCCGACGGCAGATCGACGGGAAGCGCCCTCCGGCCGCTGCGGCCTCAGGTACCCGGCGCGGCAAACCGTCCCTGGAATTCGATCGACGACGAGAGCGGCAATCACGTCCGCGACCGCTGGGACGAGAGCGGCACGCACGTCCGCGATTCATGGAACGACCGGAACGGCGCGCGGACTCACGAGAAGTGGGACAGGGACGGTGTGCACGTGCGCGATGCCTGGAACGAACGAACCGGCCGCCACCAACGCGACGTATGGGCCTCGGACGGCACACATGTGCGCGACACGTGGGATGAACTGGGCAACTATCTGCCGGAGGCGTGGAACGCGCAAAGCCAATATCTGCGCAAAGCATGGAACGAACTGACCGCTCGCTTGCAGGACATGTTCAAGCTCGAGCACGGCGGCGAGGCCGGCCCGTCAGGCAATCGGGGCAGGCACGTCTGGTCCGCACCCAGCTCACCGGTCGAAGGTCAGGCCCGGCCAGGAACCGAACGAGGCGATGCATATTTTCATCAGCCGGGCGCGGGCAATCGACGCGCCGGCCCTCCCAATGTGACAACACCTGCATCGCGGCCCGTCGGTGACAATCGATATGGTCGCGGCGCCGGCCCGATCGCTCCCGGAAGCGGCGACGGTGGCGGTTGCGGCGGATCGGCAGGTCCAACGGGCGGCGCAGGCAATACCGGCCCTATGCGGAATGCCGGCCCTTCCGGCGATGCGCCGGACCCCGCCCCGACCACGAATGGCGATGCGTCCCAGTTTTCACAGGCGCAGCTGGTCCGCCTGAATGGCGCAACTCAGAATCTGATACACATCATTGATCGCGCTCTCGAAAGGCTAGACAAGTACGGCGCGAACGACCCTGAACTCAAGAAATGGTTCGGCGACAACGCCGACCCCGAGCAGATCAGGCAGACACTGACGAAGATGCGCGATACGCTTGCGTCCGGAAACTATAAGCTCGTGCTCGACCCGCCGACGCGTGACAACTGGGAAATGGCGCATGTGTCTCCCGACGACGCAAGCCATACGATCCATATCAGGCCCCATATGCTGGACCCGGTATTCGGCAAATACACACCGGAGATCACGCTTGCGCACGAGTTGAGCCATTTCAACGACATCGGCGGGACACGCGACCTGACGTATGGCGACGGGAACGCCAGTGCTCTCGCGCAGACCAACAGCGCGAACGCCATGCACAACGCCGAGAACTACGGCATGTTCATCCGGCAAGTGACGCAGGCATAGCGTGATCGGTATGACATCGCGCTTTGCCTCCATCCAGCATTGCAGGACGCCGGAATCGACGCGACCGGCTGGCCCGGTCGCCCCCCTCAAGTCCCGCTAGCGCTCGCCCTCTGCGCGCACCGCCAATCCATAGCGTTTGATTTTTTCATAGAGCGTCGCCTTGCCGACCTGCAGCCTGTCCGCCGCCACGGCGACAGCGCCGCCCGTCTGCTCCAGCGCCTCCGCGATCACCGCGCGCTCGAACTGCTCGACACGCTCCTTCAGCGGCTGCGTGAGTGACGTCAGCGCGTCGTCGTCGGCCGCCGCCGCGGTTGCCGTATCGTCGCCGACGCCCAGCACGAAACGATCCGCCGCGTTGCGCAGCTCGCGCACGTTGCCGGGCCACTCGCGTTGCATGAGATTCGTGCGCTGCCGGTCAGTGAGAATCGGAGCGGGACGCTGATAACGCACGGCCGCGTCGAGCAGGAAATGCTCGAACAACGGCACGATGTCCTCGCGCCGCTCGGACAGCGGCGGCAGCGCGATCGTCACCACGTTGAGCCGGTACAGCAGATCGCGCCGGAACGTACCCGCCGCGACATGTTCGGTCATGTCGCCCTTCGCCGCCGCGACGATCCGGCAATCGACACGAATCGGCTGATTCGACCCGAGCCGCTCCAGCACGCCGTCCTGCAGCACGCGCAGCAGCTTGACCTGCAGCGCGAGCGGCATGCTTTCGATCTCGTCGAGAAACAGCGTGCCGCCCGACGCGTGCTCCAGCTTGCCGATGCGCCGCTTCGCCGCGCCCGTGAACGCACCCGGCTCGTAGCCGAACATCTCCGACTCGAACATCGGCTCGGGCAGCGCGCCGCAGTTCACGGCGAGAAACGGCTTGTCGCGGCGCGGCGACAGCTCATGCAGACTGCGCGCGATCAGTTCCTTGCCCGCGCCCGTATCGCCGTTGATCAGGACGGACGCATCCGTGGGCGCGACGTTTGCGATCAGCTTGCGCACCTGTTCGATGGCAAGACTGCGTCCGATGATGCGCGGCGCGAGCGTGCCCTGTCCCGCGAGTTCGCGGCGCAGCGCGAGGTTTTCGAGCACCAGCGTGCGACGCTCCAGCGCGCGGCGCACGGTTTCGATCAGCCGCTCAGAGGCGAACGGCTTTTCGATGAAGTCATACGCGCCGTCGCGCATCGCCTGCACGGCCATCGAGATATCGCCATGACCCGTGACGAGAATGACGGGCACGTCGGGCGCGCGCTCGCGGCATTGCGCGAGCAGATCGAGGCCGCTCGCGCCGGGCAAACGGATATCGCTGACGATCACGCCCGAAAACTCCGCGTGGATCAGCTTCGCCGCCGATTCCACCGACGCATGGCCGAGCACTTCGAATCCTGCGAGCTGCAGGCTTTGCACGCTCGCGCGGCGCACAAGTTCATCGTCTTCGATATAGAGGACTTGCAAGCCTTTGTTCACCATGATGTATGTCTACCGCCTTCAAGACTTTCTGAATCAGGAACCCGTCGTGACGGAGTCCGCGCTATCCGTTTCCTGTGCGCGTGCGCGCCGCAGCGTCAGCACGAACTCGGCGCCGCCTTGCGCGTTGTTGCGCGCGGCGAGCGAGCCGCCGCAATCGCGCGCGATCGACGAGCAGATCGCAAGGCCGAGTCCCAGCCCCTGGCCCATTTCCTTCGTTGTGAAGAAGGGTTCGAAAAGCCGCGGCAACACATCGTCGGGGATGCCGGGACCATTGTCGCTCACGATGATCGCGAGCGATTCCGGCGACGTTTGCACGTTGATCGCGATACGCGGCGCAGGCGTTCCGGCAACCGCGTCGAGCGCATTGCCGAGCAGATTGATCAGCACCTGTTCGAGCCGCAAGTCGTCGCAATGCGCGACGAGCTTTAGATCGTCTACGTCGAGATTGAAGCGCACGGGCGCCGCGCCGTCGTCGCTCAGCGATACCTCGACCGTCACGTCCTGCAAGCGCTTCTGCAACAGCGTCAACACATTGCGCAAAGCGCGCGCCACGCCCGCGCGCGCGTTGCGCGGCCGTGCGCGTCCGACGAACAGCTTCAGTTGATTCGTGATCTTGCCCATGCGCTCGGTGAGCGCGGCGATCGCTTCGAGGTTTTCCTTCGCGGATTCGTGGTCGCCGCGTTCGAGAAACACGCGCGTGTTGTCGGAAAAGCCGCGCAACGCGGCAAGCGGCTGATTCAGTTCATGCGTGATGCCAGCCGCCATCTGTCCAAGCGCGGCGAGCTTGCTTGCCTGGATCAGCTCGTCGTGCGCGTCGCGCAACTCCTGTTCGGCGCGCGTGCGCTCGCTGACTTCTTTCTTCAGCTGCTCGTTGGCCTGCGACAGATCGACAGTGCGCTCGGCCACGCGCTGGTTCAGTTCGGCATACGCCTTCTGCAACAGCGCGCGGCTGCGCATCACTTCGCGCACGCGCGCGCGGCGCATGCGCCAGTAGAACAGCAGCAGACACAGCGATACATAGCCGAAGCCCGTCACGATCGTTGCATAGCGCGCGTCGGCGTTGACGGGATCGATGGGCGCCATGGTGATGAGGCGCCAGTCCGGTTCGCCCAGCGCGCGCTGCGACGCGAGAAAACGCGGCGCCGCATAGTTCCCCGCGCGGCCGCCGCCGATCCGCACGATCTGCGCGCCGCCTTCGAGCGTGCGCACGACCGACATCGGCAGCGGCGCGATTGGCTGGCGCGCGTACTGGCGCGTGTCGTAGATCGACGCGATCACATCGCTCGTGAGCGGCTTGACCGTGTGGTACTTCCACGCGGGCACCGACGACAGAAAAATGACGCCGTGATCGTCGGTGACGATCATCGGCTCGGACGCATCGGCGCCCTGAAACCATTCGAGATTCAGCTTCACCACGGCCACGCCGACGATCTTGCCGTCGCGGCGCACCGGTTGCGAAATGTAGTAGCCGGGATCGAGCGATGTCGTGCCGATGCCGAAGAAGCGTCCAACCTTGCCTTTGATCGCTTCGACGAAATACGGCCGGAACAGATACTCCTGGCCGATGAAGCTGTCGGGCTGATCGAAGTTGCTCGCGGCCACGCAGCGGCCCGACGCCGTGACGAGATACGCCACATTGGCACGGGCGCGGCGGTTCAGGTCGGCGAGATATTGATTGGCGCGCGCGACATTGCTCGCGTCGGGATCGACGAGCACGTCCTGCACGAGGGGATGTTCGCCGAGCAGATAGGGCAGCGACTCGTAGCGTTCGAGCGTGCTCTTGAGCGTGGAAGTGGTGCGGTCCGCACGCACTGCAGCGTTGCGCCGCAGCGTATCGATGCCGTGCTGCCACGTGATGGTCCACGTGAGTCCGCAGGCCGCGACGAGCCCGGCGACCAGCGCGAACAGGATCAGCAGGCGGCGCGTCACGATGGCGGAAGTCGTTCGATGAGGATCGCCTATTGTGGCATATCGTTCATCGTCGTCGAACGCGCCGGGCGCTTCCGCCGCATTTGTAACAAGCGGCGCCGCGCCATGTTGCCGCGGCGCCGCTTTCATGGCTCAGACCTCAGCCGTTTCGGTAACGGATACATCGCGACTCAGCGCAGCGCGCAGCTTCGAGCGATCCAGTTCCTTTTCCCATGCCGACACGACAACCGTCGCTACGCCGTTGCCGACGATGTTCGTCAGCGCACGGCATTCGCTCATGAAGCGGTCGATGCCGAGAATCAGCACCATGCCCGACAGCGGGATTGTCGGCACGACAGCGAGCGTCGCCGCGAGCGTGATGAAGCCTGCGCCCGTCACGCCGCTCGCGCCCTTCGACGTCAGCATCGTCACCGCGAGCAGCGTGAGCTGCTGGCCCCACGTCAGATCGGTGTTGGTTGCCTGCGCGATGAACAGCACGGCCATCGTCATGTAGATGTTGGTGCCGTCGAGGTTGAACGAGTAGCCCGTCGGCACGACGAGGCCGACCACCGAGCGCGAGCAGCCGAGCTTTTCGAGCTTCAGCATCAGCTGCGGCAGCGCAGCTTCCGACGAACTCGTGCCCAGCACGATCAGCATCTCTTCCTTGATGTACGCGACGAAGCGCAGGATGTTGAAGCCCACCATGCGCGCGATGATGCCGAGCACCACCACGACGAACACGATCGAGGTCAGATAGAACGTGCCAATCAGCTTGAGCATCGGCAGCAGCGAGCCGATGCCGTACTTGCCGATGGTGAACGCCATCGCGCCGAACGCACCGATCGGCGCGAGCTTCGTGATGATGCCGACCATGCCGAACAGGATGCTCGACAGGCTTTCGATGAAGCTCGTCACCGGCTTGCCGCGCTCGCCGACATGCGCGAGCACCGCGCCGAACAGCAGCGCGATCAGCAGGATCTGCAGGATTTCACCTTGCGAGAACGCCGAGACCAGCGTGTCCGGAATGATGTGCATCAGGAAGTCGACCGTGGTCTGGCCGTGTGCCTTGGCGGCATACGACGCGACTTCCTTGCCGTTGAGCGTCGAGGGATCGACATTGAAGCCGACGCCCGGACGCAGCAGGTGCGTCGCGGCCAGGCCGAGGACCAGCGCGAACGTCGAGACGATTTCGAAGTACAGCAGCGCCTTGCCGCCGACGCGCCCGACCTTCTTCATGTCTTCCATGCCGGCGATACCCGTCACGACCGTACAGAAGATGATCGGCCCGATCACCATCTTGATGAGCTTGATGAACGCGTCGCCGAGCGGCTTCATGTCGGTGGCGAGCGCGGGATAGAAGTGCCCCAGCGCAATACCGATGATGATCGCGACGATCACCTGCACGTAGAGGACTTTATAAATAGGTTTCTTCACGATGATGTTCCTGCAATGGAGTAAAGCCAGGGTGGACCGAAAGGCCGGCCACGCAGCGCATCACGGACGACTGATCGTGCGTCATGCGCGGTGATCAAGCCGCGACAGACGACGAACTCAGAGGAACCAGAACAGGAACTTGGGCATCGTTGTCTCCTTGCTTTGTTGTGGACGGGCCGTTGGGACCGCGCTTTCTAGTTGCAAGGTCGATGCCAGCGCTTATTTTTCGCTTAATCCATTGATTCAAAAAGAAATTTTGAGGAGACCGGATATTCGGACTTCCGGGTTTCCGGAAATCCGGAATGCGGGCGTCCGGATTCCCGAACGCCTTATTCCACAAGGCTTAGGGCTAACCCTAACCTATCCCTGAGCGCCCTCTTCGAGCACCAGCAGGTTATCGTGCGAAAAACCGAGCGCCACCGGCTGGCCGCGTTCGGGCAAACGTCGATTCGGATCGTTGAAGATATCGAGCGAAATCACTTCGTCTTTCACGCGTGTCCGGATGCGCACGATCGCGCCAAGGAAGCTCACCTCTTCGACCGTCGCCGTCAGCGTGTTGCGGCCCGCGGCGGGCGCTTCCAGCACGATCGCCTCAGGCCGCAGCGCGAGCATGCGCTTCTTGCCGGCGTCGTCGGCGGGAAGCGACTGCGTCGTGTGCAGTTCCTGGCCGTCGACGGCCATGCGCCCCGTCGACGGATCGATCACATGTCCCGACAGGATGTTCAAGGTGCCGACGAACGACGCGACGAAACGCGTGCGCGGGTAGTTGTAGATCTCGAGCGGCGTGCCGATCTGCTCGACGCGCCCTTCGTTCATCACGACGATGCGGTCGGAAATCGACAGCGCTTCTTCCTGATCGTGCGTGACGAAGATCGACGTGATACCGAGTTCGCGCTGCAACGCGCGTATGTCCTGGCGCAGCGAAATGCGGATCTTCGCGTCGAGCGCCGACAGCGGTTCGTCGAGCAGCAGCACTTGCGGCTTGCCCGCCAGTGCACGCGCCAGTGCGACGCGCTGCTGCTGGCCGCCCGACAGTTGCCACGGGTAGCGCTCGCCCAGATGCGGCAGCTTGATGAGCTGCAGCATTTCGTCGACACGCTGCCTGATTTCGCTTTGCGGCCGGTTAGCAATCTTCAGCCCGAAGCCGATGTTCTCTGCGACTGTCATGTTCGGAAACAATGCGTACGCCTGGAACACCATGCCGACCTTGCGCTGCCGCGTGCGCAGATGCGTGACGTCGCGTCCGTCGAGGCGGATCGTGCCGCGCGTCGGCGTTTCGAAGCCTGCGATCATGCGCAGCACCGTCGTCTTGCCGCAGCCCGACGGCCCGAGGAAAGTGATGAACTCGCCGCGCTCGATCTTCATGTCGAACTGATGCAGCGCCGTGTTCGCGCCGAACGTCTTGTGCAGACTGTCGATTTCAAGAAATGCCATGATGTTGCCCCAGCCCCGGATTCAAGGTTTCTGCGCGAGCGTGCGAGCGGAGCCGAACACCTGGATCAGCCCCATCGACGCCCACGTGACGGCGAATGCAATGATCGCGAGCGCGGATGGCTCGTATGCGCGGTTCGCGCCGATCAGCTGCAGATACGGACCGAATGCCGGACGGTCCAGCAGACTCGCAAGCGTGAACTCGCCGATCACAACCGCAAAGGTGAGAAATGCGCCGGACAGGATGCCCGAGCGGATGTTCGGAAAGATCACCTTGAACAGAATGGTCGGCCAGTTCGCGCCGAGACATTCCGCGGCTTCCGTCAGCGAACGGATGTCGACGGCACGAAGGCCTGCATCGACGGCGCGGTACATGTACGGCAGCGACAGCGTCACGTAGCCGAATACGAGCAGCAGATCCGTCGCGCGTTCGTTCGACGTGAGCGGCAGAATCGAACTGCTGTTGTAGATGCGCAGATAGCCGAACACGATCACGATCGCGGGCACGACGAGCGGCAGCAGCGTGATGAACTCGACGATGCCGCGCAGCTTCGGCAGACGCAGCTGCACCCAGTACGCGGTCGGCACGACGAGCAGCACGCCGACGACGATCGTCAGCAGCGCCATCAAAATCGAATAGCCGAACGACGCCTGAAAATGCGAATCGGTGAGCACGACCCTGTAGGCGTCGAAGCTGTACGTGCCGCGTCGCATTCGCAGACTGAATTCGAACGTCGCGATCAGCGGAATCAGAAAATACAGCGAACCGACGATCATCGCGGTCCATGCGCCCACGCGCGATTGCCTGTTCATCTGCGCCCCCTTTCGACGCGCGAGCGCAGCCAGATATAGCCGCCGTTCGACAGCCCCGTCACGAGGATCATGCCGAGCGCCAGCGCATAGCCGAGGTTCTGGTTGTGCAGCACGTCGCCGCGAATCTGCGCGTAAAGCAGGATCGTCACGATGTTCAGCGAACTGCCCGTCAGCGCGTAGGCCGTCGCCACCGCGCCGAACGAATTCGCGAACAGCAGCAGCGCCGCGCCGAGCACGCTCGGCCACAGCACGGGCAACGCGACGTAGCGCCAGTACTGATACGCGGTGCCGCCGAGGCAATCGCACGCTTCGCGCCATTCGCGCTTGAGGCCGTCGAGCGCGGGCGTGATGATCAGCACCATCAACGGAATCTGAAAGTACAGATAGGTGAGCGTCAGCCCCCAGAAGCTGAGAATGCTGAAGCCCGTCGAATAGAGATTGATGTCCGCGTATTTCTTCAGCAGCACCGTCACGAGACCGACCCGGCCCAGCGTGCAGATGAAAGCGAACGCGAGCGGCACGCCCGCGAAATTCGACGCGACACCGGAGAACGTCAGCAGCGTCGGACGAATCCAGCCAGGCAGCTTGCCGTGCACGGCCGCCCACGCGAGCAGCGAGCCGAACAGCGCGCCGCCCAATGCCGATGCGGCGCTGACCTTGAAGCTGATCCAGTACGCATCGAGCGTGTTCTCATGGAACAGCTCGCGCATGTTCGCGAACGTGAAGTGGCCCTGTGCGTCCTGGAACGCGCCGACCATCAGAAAGCCCGTCGGCAGGATCAGGAACAGCAACGCGAAAATAAAGAACGGCATCACGCCGATCCACGTCCAGATGGGCGACGCCCGGCCCGGGCCATCGACCTTCGGCGCAGGTTGCGGCACGGACGGAACCATCAGGTCCGCCTGCCCGCCCGGCCCGGCTTCCGATGAAGCGCTCATAACTCACCCTCGAACAGACTCAACCGCCTCGCCTCGCAGTGCTGGCCGGCGGGCGATGCGGGCACGTACACGGCCCGCATCGCCGGATCACGCAGCGCTTAATTGACGCTCATATGTCGTGTTACTTGACGTTCGCGCCGACCACCTGGTCCCATTGCTTCGTCACGACATCCTTCGTTGCGTCCTGCTGCTGCAGCGTCGGGAACACCGCGTTCTTGTACGCGGATGCGGGCGGCAGCTTGTCGAGCAGCGCCTGCGGCACCTTCTTCTGCGAGACCAGCTCGTTGTAGCGGATCGGATGGCAATAGCCCGTCAGCCAGCCAATCTGGCCTTCGTCCGAGTACAGGTATTCCATCCACAGCTTCGCGGCGTTCGGATGCGGTGCGTACGCACTGATCGCCTGCACGTAGACACCCGCGACGACGCCCGTCTTCGGCACGACCACCTGCACCTTCGGGTTGCCCTTCAGCGTGTCGCGATCGGCGAGCGCGTTGTAGTCCCAACGCACGACGATGGGCGTCGTGCCTTGAGCGAGCGAGGCCGCCTTGCCGATCACGGGCACGAAGTTGCCGTTCTTGTTCAGATCCGCGAAGTACTTGAGACCGGCTTGCGCAGCCTTGCTCGCGTCACCCTTCGATGCCGACAGACCCGCTGCGTACACGCCTTGAATCGCCTGGTTCGCCGAGCGCGGATCGCCCGCGAGCGACACGGCGTTCTTGTAGTCGGCCTTCTGCAGATCACTCCAGTCGGTCGGAATCTTGTCGATCATGTCGGCATTCACTTCGAACGACAGCACGCCGTAGTAGTCGCCGTACCAGTAGCCTTCGGCGTCCTTGTTGTCGTTGGGAATCGACTTCCAGGTCGCCACCTTGTACGGTTGCAGCAGGCCTTGTGCCTTCGCGGCCGGACCGAACGACAGGCCAACGTCGATCACGTCGGGCGCCTGCGGGCCCTTGTTGCCCTTGTTCGCCTTGATCGCTTCGATCTCGTCGCCCGAACCGGCATCGGGATTCAGTTCGTTGACCTTGATGCCATACTTCTTCTGGAAGTCCGCGATCATCGGACCATAGCCGCACCAGTCGTGCGGCAGCGCGATCACGGTGAGCTGACCTTCCTGCTTCGCAGCCGCGACGAGCGCTTCGGGCGGCGCCGCAAGGACATGACCCGCGGCGGCCACGCCGGACGCCAAAAGGAAACAACGCAACGTGGTCGGTTTCATAGTGTTCTCATCCTCTGCCGAAAATTGCTACGTTAGGAAAACTGCCTTTCGACGTCTTTCTTTGCGTGTGCGGGCACGCTCTTCGTTTAGCTCACGACGTCCGCGCCGATCATATCGAGGCGATCGGTACAAATCATGTCAACGCCCCACTTCGCGAGTTCGCGTGCGCGCGCCGGATCGTTCACGGTGTAGGCGAGCACGCGCAAACCGGCGTCGCGAATCGCGCGGACGCTCTGTTGGGTCAGGTGCTTGTGATCGGCATGCAGCGATACGCACGCGAGTTCGCGCACGATGGACAGCCAGTCGCCCGGCAGCGCCTCGAACAGCATGCCGCGCGGCAACGACGGCGCGGCGTCGCGCGCGGCCTTCAGTGCATCGAACGAAAACGACGACAGCAGCGGCTTTTGCGCGCGCCAAAGGTCTTTCGCCGCAAGCGCGACGAGCTCGCCGGTTATTGCATCCCGTCCGGGACAAGGCTTGATTTCGATGTTCGCCGCAATCGCTTCGCTTGCGCAGCGCGCCGCGACCTGCGCGAGCGTCGGCAGCCGTTCGTCCGCGAAGCGCGCGTCGAACCATGCGCCCGCATCGAGCGATGCAAGCTGTTGCCACGTGTGATCCGCTGCGGGACCGTGGCCGTTCGTCGTGCGGTCGAGGTCGTCGTCGTGCAGCAGAAAGATCTGGTTGTCGGAAGAAAGCTTCGCGTCGAACTCGATCATCTCGTAGCCGAAGCGCGCGCACATCTCGAAGCCCGCGAGCGTGTTCTCCGGCGCGAGCTTGCCGCCAATACGATGCGCGACGAGCCGTGGATACGGCCAGTCTGCGGATAATGCCTGATCGATCCCGTTGCCCATCGTGTCTGCCTTCACAAAGATCTGATGGAACTGCTGCCTGCGTACGACGGCGCGCGATACGCCCTTCTACTATCTTATTCTGAGGATCGCGAAAGGTTGATATTCCATACGCGATACGACGCAGGCTTGTCATTGCACGACATTCGGCTTGGCGAAAACATCGCGCGGCGCGTATTTCATTTCGTTTTCGAAAATGCGCTGTTCGCGATGTTTCAAATCGGGCGCGAATGCCTCAGAATGCGAAGGCTAAATTCAAATACCCAAAGTTGCAAGCTCCCAAAAAAATACAACCGCAAAGGGACACGGGCGAAGCGCTGTGATGCGTTTTGACATCGCGCCGACATATTCACCTGGTAGTCATCCTGTTCGGGAATACGCTGATAAAGCGCATTACGAACGGGACGCACAACGTCAAATACGACAGGCGAGGATCGATACGCATGTGGCAGGAAGATCGTCATCAGAGAATACGCGCGCTGCTCTCGACACTCAAACGTGTGTCGACGGAGCGCATCATGGCGGACCTGGGCGTATCGCGCGAAACGGTGCGGCGCGACCTGCTCGATCTCGAAGCGCTGGGTGAATTGCGCCGCGTGCATGGCGGCGCGATCAAGCCTGCCGACGAAGCACCCATCGCCCAACGTGCGCAAACGCACGTGAAATCGAAGAAGACGATTGCCAAGGCCGCGACGGGCGTCGTCGCGAGCGGCCAGACGCTGTTTATCGATGCCGGCACGACCACGGCTGCACTCGCCGACGAACTCGCCAAGCTTGCGAACCTCACCATCATCACCAACTCGATCGACGTCGCGATGAAGATGCGCGGCGCGCCGGACCGGCGCGAGGCGAAGGCGAACGAAGTCATTCTGCTGGGCGGCTCGATCAGCGACCGTGCGCTATCCACCACAGGCGACACGACCATCCTCGACATCCAGCGCTACCGCGCGGATATCGCGCTGCTGTCGCCCGTCGGTGTCGATCCAAAGAATGGTGCGAGCAATTACGACCGCGCGGAAACGGAAGTCGCGCGAGCGATGGTGGCCAACGCTGACAGCGTCGTGATACTCGCGGACTACAGCAAGATCGGGCAGCGTAGCCGCATCGCGTACTGTCCGCCCGAAAAAATCGATCTGCTGATCACGAACCGCAAGGCAACCGATATCGCGACCTTCGCGCAATTGAAGCGCAAAGTGGGCAAGGTGATACTCGCGTGAATGCGTGTGCCGTCCGCGTCATGGCTGTTGCGTGAGCGGCACGGCAGGTACCGCGTCATGCATGCGCTTGCGCAAGCGCGTATCGTGCAGCGCGCCTGCCGCGTCGAGCACGGGATAGGCGGTCGAGCAGAACAGCGAGTTGAGCCGCTTCATGTCGCTGATCACATCCAGATGCAGCGCGCTCGTTTCGATGCTGCGCAGCGTCTCCCCGGCAAGCCGGTCGAGATGCTTGTATGAATATGCGCGCTCGAGATCGCGAAAGCGTTCCTTCTCCACGAGCAGCAATTCCGCGCAGCGCAGGTCGTTGTTCAGGAATACCGACATGCCCAACTGAAGATTGCCGACGAGCCGTGTATGCAGGTCGTCGAGTTCGGCGAGACCTTCTTCCGAAAACGCGAGGCGGTGCGCGATCTTCTTCTCTTCGATATCGGTGACGATGCGCTCGATGATATCGCCTGCGTGTTCGAGGTTGATGGTCAGCGC
The DNA here is from genome assembly GCF_007995085.1 of Paraburkholderia azotifigens. GTDB lineage: Bacteria > Pseudomonadota > Gammaproteobacteria > Burkholderiales > Burkholderiaceae > Paraburkholderia > Paraburkholderia azotifigens. The sequence continues at coordinate 2,199,475 of NZ_VOQS01000001.1, forward strand.
GATGATATCCGTCCAGCGGCGGCTGTCGGCGTCATCGAGCTGTTCGCGCGAAACGCGCGCCAGATACGCCTTGACCTCCGCATACAGATGATCGACGTCGTCGTCCATGCGGATCGTGTCGCGTGCCTTGATCGGATCGTTGTGATGGATCAGATACGAGACGTTGTCGAGCATCGCGCGCACGATGTCGCCGATGCGCAGCACTTCGCGCGCGGCGTTGGCCAGCGCGAGCGTCGGCGTCGCGATGGAAGCGGTGTCGAGATGGATTGGATGAAGCTGGCCGTTCGGCTCCGGCCGCTCCGGCAAAACGCGGCAGCAGGCGCGCGCGACGGAATCGATCAGCGGCAGGCACGCGCAGCAGCGCAGCGTGTTGTAGATCACGTGGAAGCCAACCACGGCTTCACGCGGATTGTTGATCAGCACGGGCAGGCCGCGCGCGAGCAACGAGGTGAACGGCAGGATCAGCAATGCGCCCGCGAGCTTGAACACGAGGCTGCCAAGCGCAAGACGGCGCGCCGCTGTGTTCTGCGCCAGCGTCCCCGCGAGCGCAAGCAGGCCGCTGCCGAGGTTCGCGCCGATCACGAGACACAGCGCCACCTTCAACGAGATCACCCCCGACGACGCGAGCGTCGCCGTCAGCAGCACGGCTGCCAGACTTGAATACGAAATGACGGCGAAGGTCGCGCCGACCAGCGCGTCGAGCATCGTGTCGCCCGTCAACGCGCCGAACATCACGCGCACGCCGGCGCCGTGCATCATCGGCTGCGCACTTTCGACGATCAGATGCAGCGCCAGCAAAATCAGCCCGAGGCCGATCGCCGTGCGTCCCACCTGGCCCGAGCGGTTCTGCTTGCGAGAGAGAAAGAGCGGTACGCCGAAGACGATCAGAAACGGCGACAGCCACGACAGATCGAGTGTGAGAACGCGCGCCATCAGCGCAGTGCCGACATCGGCGCCCAGCATGATGGCAAGACCGCATGCGAGCGGCAGCATGCCCTGTGCCGCAAACGACGTGACGATCATCGCGGTAGCGTTGCTGCTCTGCACGAGGCTCGTGACGCCGACGCCCGCGGCAAAGGCCTTCACGCGGCTGTTCGTGCTGCGCGCCAGCGCGCGGCGCAGATCGGCGCCCCACACGCGCAGAATACCCGTGCGCACGATATGCGTGCCCCACACCAGCAACGCGACACCCGACAGCAAGTTCAGCAGAATCAGCATAGGCACGACGCACCAGGACTCCCGCGACTGCCCGGGATGCCTGCGCCGTCATGACTGGACGCATGCGCCCCGAACCCTTGCTGCCTAGTGTTGCACAATTCTGCGTTGTTGTAATTTTGTGCGTTTTGCTGTTTTGTGGCATTTGCAACAGATTGTGTACACCTTCCGCCTGTTGCCGAAAAAAAAAGCCCGCTGTCGCGGGCTTTTTTTAAGCTGCAGCTAGTGCAGGCGACATTCAGACCACACCGGCATCGTGTGCCTGCACGTCGGCGTGATAGCTCGAACGCACCATCGCGCCGACTGCCGCGTGCGTGAAGCCCATCTTGTACGCTTCTTCCTCGTACATCCTGAACGTGTCGGGATGCACATAGGCCCGCACGGGCAAATGGTGCTCGGACGGCTGCAGATACTGGCCGATCGTCAGCATGTCGACGTTGTGCTCGCGCAGATCGCGCATCACTTGCAGGATCTCTTCTTCCGTTTCGCCGAGACCGACCATCAGGCCGGACTTCGTCGCGACATTCGGATGGAGCGCCTTGAAGTCCTTCAGCAGTTTCAGCGAATGCGCGTAGTCCGAACCCGGGCGCGCTTCCTTGTACAGACGCGGCACCGTTTCGAGGTTGTGGTTCATCACGTCGGGCGGCGCCGCGTTCAGAATGCCGATCGCGCGATCCAGACGGCCGCGGAAGTCCGGCGTCAGAATTTCGATGCGCGTTTCCGGCGACAGCTCGCGCGTCTTCTGGATGCACTCGACGAAGTGCGCCGCACCGCCATCACGCAGATCGTCGCGATCGACGCTCGTGATCACCACGTACTTGAGCTTCAGCGCGGCGATGGTGCGCGCGAGATTGCCCGGCTCTTCCGGATCGAGCGGATCGGGACGGCCGTGACCCACGTCGCAGAACGGGCAGCGGCGCGTGCACTTGTCGCCCATGATCATGAACGTCGCTGTGCCCTTGCCGAAGCATTCGCCGATGTTCGGGCAGCTCGCTTCCTCACACACCGTATGCAGATTGTGTTCGCGCAGAATCTGCTTGATCTCGTAGAAACGCGAATTGCCCGTCGCGGCCTTCACGCGAATCCAGTCGGGCTTCTTCAGCTTTTCGATGGGGACGATCTTGATCGGAATGCGCGCGGTCTTGGCTTGTGCCTTCTGCTTGGCGGTAGCGTCGTAAGCTGCGGGAGCAGCGCCGTTGACGGGACTTGAGGCTGCGGGGTTCGCGGTAACGTCAGTCATTCGTTCGTTCCAGTCAGGCGGTGCTGCCACCGGCCTGCGGTAGGCCGACGGCTGCGGGGATGCCGTCGATGTTGGCGATGAGGCTTGCTGCAAGGGTTCGGGCTACGTCGTCCCAGCCGGCCGCGACGCCGAGCGTCGCCATATCGACTGTTTCGAGCCCCGCGTAACCACACGGATTGATGGCGAGAAACGGCTGCAGATCCATGCTCACATTCAGGCTGACGCCGTGATAACTGCAACCGCTACGGATTTTCAGGCCCAGCGCGGCGATCTTCGCGCCGACATGCAGCCCGGCATCCGGCTGATCGGGTGAGACATAGATGCCCGGCGCGCCCGCCTTGCGTTCACCGGCGAGATTATACGCCGCGAGTGTGTCAATCACGGCCTGCTCAATCCGTGTCACCAGCTCGCGCACCATCAGCTTCCGGCGACGCAAATCCAGTAGCAGATACGCGACCACCTGGCCGGGGCCGTGATACGTGATCTGGCCCCCTCGATCGACTTTGACGAGAGGGATAGCACTGTCGGCGGCCAGCAGGTGCGCCGGGTCGCCGGCCTGGCCGAGCGTGAAAACGGGCGGATGTTCGACGAGCCAGATTTCGTCCGATGTTTCGGACGTTCGCGAATCGGTGAACGCGCGCATCGCGTCGAAGCTCGTCTGATAGTCTTCCGAGCCGCGCCAGCGGACGATCACCGGTCGCGCGGCCGCGTCAGACGCAGCGGCGCCCGGCTGGGTGGAACTCGGAAAATCGGGGGACGATGAAACCGGCGTGGCACACATGATTGCGGCAGTTTACCGAAATCCCGCGCGCCTCGCCCGCCGTGACGGCAATAAGTGGGATCTGATTTGTGAATCAGACAGTGCGCCATCCGGAGCGCAGCCACGCCGCGAGGCGCTCGCCGACGCGCGCAAACCAGTTGAGCGCTTTTTGTTGCGGCCGCGTCGGCACGAGGAATGCAACCCTTGCCTGCGTGCCGCGCTCGACCGAAAGCCACAGCCGCTCGCCGCGCCGCAGACGCAGCGTCTTGCCCGGTTCGAGCCAGTAATCTTCGACATCGTCGCTGCGCGTCACCCACACCGCGCCGCCCGACACGGCCAGCCGCGTGCTGCGCGTGACCTTCATCGGAACGGTCTCACCGGCTACGATTTCAAACGTGATGCTAGAGGAAATTTCTCGCATGATGGCCTCGCCAAAAATCGTTTCATGGCTACAATCGTAGGCGTGACAAGGGTTTACGCCAAACGATCATTTTTCACGGCTATGTGAGAAAAATTGCGATGGATCTACGCCAGCTACCTGCACTGAACGCGATCAAGGCCTTCGAGGCCGCCGCCCGTCACGAGAGCTTTTCGCGCGCCGCCGACGAGTTGTACGTCACGCACGGCGCGGTCAGCCATCAGATTCGCGCGCTCGAAGAGGAACTCGGCGTGAAGCTGTTCGCGCGCGACGGCAAGCGCGTGCGGCTCACCGATATCGGCCGCCGTTATGCCGCGCAGGTGCGAACGGCGCTCATTTCGCTGGCGGAGGCGACGCGCGAGATTCGCGCCGGCGACCGCGACCGGCGGCTCGTCGTGTCGATGCTGTCGTCGTTTGCGGCGCGCTGGGTGACGCCGCGCATCGGCCGGTTCATCGAGGAGAATCCGCAGTGGGATCTCGAACTCCTGTCGACCAACGCGCTTACGGATTTCGCGCGCGACGACGTCGACTGCGCGATCCGCTTCGGCTACGGCGACTATCCGGGGCTGCATGCAGAACTGCTGCTCGAAGAGGTGTTTTTCCCCGCGTGCTCGCCGACGTTCAACGGCGGCAATCTGCCGAAAACGCCCGCCGATCTCGCGAACGTGCCGCTGCTGCGCTCCGACGACGAGCTATGGCGTCCGTGGTTCGACGCGGCGGGTCTGACTGACTTGCCCGAGCCGAAACGCGGCGTGCTGTACCAGGATTCGTCGAATCTGCTGCAGGCGGCCATCGACGGCCAGGGCGTCGCGCTCACGCGCCGCTCGCTTGCCATGCACGAAGTCGCGGCGGGCCGGCTCGTGCGGCTGTTCGATATCGACGGACCCAGCCCGTGGCAGTACTACTTCATCTGCACGCCGCAGTTGATGCAGACGGCGCGTGTGAAGGCGTTTCGGGATTGGGTGTTCGATGAAGTCGGGCGCTTCAGGCTGCTGTTCGAGAGGGCGTGCACCGAGAATGCAATGCGTTCGGCAAAGGATGGGGCGGATGGGACAGACACACGACAACGGGACGCGTTGCACGTCCAGCTTCAGGATGCGCAGGCGGAGCGCTGATACGCACCGCCCGGCCACTCAAAAACTTACAGCACCACCTTCACCATCGGATGCCCGGTCAGCGCCCGATAGATGTCGTCCAGGTGCTCACGATTCAATGCACGCACCGTCACCGTGAGACCGGTGTAGTTGCCGCCGCTCGACGGCCGCACTTCCACACGTTCCGCGTCGAATCCGCCGTCGAACTGGCGGATCACCTCGACGATCGTCACCTGGAAATCCGGGTGCGACTTGCCCATCACCTTGATGGGGAAATCGCACGGAAAATCTATCAATGATTCGTTCACGGGACTCATTCTCGACTCCTTTACTCACCGCACACAATCACCCTATATGATTGCGCGCGGCGAAAAAGCAAGCCGCAGATCGTGTTGCTTTTCGACTTGCGTACGGCTTACTTCTTCTTGTTGAACATCAGCATCATCGAATCCCACACGCGGCCGACGATGCCCGCCTGCGGCACCGCCTGCAGCGCGACCAGCGGCACCTGCGCGAGCGTCTTGCCATCGGCGACGAACTTCACCGTGCCGACCTGCTGACCCTGCGAAATCGGCGCGATCAGCGGCTCGGCGTGCTCGACCTGCGGCTTGACCTTGTCGGCCATGCCCTTCGGCAGCGTGATGTACTGGTCCGTCGTCACACCGAGCTTCACCGTATCTTGCGAGCCCTTGTAGACACGCGGCGTCTCGACGACCTGATTGGCCTTGTACAGGCGCACTGCGTCGTACGCGGAGTAGCCGTAGTTCAGCATCTTCAGGCTGTCCTGCACGCGGTCGTGTTCCTTCTGCTCGCCCATCATCACCGACACCAGACGGCGCGACGAATCCTGCGCGCCCGGCAGCGGACGCTTCGCGCTCGCGATCAGGCAGTAGCCGGCCGCTTGCGTGTGGCCCGTCTTCAGGCCGTCGACCGTCGGGTCGATCCACAGCAGACGGTTGCGGTTCGGCTGCTTGATCTTGTTATACGTGAATTCCTTGACGGAGAAGATGTTGTAGTAATCTGGATAGTCGCGGATCAGGCGCGCGGACAGGATGGCGAGATCGCCTGCCGTCGTGTAGTGCTGCGGATCGGGCATGCCGTTCACGTCGGCGAAGTGCGTGTTCTTCATGCCGAGCTTTTGCGCTTCCACGTTCATCATGTTGACGAACTGCGCTTCGCTGCCGCCGACCAGTTCGGCCAGCGCGATAGCGGCGTCGTTGCCCGACTGAACGATCATGCCGTACACGAGGTCGTGCACCGTGACGGGCTTGTTCGCCTCGATGAACATGCGCGATTCGTCGTTCCGCACGCGGCGCACCGCTTCGCTCGGATTGATCGACTGATCCATCGTGATCTTCTTCGATGCCAGTGCTTCGAATGTGAGATACGCGGTCATCAGCTTGGTCAGCGACGCCGGTTCCACACGCTCATCGGCATTGGCGGACGCGAGCACCTGGTTGCTGGTGGCATCGACGAGCACCCACGAGCGCGCGTTCACGCCCGGCGGCGGCACCTGCGCGAACGCAGTGCCGGCGACGAGTGCGGCCGGCAGCGCGAGACCCAGCGCGAATTTGCTGGCGGCGGATTGCGGAACGAAAGAAACGAGACGGGGAAGGCTGAAGGAGCCGGAGTTCGAAAAGCGCATAGGGTCGATTCGGGCAGAAATGTGCTGGGCGCGCAAAGAAAGCGCAGTTCGGATGGTTCGCGTGATGCCGGACCAACAGTCGCCGCCGCGCGCAAGCGGCGCGGCGTGGTTTTGACTGCTCGTCAGACTGTCTGTCACGCGGTCGGTTCGCGCAGCGCGCCTCGCATCTCGCGCCGAATTCGCCGCCATGAACTCACGAGCGAGGCGATTCGATCCACCAGACGGGCAACGCTGCGCCCAAAAAAGAGCGCTCATTATACGCGCGGCCGCCTGACAATCTGCCCTGCGTCATCGAGTTTTCCCGCATTTTTCGCGGGTTTTTTGCAACATGGGCGGCACGCGGCCGCCCATTTTTCCGCACATTTTCAAGATACGTCAGCGACGCGTAATCAGTGCCATGCGTCGACGATAATGCGCTTCAGAATATGCAGCTTGCGATGCAGGAAATGCTCGGCACCCGGAATCACGACGACGGGCAGTTCCTGCGGCTGCGCCCAGTCGAAAACCGACTGGATGGGCACCGTGTCGTCGGTTTCGCCGTGAATCACGAGCGTGTTTTCCGGCACGGGCGCGACTTCCCAGCGGCTCGCCGCCGTGCCGACGAACACCATCCGCTCGATTTCCTGCCCTTCTTCCCGCAGCCGTGCCGCGACATGCGACAGCACGAATGTGCCGAAAGAAAAGCCCGCCAGCACGAGCGGCAGCCCGGCCTGACCCGGCTGCGCGCGCATGTGGTCGAGCACGGCGCGCAAGTCGTCGCGTTCGCCGACGCCCGCGTCATGCGTGCCCTGCGTTTCGCCGACGCCGCGAAAATTCGAGCGATACGTGATGTAGTTCAGCCCAACCAGCGTGCGCGCCAGCGTCTGCGCGACCTTGTTGTCCATCGTGCCGCCGAACAGAGGGTGCGGATGCGCGACGAGCGCGATGCCGTGCGGCGCGGCGCCGCCGTCGCGGCTGGCGTCGGGCGTGTCGACGGCCACTTCGATCTTCCCCACCGGGCCGTCGATCAGATATTTCTTCGTGTGTACGTTCATCTTGTGTGGACAGGTAACGCGGTTAGCGGTCGATCAGCAGACGCTCGACGATCTTGCCGTTCGCCAGATGCGAATCGACGATCTCGTCGATATCGGTCTTGTCGACGTACGTGTACCAGACGCCTTCGGGATACACGACGATGGTCGGACCTTCCTCGCAGCGGTCCAGACACCCCGACTTGTTGATGCGCACCTGGCCGGGACCGGCGAGGCCGAGCTGCTTGACGCGCTTCTTCGCGTATTCCTGCATTTCCTGCGCATTGCAGTTCGCGCAACTCGGACGCGACGCGCCGGGCTCCCGCTGGTTCAGACAGAAAAAGACGTGATACTTGAAGAAGGAATCCATGGTGGCTGACGTGTGAGATCCGTAGCGAGGCGCGCTGCATGCATCACGCGGCCCGCCGGAAACAGGGATGAGAGGTTCCGTCGATTATAACGACGGGGCTCGAACACCGCAGGTCGCCACTGCGCCGATAGGTCCCGTTCGACGCATCATGGGCCCGACCCGCGCCGTTTCGACAGCAATGCCCGTTCCGCCGACAACGCGACCCACACCAGCACGGCATACGGCCACATCCACGCGAGCCAGCGCGCGAGCCCGTTGAAATGCAGATAACGGCCTTGCCGCCAGTCGGCGAGCACGACGTCGAAATACGGATTCACGGGCAGCAGATTGACGAACACGAGCGACACGACGAGCGCCGTCGCCGCGAGCGCGGCGCGCGAACTGCGCGGCAGCTTCAACGCCAGCAACATCGCGGCAAAGCCGCTCGCGAGGCCGATCAGCGCGCCCGGCGTCGCCCAGTTGAACGCGAGTCCCGATTGCGACTGCAGGAACGTCGCGCCTGCCTTTACGGCGAGCGTCGCCACGACGAACGCGATCAGCAGACGCACGCGCGGCGCGCGCTCGCGCATCGGCAGCGACGCGAGCGCGCCTGCCGCCAGCAGATTCAGCGCCGTGATGACGGCTTCCCACGCATCGTCGGGCATCCACGAAGCGACGAGCACAGGCCACGCCGGCACGTGCCATGCGGCCGGTGTCCAGGCGAGCAGTGCGTCCTGCATCGTCGAATCGGAGCGCAGCCACAGTTCGCGCGGCCATGTGCCGAGCCCGAGCAGCAGCGGCGACGGATACATCGTTGCGAACGGCCACAAGCCCGCGAGGCCGATGACTGCCGTGCTGTCGCGCTCGAACCAGAGAAAGCGCATCCGGCGCAGCAGGCCGCGATCGAGCAACGCGCCCGTCAACGGCGACATCACCGTCGCGCCGAGCAACGCGCCCAGCGCATTCGCCGCGAGATCGAGATTCGATGCGACGCGCGTCGGCAGATAGGTCTGCACGGCCTCCATCGCGCCCGACAGCAGCGTGCCGAGCCCGAAGGCGAACGCGACGGCAAGCGCGCCGCGCCAGCGCGGATAGACGGCGAGCACGACGAGCGCGCCGAACGGCATGTAGCCGAGCACGTTCGTCACGACATCGAAGGCAGTCAGATACTGCGGAACGGGATCGAAGAGATAGTCGAGCGGCCCGAGGCCGAGCGAGCGCCAGCCATAGAACGGATACCAGGATCCATACACGATCAGCGCCGCGTACAGCACCAGCGCCTGCCTCGCGAACGCCGAGGGGCGGCGCTGCCACGGCTTGTCAGCCATGCAGCGCCTCCGTGGCTGCGCGGCAACCCGTCATTGTTGCGCGACGAGCGCCTGCACGCCGAGCCATGCGGAAATCTGCGCGACGAGGTCGTCGCTGGCGGCAGCGAGCGCACGCGCGCCGCCCGCCGCATCGGCCGAACTCGAAGGCGCGCGTGACATGAAGGTGCGCTGCCCGACGACCTTGCCGCCGACGATCAGCGTCGTGCGCGCCGTGACCGAGCCATGGCTTTCGGACTCGCCGTCGAAATCCTGCTCGAACACGTCGAGATCCACCTTCAGCACGGGCGCGCTCACGCCGTCGGAGCCCGTGAGCACGGCGCCGCGCGAGGACAGCGCGTTGCGCAGGCGCTGTGTCAGCAGTTGCGCGGGCGGCATCGTCCAGTGGCTGTTCGCGTAGGCGGCCGTCTGCTGCGAATCGGAATAGTCGAGACGGTAGACCAGCTTGTCGGTGTTGAGATTGGCGGGCGCCGTGACGTCGAGCACCTTGATGGCCGGCATCGTGCCCGTGCTGGACGGCAGCGGCGCCGGGCCGAGGTCGTAACGGATATCGGCGAGCGCGGCCGGATTGCCCGCGCAGCCCGCCAGCGCGCCGAGCGCAAGCAGCACGGCAGCGAGCGCGGCGCGCGAGGTGAAGAGTCGGTTGATCGAGCATGACATGCTGTTGTTCCTTTAAATTCATTTGGCCGCGTGGCCCGCCGGCCACACGAAGCCCGGCTCGCCGGGACCGGGCGCTGCGCGCGGCGCGCCGAACAGCACGCTGTTCGGCGTCTCGCTGAAGGTGTCGGCGGCCCGGTCGATGGAGCGCACGGCCGAGCGCACGTCGTCCGCCAGCGAGTTCACGCGCGGCAGCGTGTCGTAGCCGACACGCGCCGAGATGTCCTGCAGCGTCGCGTTCATCGCCGTCAGCGCGTCGCCCGCCTGCTGCGCGGCCGTGCCAACCTTGTTCAGCGTGCCTTCGAGCGGACCGTCCGGGCGATTCAGGCTCGTGATCATCCGGTTCGTCGACGCGAGCGTCTGGTCCAGCTGATTGAGCGTGTTCGGCAGCTTGCCGACGGCGGGCCCCATCTGTGCCGTGAGCGTCGTGACGCCGTCGGCGGCATGCTGGAGACTCGCCGCTGTCGCCAGAAGCTGGTCGCGCATTTCCGGCGAGAGCAGCGCGTCGACGTCGCGCACCGTCTTTTCGAGCTGCCGGATCAGGATGTCGCCGCGCGCCTGCAACTGATCGAGCAAGCCGGGGCGCATCGGCAGCTGCGCGACATTTTTCGCCGACGAGACGAGCGGCGCCGTATCGCGCCCCGTGTCGTCGAGCTGGATGAACGCGAGACCCGTGACGCCCTGCAGCCCGAGACTGCCGAAGGTCGAGTGCGTGATGGGCGCATTTTTGTCGACGAGGATGCGGATCAGAATCTGCCCCGGATGTTCGCGGTCGAATTTGATCGACTGCACCTTGCCGACGTCGAGGCCGCGATATCGTACCGCAGCATCCGGGTACAAACCTGTGACATTGGTGCGCGCAATCAGATCGAAAGGTATGCGGACCGACCGGTCCACGTTGAACAAAAACGCCGCCGCGGCAATCGCCGCCACCATCACGACGGTGAAGAGCCCGGCCCAGAAGGCGTGTGATTTATTTTCCATTGTCAGGTTCCCTGGCGTTCATGGCGCGGTGCGCAGCGGAAGCGCTTCCGTTGCCGGTTCGAGCGCCTCGGCCGGCAACTTCGCGCGGCGCTCCGGCGACAACCCCTGCAACGCGAGCCGCCCGCGCAGCCCGAGAAAATATTCGCGGATGAAGGGATGATCGAACCCCGCCACCTCCTCGACGGGCGCCGCCACCACTACCTTGCGATCCGCGATCACGGCAACGCGCGTCGACAGCGCGACCATCGTGTCGAGATCGTGCGTGACCATCACGACCGTCAGGCCGAGCGCGCGGTGAAGCGCGCTGATCAGTTCGACGAATTCGTCGGAGGCCTGCGGATCGAGACCTGCCGTCGGCTCGTCGAGAAACAGCAGTTCCGGTTCGAGCGCGATCGCACGCGCGATGCCCACGCGCTTCACCATCCCGCCCGACAATGCCGCCGGCATCTTCGACGCGTGCTTGCACGGCAGCCCGACCATTTCCAGCTTCAACATCACGATGTCGCGCAGCAGGTCTTCGGGCACCTTGCCGAGTTCGCGCAGCGGCTGCGCGATGTTGTCGAACACCGACAGCGACGAAAACAGCGCACCATGCTGGAACAGCATGCCCGAACGCACGCGCATCAGGCGCGCTTCGTCATCGTCGAGCTTCGACGTGTCCTCGCCGAACACCTTGATGCTGCCCGAAGTCGGCCGCTCGAGGCCTAGAATCTGGCGCATCAGCGTGGTCTTGCCCGAACCCGAGCCGCCGACGATCGACACGATCTCGCCGCGCCGCACGTCGAAATCCAGATGCTGATGCACGATGTTGCGGCCGTAGCGTTTGCTCAGGTTGCGCACCTCGATCACGGTTTCCGCGATCTCGGGCAGCGGCTGGTCCCGTACGGCAGTGGTGAGCGGCGCAATCATGACAGCCCCACGTTCTGGAAGAGAATCGCGAACACGGCGTCGGCGAGGATGACGATCGTGATCGACGAAACGACGGATGTCGTCGTGCCCTCGCCGAGACTCTGCGAATTGGCCTTGATGCGAAAGCCGAAGTGACAGCCGGCGATCGCGATCAGCATGCCGAACACCATGCCCTTGCCGAGTCCGATCCACAGGTTCGCAACGGGCACCACGCCCGGCAGCGCGCGGATGAAATACGACACGTCGATCTGCAGCACGATCTTCGCGGCCAGCGCGCCGCCGAGCAGCGAGATGATGTTCGTCCACATCACGAGCAGCGGCATCGCAAGGGACAGCGCGAGCACGCGCGGCAGGATCAGGCGCAGGCCGTGCGGAATGCCCATCACGCGCATGGCGTCGAGTTCTTCCGTCACGCGCATCACGCCGATCTGCGCGGTAATGGCCGAGCCGGAGCGGCCCGCGACGAGAATCGCCGACAGCACGGGCCCCAGTTCGCGCAGCACCGACATCCCCAGAATATTCACGATGAACTGGTTCGCGCCGAACAGCCGCAACTGCTGCGCGGACAGATAGCTGAGCACGATGCCGATCAGGAACGCGACGAGCGCCGTGATGGGCAGCGCCTGCGTGCCGGCGCTATACACATTCGCCGAAATCTCCTTCCACGGCGCGAGCTTCGGATTGCGCGCGATCGACAGCAGATCGAGGATCACGCGGCCGAACATCGCGACGCCGCCGTACACGTGCTCGAAGAAACTGAAAATGCCAAGGCCGAGCTGCGTGAACGGATCGAAGCGACGGACGGGCTCCGGGTTCTCGCGTGCGGTGTCGAGCAGCGCGATCCGGTCGAAGATATCGCGCTGCGTGTCGTTGAGCGCGACGAGGTCGCGCGGCAGCTTGTAGCCCCACACGCGCCACAGCGCCTGGCCGCCTACATGATCCATGCGTTCGACTCGCGACAGATCCCACTGCGCAACGTGCGAGCGGCTGTCGACCAGTTCACGCAGACGTGGCAGCGCCTGTCCATGCAGTCGGTCGCGTGCGAGCGCGAGCGCCGTCCACTGGCCGGACAGGCGGACGATCTTGCCCTGGCTGCCTGCCGTGACTTCAAGTCCGGGAGGAGTGTCGTAGTTCAAGGATCGCGTGATCTCGTTATCGGATTAACGGGCATTGTAACGAAGGGTTCGATATTGAGCCCTCGTGGGCTGCGTGTCTGGGCGCGGCGCCGCACAAGGCCGAACGGACAGGCGCTCGCGACGCCTGCAACCTCATCTGGCGCTCACGCCGGCTGGCGCAGTGGCTAAAATACGCTTCATGACTACCCCAACTTCCCCCAGCCCTTCGGGCGACTGGCGAATCGACCGGCAGCGCGCCGTTGCGCTGTTCGGCCCGGCCGCGAATGACTGGCCGATCGAAATCGTCGAAGAAACCGGCTCGACCAATGCCGACCTGATGGCGCGCGTGAAAGCGCTGCCGCGCGAACCCGGCGCGCTTGCGCGGCCGATCGTGCGCGTCGCGTATCTGCAGACGGCGGGACGCGGCCGGCGCGGCCGTCCGTGGTATGCGGAGCCCGGCAATGCGCTGCTGTTCTCGGTTGCCTGCGTGCTGCCGAGACCGCTCGAAGGTCTCGCGGGACTGAGCCTGGCGGTCGGCGTCGCGCTGGTCGACGGGCTGCGCTCGCTGCCCGTCGCCGGTCCCGGCCAGATCGCGCTGAAGTGGCCGAACGACGTGCTGCTCGAAGGCGACAAGCTGGCGGGCATCCTGATCGAAACGGCATGGAGCACGGCGGACGCGAGTGCCGTCGTGATCGGCATCGGCACGAACGTGAAAGGCGCCGACGAACTCGCCGCGAAGGTCGGTGCGCTTAATGCCGATGTGCCCGCGCAGGCACGCGGCGCAGCTCCGACGGCGCTGTCGCGCGCGCTGCCCAGCGCGAATCTCACCGATACCCTCGCCGCCGAGCTGAACGCGCTCGAACCCGCATTGCAGCGCTTCGGCGCCGAAGGCTTCGCGCCGTTCCGGCAACGCTGGAACGGCTGCCATGCGTATGCGGGACGCGATGTCGTGCTGTTCGAGCAGGGCGTGGAAATCGCGCGCGGCGTCGCGGCAGGCGTCGACGATCTCGGCCAGTTGCTGCTCGATACGGCGTCCGGCCAGCAGTCCATCGCGACGGGAGACGTATCGCTGCGTCTCGCGGACGAAGGCAGCGGCGCTGCATGAGCGCGCCCTATCTGCTGATCGACGCGGGCAACAGCCGGGTCAAATGGGCGCTGGTTCAAGCCGATGGTACACAGACGCACTCAGGTGCGTTTGCACACGGCGGCCAGCTGGTAAAGGGAACCGGCGATCCCCTGCAATCACGGCACGAGCCGGACTGGTCGGCGTTGCCTTCGCCCGGTTCTGCATGGTTATCGAATGTCGCGGGTGAGGCGGTGGCGCGCCGCATCGATGCGTTCATCGACCGGCATTGGCCGGCACTCGCGCGCACCACGATCCGCTCGGCTGCGCAGCAATGCGGCGTCACGAACGCATACACGACGCCGTCGCAACTCGGCAGCGACCGCTGGGCGGGGATGATCGGCGCGCACGCGGCGTTTCCAGGCGAGCCGCTGCTGATCGCGACCTTCGGCACGGCCACGACACTCGAAGCCTTGACCGCCGATGGCGTGTTCGTCGGCGGACTGATCGCGCCGGGCTGGTCGCTGATGATGCGCTCGCTCGGCGAGCACACGGCGCAACTGCCGACACTGGACGCCACCGCTGCGCGCGGCCTGCTGGCGGACGAACCTTCCACGGCAAAACGCGCCGCATGGTTTGCGACGGACACGCCGCGTTCGTTGTCGTCGGGATGCGCACTGGCGCAAATCGGTTTGATCGAGCGGATGTGGCGCGATCTGCAGGAAGAATGGCAGTTGCCCGTGCGGCTGGTAGCAGGCGGCGGCGCCGCGGCCGAACTGGTGCAGGCGCTAGGCGTGCCCTACACGCGTCACGACTCGCTCGTGCTCGCCGGACTTGCGCTGATCGCCGCGCAAGCGTCCGCACATCCGCCGACGGACGCTGACCCGGCGTGAGCGCCGGGACACTGAACAGACAAGCTGGAGAATCTCAACGATGCTGCGCTGGCTACTCGCCCTGCTCTTTCTCGCCAACATCCTCGCCTTCATCACGATGCGCGGACTGTTCGGGCCGTCCCCGGCCGCGGGGCCTCGCGAACCGAACCACCTGAACCGGCAGGTCCGCCCGGAGCAACTGCGCGTGCAGCCGATGTCGTCGGTTGATGCGGCGGATCTGGCCGTCGTCGGCGGACCCGCGCCCGTCGCACCGATTGCCGCTTCGGCGCTTTCGCAGTAACGCTGCAAACTCGTGACAACGCGGGCTGCGTGCCCGCGCTTCGTTGCGGTCATCCCGCGCTTATCCTTGAGCGCGCACCTTCTTCAGAAGCGCCGTCGTCGAGCGGTCGTGTTCGAACGGAATCGCGAGTGCCTCGCCGCCCCAACCGCGCACGAGCGCGGATTCCGGCAGCTTGTCCATGTCGTAGTCGCCGCCCTTCACGAGCACGTCCGGATGCAGCGCCTCGATCAGTTCGACAGGCGTCTGCTCTCCGAAACACACCACCCAGTCGACGCTCTCCAGCGCCGCCAGCAATGCCATCCGGTCGGCCTCGTTGTTGATCGGACGGTCGTCGCCCTTGCCGAGCATCCGCACGGACGCATCGCTGTTCACCCCGACGATCAGCGTCGCGCCCAGCGCCTTCGCGTCCGCCAGATACGTGACGTGCCCGCGATGCAGGATATCGAAGACGCCGTTCGTGAAAACCACGGGGCCCTTCAGCGAGGGGCGAAGTTGGGCGAGGGCGTCGCGTGTCGCGAGCTTGCGTTCGAAAGTGGCGGCCATGAGCGAAACGTAGAACGGGGTTGAACGGTGGTGAAGCAAAACACAAAAGAAAACGGCCCGGCGGTTATTCACCAGCCGGGCCGTCGTATGTCTGTGCGACGCGCGGGACTTACACCCGGCGACGCGCGGCCCTCATCAGGCCGGTTGCTGCGCTGCGGGCTGTTGCTCGGCCTGCAGGCGCGTCACGACTTCCTTGCGATAGCGGTTCAGCTCCTGAGCCGTCGTGAACGAGCGTTCGAACAGAATGGACAGGTTGTGCAGAATACGTTCGACCACCTTCTTTTCCCAGCCGTCGTCGAAACGGATCTGCTCGTCGAGCCAGCGTTCCAGCCATTCCGGATCGGGCAGACGCGATTGCACCGTGTCGCGCGGGAACAGCGACTGGTTCACGTGCAGGTTTGTGGGGTGCAGCGGTTTTTCCGTGCGGCGCGCCGAGGCCATCAGCACACCGATCTTCGCGAACGCCGCGCGCGCGCCGTCGCCGAAGTTCGTCAGCGCCTTCTTCATGTAGCGCAGATACGCGCCGCCATGACGTGCTTCGTCGCGCGAAATCGTTTCGTAGATGGCCTTGATGACGGGCTCGGTATGCCATTCAGCCGCGCGGCGATACCAGTGATTCAGGCGGATTTCGCCGCAGAAGTGCAGCATCAGCGTTTCGAGCGGCGGCGCCGGATCGAACTCGAAGCGCACCGCGTGCAGCTCTTCTTCCGTCGGCACCATGTGCGGCTTGAAGCGGCGCAGATATTCCATCAGCACCAGTGAGTGCTTCTGCTCTTCGAAGAACCACACGCTCATGAATGCCGAGAAATCGCTGTCATGATGGTTGTCGCGCAGGAACATTTCCGTGGCGGGCAGCGCCGACCATTCCGTGATCGCGTTCATCTTGATGGTCGCCGCCTGCTCGTCGGTGAGCAGCGACGAGTCGAACCGGTCCCAGGGAATGTCCTTCTCCATGTCCCATCGAACGGATTCGAGCGATTTGTAAAGTTCCGGATAAAGCATGGTGTTCATGATCCCACCCCTGTTCTGCGCAAAGCGACGTCTGTTATGTCTGTTGCTAGTGTGCTGCCGACGCACGGAAACTTTCGGGAGCTTTCCCTGTCGTCAGCGCAGCCCTCAATTTTACGCGGTAATCGGCTGCCAAGAAGCAAGTCGTTGGCAAAAGAAATACTGCGGCTCGTGATGCGCACGCGATTTTTGTGCCTCGCATGCGCGGCCAACCGTGGGTGAGGGAGAACCTGTGCCTGAGGTCGTGCCAGCTTGCCGCCCGAACGACGGCATTTGGGTCCGCAGCGGACGCACCAGCACCGGACGGCACCGGATGAACGGCGAATCTGGCAGTTTTCGCACGCGTCTGCTGACCAGAAAAAGCTTACACAATAATAGCATGCGGGCCTGCCACGCCCTGTTTCCGGACCGCCGAAACCCATTTTGAGATTGACGCAAAACAACGAGCGCGCGCGTTGCCTGCACGGCGTCAAAAGAATGTGCTAAGCGCGGGGCTGGCACCTCGCGCGTCGGGAGCGCGTCAGCCGTTGCGGCCGCGCGCTCCGTTTCGTCGCCCGCTAACTGGCTACCCTGAGGTCGATGACGACTTCTTCGCGGCCGCCGCGCCCGCGCGTTTCGCGGCAGGCGCCCGTTTCGCCGCAGGACGCGGCGCGTCGCCCGATCCGGCCTGCGCGGCGCCTTCCGCGTCAGGCCCGGAGGTGTCGTCCGGTTCGAGATCGCTCGGCTCGATACCGGCGCCCGCTTCCGATGCACCCGTCGCCGTCGTGGCCGCCGGCTGCGCCATCGCGAATTGCGCGATCTGGTTGAACTGCGCCTGTAGCAGATTCCACCAGCCGGATGCGTCGAATGCGGGCGGCGGCGTCGACTCGCCGGCTTCGCCCGTTTCCTGCGCGCTCGGGGCCGGCTGCGGCTCCGGCTGCCTCGGCGCTTCGTGCGCCGGCTGCGTCATCGATTGCTGCGCGAAGGCGCCGAACGCGCGCAGCGTCGAGAGCGTCGCGCGCTGGACTTCGAGCGCCTGGATCGCCGACTGCAGCATGTTCAGATTGAGCTTGAGCCACTGCTCGACGGCACGCATATCGGTGATGCGCTTGTCGAGTTCTTCGACGTTCGTGAGCGGCGCCATCATGTCGGACATCATCGACAGCGACGGCACGAAACCCTGTGCCGAGCCCGGCGACGTGCCCGGAAACGCCGCGCCGAACGGCGTCAGACGCATCATGCCCCACATGCGGTCGAGCATTTCGGCGGGCGGAAAACCTGGGAAGCCGGGAAAGGGTGGCATCGAGCCGGCGTTGTCGGTCATTGCTGAGCTCCTGTATTCGGTTCTGGCTGTGAGGTTTATCAATGTTCGAAGTTCGCGCTTCGATCATACCGCGTGGACTTTTCGCGGTGAGACGCCGCGCGTCGCTGAAACTATCGCGCGCCGCGAGACGTGACGGTTTTGCGTCCGTTGGGCAAGGCATCTGCCTTCAGAACGGCTCCTTGCCCGGAAAGTCCGGGGCGCGCCGCTCGCGCAGCGACGCCACGCCTTCGCGCACGTCCGGTCCCGCGAAGCCCATGAATTCGAGTGCGAGCGAGGTATCGAACGTCGGGCCTGCCGAGCGCAGCCAGTTGTTCAGCGCGTACTTGGTCCAGCGGATCGCTGTCTGCGAGCCGCTCGCAAGCTTGCGCGCGACTTCGAAGGTCTTCGGCAGCAGATCGTTGTCGTCGACGGCCAGCGATACCAGCCCGATGCGCTCCGCTTCCTCGCCGCTCGCGGGTTCGCACAGCATCAGGTAGTACTTCGCTTTCGCCATGCCGCACAGAAGCGGCCACACGATCGCCGCATGATCGCCCGCCGCGACGCCCAGCCGCGTATGACCGTCGATGATGCGCGCCGACTTCGTCGCGATCGAAATATCCGCGAGCAGTCCCGCGACGAGCCCCGCGCCGACGGCCGGCCCGTGCATCGCCGAAACGATCGGCTTGCTGCAGTTGATCACGTTGTAGACGAGATCGCGCGCCTCGCGCCACACACGCGTGCGCACGTCGAAGTCGTTCGCCATGTCTTCGACGAGCCCGAGATCGCCGCCCGCCGAGAAGCCCTTGCCTTCGCCGCGAATTACCACGACGCGCGTCTCCGGATCGCGGTCGACGTCGCGCCAGATGTCGGCCAGTTCGCGATGCATGTTCGCATCGGCAGTGGCGAGATTGCTCTTGTTCGCGCCTTCGCCGCTCATCACGATTTCGAGGATGCCGTGCGCATGACGCCGCACGCGCAGCGACCTGTAGTGCGCGTAGAACGCGGGTTCGACCGTTTGCGATTCCGATTCGTGAGACATGGCGGGCATCCGTAAAATCGACGCGTCGGCGTCGGACCACACATCAGGCGCGCGACGCAGCCGACGCTGCGCCGCCCGAAAAACACACAATCAACGCGGCTGATACACCCACTTGCCGTTGCTGATTTCGACCATCACGCGCGCGCGCTGATCGAGACCGAGGTGATCGGTCGCGCTCATGTTGACGACGCCGTTCGTGTCGGCGAGACCCTTCGTCGCTTCGAGCGCATCGCGCAGTGCCCGGCGAAACTCGACGGTGCCGGGCGCGGCCGCTTTCAGCGCAACGGGAATCGCGTTGTTCAGCAGCATGCTCGCATCCCATGCATAAGACCCGAACGCCGACACGCTGCCCGGACCGCGCAGCTTCTCGAAGCGCGCGATGTAATCGAGCGCGAGACGCTTCGCAGCATAGTCTGCGGGCAACTGCGATGCGACGAGCACCGGGCTCGCGGGCAGGAACGTGCCGTTGCAATCGGCGCCGCACACGCGCAGGAAGTCGTTATTGCCCACGCCGTGGTTGTGATAGATCTTGCCCTTGTAGCCACGGCCGATCAGCGTCTTCGGCGGCAGCGCGGCCGGCGTGCCCGCCGCGCCCACCACGACGGCATCCGGATTCGCGGCCATGATCTTCAGGATCTGTCCGGTGACGCTCGGATCCGTGCGATTGAAACGCTCGTTGGCCACCACGCTGATATGGTGGATCTGCGCGAACTTCGCGACTTCCGCATAGAAGGTCTCGCCGAGCGCGTCCGCCTGGCCGATGTACGCGATCGTCTTCACGCCATGCTGACTCGCGTGCTCGGTGATCGCAGACGCCATCATCGCGTCCGTCTGCGGCGTCTTGAACATCCAGTGACGTTTAGCGTCGACGGGCTCGATGATCTTCGCCGACGACGCCAGCGAAATCGCCGGCGTTTCACCTTCGGCGACGACGTCGATCATCGCGAGCGAGTTCGGCGTGATCGACGATCCGATGATGGCGTCGACGTGATTCTCGGAGATGAGTTTTTTCGTGTCCTGCACGGCCTGCGTCGTGTCGGACGCATCGTCGAGCACGATGTATTCGACTTTCTGACCGGCGATTTCCTTGGGAAAGAGTGTCGCCGTATCGCGTGCGGGAATGCCGAGCGATGCGGCCGGTCCTGTCAGCGACAGCACGAGGCCGATCTTGATCTGCGCGAGCGCAAATCCAGGCAAAACGGAAAGCGTGGCGGCAAGCAAAGCGCGCCGCTTCGAAGCGCGATTGCGCAAAGTTGAAAATGCAAACGTCCCGTATCGCGGCATGCCTTTGTCTCCAGTTGGCTTGTTTTGATTTGCGATGCTGCGTGTTGCATGTACCGATTCGCGATGTCACATTCGCGATCGGCATGCGGGGCGCGATGGCCTCGCGCGAGCGTCAGTGTAGCGGCGCGCGCCGCGCTATCGGCATCGGGCGAAACCCTTTCGGTCCGTTTCGCCGATGCCGCACGCCATGCGCCGCCCACTTCGTCAAAGCTCAGCTTCGAGCGGCGCAACGGCCTGATCGATCGAACCGAAAATCGTCTTGCCCGCTTCGTCGAACATCTCGATCTTCACGGTATCGCCGAACTTCATGAACTCCGTCTGCGCGCTGCCGTGCTCGATCGTTTCGAGGCAGCGCTTTTCGGCGATACAGCAATAGCCGCGCTTCGCGTCCTTGTTCGACACGGTGCCCGAACCGACAATCGCTCCCGCGCGCAGATTGCGCGTCTTCGCGGCATGCGCTATCAGCTGGCCGAAGTGGAACACCATGTCGGTGCCCGCGTCGGGCTGACCGACCTTCTTGCCGTTCCAGTGAACGATCATCGGACGATGCACGCGGCCTTCGCGCCACGTGTCGCCGAGTTCGTCGGGCGTCACGGCAACGGGCGCGAACGACGTCGCCGGCTTGCTCTGGAAAAAGCCGAAGCCCTTCGCGAGTTCGGCGGGAATCAGATTGCGCAGCGATACGTCGTTGACGAGCGTGACGAGGCGGATGCTCTTCAACGCCTGGTCCGCTCTGGTGCCCATCGGCACATCGCCCGTGACGACGGCGACTTCCGCCTCGAAGTCGATGCCGAACGACTCCGACGCGCACACGATGTCGTCTTTCGGCCCGATGAAGTCGTCGCTGCCGCCCTGGTACATCAGCGGGTCGGTCCAGAATTCGGGCGGCATTTCGGCGCCGCGCGCGCGGCGCACCAGTTCGACGTGATTCACATACGCGGAGCCGTCGGCCCACTGGAACGCGCGCGGCAGCGGCGCCATGCATTCCTTCGCGTCGAACGAAAAGGTGTTGCGCGCACGGCCCTGATTCAGCTCGTCGTACAGGTCGCGCAGTTGCGGCGCGTAGAAGGTCCAGTCGTCGAGGATGCGCTGCATCGTCGGTGCGATGGCGTCGGCGACGGCGGCCGTATGCAGGTCGCGGGAAACGACGATCAGTTGACCGTCGCGCGTGCCGTCCTTCAGCGAGGCAAGTTTCATGGCGGAAAAAGCGTGTGGATGACGATAAGAGGAATCTATTCTACGATGGTGAATCGGCGCGGCCTAGGCGGATGCTTAACGGTGGCGATGTGCTGCTGACAGACGCCCGCTTGCGCAACGCCGTTTTTCGCTCAATGTTCAACCGTTTCCTATGCCCCCGACCGCCCGCTCCAGTTCGATCCGCAAGGATGCCGAAGCCGCCGAACCGCTCGACACCGTCGACGACGACACCACCGACCCGCACGAAAGCGGCGAGGAAAAGCTGCGCTCGGGCATCCAGTCGATCGAAGTCGGATTCCGTCTGCTCGACGTGCTCACGCACGAGCCGCGCGCGATGATGCTGCGCGATCTCGCGCAGCGCGCCGGCATGAGTCCCGCGAAGGCGCATCGTTATCTGGTGAGCTTCCAGCGTCTCGGCGTCGTCGCGCAGGATCCGCTGACGGGGCGCTACGAACTCGGCGGCTTCGCGCTGCAGCTCGGGCTGGCGCGGCTCGCGCGCGTCGACGGCGTGAAGCTCGCGCGCATCGCGCTCGCCGAACTGCGCGAACGGCTCGATATGACAGTGGGCATCGCCGTGTGGGGCAACCAGGGGCCGACCGTCGTGCACTGGATGGAATCGAGCTATCCGGCGAAGGCTTCACTGAAACTCGGTGATGTAATGCCGATGCTCAGTTCCGCGACGGGTCTGCTGTTCGCCGCGTATCTGCCGCGCGGCAAGACGGCGGCGATGATCGCGCGCGAACTCGCCGACACGCAGCGCTGGGCCGCCACAAACAGCCCGCGCACGCCGGAGGACGTCGAACGCGTGCTCGACGAAGTGCGCGCCAAGGGTTCGGCGCGCGTCGAAGGCATGTTGCTGCCGACCATCCACGCGTTCTGCACGCCCGTGTTCGATTCGAATGGCGATCTCGCGCTCGGGCTGATTGCGCTGGGTCACGAAGGCGCTTTCGATATCGCGTGGGGCGGCGAAGTCGATATCGCGCTGCGCGAGTGCGCGCAGAAGCTATCGTACGAACTCGGCTATAGTCCGACGGCGCGATGAGCGCGTGGAACGCTTGACCGCGCCGCGCGGTCGAAACTTGCTCCGTCGCGCCATGCTGTGCATCCTGCCTTCATAGATACTGCTTCTGATGTCGTCTCCATCCGTTGTCCGTTCGATCACGCCTGCACGTCTCGCCCGCGCGCAGCGCCGCGCGTCGCGTCTGCGCTGGACAGGCGTGCTGGCGATCGTGGCCGGCACGCATTTCATCGCCGCGCAATGGTTCGAACGGCATCACGGCACGTTCAAGCCGGTGTCGCCCGAACACGTGCCCGTGCAGGTCGCGCTGCTCAAGCCGGAGCGCATCGAAACGCAGGCGGCCGGCTCGCCGCCTCCCGCGAAGGCGGCGCCCGCTGCGCCGGCTCGCCCCGCGCATGCTCCGCGCAAACATGTGTTGACCGCGACGCGCTCGGGTCTAAAGCCGCACGAAACAGCACCCGCAACCGAACCGGCGAGCGAACCGGCAAGCGAACCGGCAAGCGCACCTGAAGAAGCGTCGGCTGCGAGCGTTGCGTCGCCCGCGTCGGGAGCAACGGGTTCGAACGCCAATCCCAACGCCACAGGCCAGGGCCACGCGCAAAACACGGCGCCCGGCGTGAAATTCTCCGTGCCGCCGTCGGGCAACCTGCAATACGACACGTTCTACAACGGCGTGCGCAACCAGCCCGGCACGATCCACTGGTCCAGCGACGGCCGCTCGTACGACGTGATCGTGTCGGTGCCCTTGCCGTTCGTCGGCACGTTCAGCTATGCGAGCCGCGGACATGTCGATGCATTCGGTCTCGCGCCTGATCAGTACATCGAAAAGCGTGGCCGTCGCGGCGAAGACGTCACCACCTTCCATCGCGACACGAAAGAGATCGGCTTCACGCGTACGCCGACTACGCTGCCGCTCCAGGACGGCGCGCAAGACCGCTTCAGCATGGTGATGCAGCTAGCGAGTCTCGTGCGCGGCGACCCCGGCGCGTATCAGCCCGGCGTCACGCGGCAGTTCTATGTCACCGATAACGACAGCGGCGAAATCTGGCCTATCGAGACAATCGGCGACGAGTCCGTGCGCACCGACCAGGGCATCATCGATGCGCGTCATTTCATGCGGCTGCCACGGCGCGAAGGCGATCGCCGGCGCATCGACGTGTGGCTCGCGCCGTCGCTCGGGTGGCTGCCCGCGCGTCTCGTGCAAACCGAGCCGAACGGAACGCAGATAGAGCTTGTATGGCGTGGCAAGATCGCGCCGCCGGATGCCACCGGCAACGATGCATCGTCCGACGACGCGTCGCCCGGTCCTTCGCAACCGTCCGTGACCGATCCTGGTGCAGGGCCTGAAAAGCCCTGACACGAACAGGTCCTTCGCAGTGGAGGACACTGTGCTCACCGGAACATGATCGAGACGACACTCTGTGCCAGAAACTTCTGGCGACTGCATCGATCGCACGACGAGGCGCGCTCGAAGAGCACTTTTCAAGGCGCTCGACTCGCGCCGGCCGTTCATGCGAATCCCATGAATTGCATTGCATGAATCGCCGATCCGTTCGCTCTTTCATTGCGACATCACCTATGGAGTCCGCATGCAAATCAATGTGAATGGCATCGATACGCGCTACGTCCTGAGCAATGAAGGCGGGGGCCCCTGGCTCACGTTCATTCATCAGCTGGGCGGCGATCTGTCGATCTGGGATCAGCTCGCAGGCTACTTCCGCGACGACTTCACGGTCTTGCGCTACGACGTGCGCGGTCACGGTCAAACGGCGATATCGGACAGGCAGTTCAGTGTTGCAGATTTGTCGCAGGATCTGCGCACACTGCTGGATGCGCTTGGCGTACAGAAGACGCATATTGTCGGAATGTCGATGGGCGGCATGATCGCGCAGCAGTTCGCTTTGGACAACCCAACGCGCATCGAGACATTGACGCTCGCCGATACGCACGCCGCATCGCCTGCCGATGGACGCGCCGTATGGGAACAACGGGCGGCGAAGGCGCGCGACGAAGGCGTGGCAGCCTTGGCCCAGGCGACGCTGGAACGCTGGCTGACGGCGGACTTTCGCGGCGCGCATCCAGAAGTCGTCGAACAGATCCGGGAGGTGTTCGAGAGCACTTCGTCTGAAGGTTATGCGCAGGCGTGCTTTGCACTGCGCGATTTCGATGCGCGCAGTAGACTGAAAGAGATCGCCCTTCCCACTCTTGCTGTGGCTGGACGCCACGACGCA
Organism: Paraburkholderia azotifigens; assembly: GCF_007995085.1. Lineage (GTDB taxonomy): Bacteria > Pseudomonadota > Gammaproteobacteria > Burkholderiales > Burkholderiaceae > Paraburkholderia > Paraburkholderia azotifigens. The sequence goes on from NZ_VOQS01000001.1 coordinate 2,224,034, forward strand.
GGCACGCCACCTGCTGCTACACAGGAAATTGCGAATGCCATCCGGGACGCGCAGTTCGAGTTGCTCGACGCGGCTCATCTCGCACCGATCGAACAGTCGCAACGCTTCACCGCTTTGCTTGAATCGTTTCTGCAAAAATGGGTCTAACAGATAGGTCCGGAGAATGGGTAGCGTCACGCCGGACCCACCCCTTGAATTCCAAACCAAGGGCTCCATCTACGGTGCAACACTGGCCCGGAGCCATCGGAAATAAGGAGTGTCGCCATGCAAATGATCTACAACAGCCCCAACTATTGTGTCGTCGAGTTTCCGCCGCAAGACGGCCATATCGCGATGAAGTCCGGCGGGTATGAGATCGTCGACAAAAATACGCAGCGCGAGATTTATATCGACGGTGAGATGGCAGCCAGTTTCCGCGAACACGTGCAGAAGCTGATCGAAGACGAACCGACGCTCGACGAAGTGGACGAATTTCTCGGTCAATTCGACAGTCTGATGAACCAACCGGTCATTCTTCACTAGCCGTCACGCGCCACCCTTTGGCGACACGTTCCCATCAACCCCGTCCGGTATCGCCGGACGGGGTTTTTCGTTTAATACGGCCAGCCGCCGCGTACATGGCGCGCAACGCGGGTTGCATGCGTTGAGCAAGCAGCGAAAGAAATACTTGTCGCGCTACATTCCGGGCATTCGCCGCGCCTCGCGGGGCCGACATCCCGCCACAGCCACGACGCCGGGCGCGCCCGCGACCGTGCGGCTACAATATTGAGTTTCCTGAAAAAAAGCCGGCCGTGCCGGCACGAGCCCGATCAGACCATGAACCAGCCCGCCCCGTCAGCCGTTCCCGCCCGCGCCGCCTACACGCGCGGTGCGGCCCTGCCCGCGTTGCTCGAATCGCGCATCCTGATTCTGGACGGCGCAATGGGCACGATGATCCAGCGCTACAAGCTCGACGAAGCCGCCTACCGCGGCGAACGCTTCAAGGACTATGCGCGCGACATCAAGGGCAACAACGAACTGCTGTCGATCACCCAGCCGCAAATCATCAGCGAGATTCACGAGCAATATCTCGCGGCGGGCGCGGACATCATCGAAACCAACACGTTCGGCGCAACGACCGTCGCGCAAGCCGACTACGGCATGGAAGCGCTTGCCGTCGAGATGAATCTCGAATCGGCAAAGCTTGCGCGCGCGGCGTGTGACAAATACTCGACGCCCGACAAGCCGCGCTTCGTCGCGGGCGCAATCGGACCGACGCCAAAAACGGCGAGCATCTCGCCCGACGTGAACGATCCGGGTGCACGCAACGTCACGTTCGACGAACTGCGCGCCGCCTACTACGAGCAGGCGAAGGCGCTGATGGAAGGCGGCGCGGACCTGTTCCTCGTCGAAACGATCTTCGACACGCTGAACGCCAAGGCCGCGCTGTTCGCGCTCGACGAACTGTTCGAGGACACGGGCGAACGTCTGCCCATCATGATCTCGGGCACGGTGACGGACGCATCGGGCCGCATTCTGTCCGGGCAGACGGTCGAAGCGTTCTGGAATTCGCTGCGCCACGCGAAGCCGCTCACGTTCGGGCTGAACTGCGCGCTCGGCGCGGCGCTGATGCGCCCGTACATCGCCGAACTCGCGAAGCTGTGCGACACCTACGTGTCGTGCTATCCGAACGCGGGCTTGCCGAATCCGATGAGCGACACAGGCTTCGACGAACTGCCCGCCGATACCTCCGGCCTGCTGAAGGAATTCGCGCAGGCAGGGCTCGTGAACATCGCGGGCGGCTGCTGCGGCACGACGCCGGAACACATCGCCGCGATCGCAAAGGCGCTGAACGACGTGAAGCCGCGCAAGTGGCCGAGCCAGTATCGCGACGCTGCATAAACAGCCAGGCAAGCGGCGCACGTAACGCGCGAAGCAACGCGGAAAGCGCCGCGCACGAGATCACCGAAGCATTGACGCACTGACGAAACACGCACACCAACCATGACCGATCACACGATGCGCCTTTCCGGCCTCGAGCCGTTCAACGTCACTTCGGGGACGCTCTTCATCAACGTCGGTGAACGCACCAACGTGACGGGCTCGAAGGCATTCGCACGGATGATCCTGAACGGCCAGTTCGATGAAGCGCTGGCCGTCGCGCGCCAGCAGGTCGAGAACGGCGCACAGGTCATCGACGTCAACATGGACGAAGCGATGCTCGATTCACAGGCCGCGATGGTGCGCTTCATGAATCTGATCGCGTCGGAGCCGGACATCGCGCGCGTGCCGATCATGATCGACTCGTCGAAGTGGGATGTGATCGAAGCGGGCCTGAAATGCGTGCAGGGCAAAGCCATCGTCAACTCGATCTCGCTGAAGGAAGGCAAGGAACAGTTCGTTCATCATGCGAAGCTGATTCGCCGCTATGGCGCGGCGAGCGTCGTGATGGCGTTCGACGAACAGGGTCAGGCCGACACGTTCGCGCGCAAGACGGAAATCTGCAAGCGCTCGTACGACATTCTCGTCAACGAAGCCGGCTTCCTGCCCGAAGACATCATCTTCGATCCGAACATCTTCGCGATCGCGACGGGCATCGAAGAGCACAACAACTACGCCGTCGACTTCATCGAAGCGACGCGCTGGATCAAGCAGAACCTGCCGTATGCGAAGGTGAGCGGCGGCGTGTCGAACGTGTCGTTCTCGTTCCGCGGCAATGACCCCGTGCGCGAAGCGATTCACACCGTGTTCCTGTATCACGCGATCCAGGCGGGCATGGACATGGGCATCCTCAACGCGGGCCAGCTGGGCGTGTATGCCGATCTCGACGCCGATCTGCGCGAGCGCGTCGAAGACGTCGTGCTGAATCGCCGTGAAGACGCGACCGACCGTCTGCTCGAAATCGCCGACAAGTTCAAGACGGGCGCAGCGAAGAAGGAAGAGAACCTCGAATGGCGCAACCAGCCCGTCGAGAAGCGTCTCGCGCATGCGCTCGTGCATGGCATCACGAACTTCATCGTCGACGACACGGAAGAAGCGCGCGCGAACATCATGAACGGCGGCGGCCGCCCGATCAACGTGATCGAAGGCCCGCTGATGGACGGCATGAACATCGTCGGCGACCTGTTCGGCCAGGGCAAGATGTTCCTGCCGCAAGTGGTGAAGTCGGCGCGCGTGATGAAGCAGGCCGTCGCGCATCTGATTCCGTTCATCGAGGAAGAAAAGCGTCTGCTCGCCGAAGCGGGCGGCGACGTGCGCGCGAAAGGCAAGATCGTCATCGCCACCGTCAAGGGCGATGTGCACGACATCGGCAAGAATATCGTGTCGGTGGTGCTCCAGTGCAATAACTTCGAAGTGGTCAACATGGGCGTGATGGTCCCGTGCAACGAGATTCTCGCGAAGGCGAAAGTCGAAGGCGCGGACATCATCGGGCTGTCGGGTCTGATCACGCCGTCGCTTGAAGAAATGGCCTACGTCGCAGCGGAAATGCAGCGCGACGACTACTTCCGCGTGAAGAAGATTCCGCTGCTGATCGGCGGTGCGACCACGTCGCGCGTGCACACGGCCGTGAAGATCGCGCCGAACTACGAAGGCCCCGTCGTGTACGTGCCGGATGCGTCGCGCTCGGTGTCGGTTGCGTCGAACCTGCTGTCCGACGAAGGCGCGGCGAAGTATCTCGACGAACTGAAGTCGGACTACGACCGCATCCGCGACCAGCACGCGAACAAGAAAGCGCTGCCGCTCGTCACGCTCGCGCAAGCGCGCGCGAACAGGACGAAGATCGACTGGAGCGCGTATCAGCCCGTGAAGCCGAAGTTCATCGGCCGCCGCGTGTTCAAGAACTTCGATCTCAACGAACTCGCGAACTATATCGACTGGGGCCCGTTCTTTCAGACGTGGGATCTCGCCGGTCCGTACCCCGCCATTCTCAACGACGAGATCGTCGGCGAGTCGGCGCGGCGCGTGTTCTCGGATGCGAAGTCGATGCTCGCGCGGCTCATTCAGGGGCGCTGGCTCACGGCCAACGGCGTGATTGCGCTGCTGCCCGCGAACACCGTCAATGACGATGACATCGAAATCTACACGGACGAATCGCGCAGCGAAGTCGCGCTGACATGGCGCAACGTGCGCCAGCAGAGCGTGCGCCCCGTGGTTGACGGCGTGACGCGGCCGAACCGCTCGCTCGCCGACTTCATCGCGCCGAAGGATTCGGGCGTGGCCGACTACATCGGCATGTTCGCGGTCACGGCGGGCCTCGGCGTCGACGTGAAGGAAAAGCAGTTCGAAAAGGATCACGACGACTACAGCGCGATCATGCTCAAAGCGCTGGCCGACCGTTTCGCGGAAGCGTTCGCCGAAGCGATGCACGCGCGCGTGCGCCGCGACCTGTGGGGCTACGCGTCGGGCGAAACACTCGACAACGATGCGCTGATCGCCGAGAAGTACGCAGGCATCCGTCCGGCGCCGGGCTATCCGGCGTGCCCGGATCACCTCGTCAAGCGCGACATGTTCACCGTGCTGCAGGCCGATGAGATCGGCATGAGCGTCACCGAGTCGCTCGCGATGCTGCCCGCGGCGAGCGTGTCCGGCTTCTATCTCGCGCATCCCGACAGCACGTATTTCTCGGTCGGCAAGATCGGCCAGGATCAGCTGGAGGACTACGCGCAGCGGATGTCGCTGTCGAAGGAAGATGCCCGGCGTGCGCTCGCGCCGCTGCTCTAGGACGGAACGCGGGGGCAGGACTATATCGCGGGCCGAAGGCTGAATATTTTCAGTTGAAAGCACAGCGGATATTTTCGGCTTTGTAGACTGCTCGGGCATGACCTGCCGCCCCGCCAGACGCGAACAAAAAACGCGTCGGCGCAACGACTTGCAACCGTCAACGGAGAAAATCGTATGAAGAAGCTGACGCTGATGTTGACCGCGTTATCGCTCGCCGCCATCGCGCCGCTGTCCGAGGCCCAGCCTCAGGCGCCGGGTGGATCGAGTGCGGTGAGCTCGTATTCGCCGCCCACCGTCAAGCATGTGAAGAAGCCGAAAAAGAAGAAGTCGAAGAATGGCGAGGCCGCGCCCGCGGCTGCTCCGCAAGGTGCGAGCCAGTAAGCGCGCCGATAAGCAGCAACGCAATGAAAAAAGCCCGTCGGTGACGACGGGCTTTTTGCTTGTGCCTCAGATACCCCAAACGATATCTGTATTTTCCTTCTGCGCCGCACGCAGCATGTCGAGGAACGGGAACGACCGTTGCGCGAGCCCGACGGGAATCTCGTGATGCTCGTGCCCTTCCTCGCCTTCGTGGAAGTGGCCTTCATGCTCGGCGCGTTCCTGCTTGTCCGTGACGATGGCCGCTTCGAGCTTCGTGATCGCCACGCCCAGTTCGTCGTGACTGATCACACCGCGTGCGCCGAGCCGCTTGCCGATGATGCCCAGCAAATACTGGGCGAGGTTCTCCAGCATCACTACGTCGGGCGCGGAGCGGCATTTGAAAGTAATCAGCATGATGACGGTTCCCTTTTCGTTATGTTGGCTTCCCGCGCGGCCAGCCGCACGAGTTCCGTTTGCGCGCCCGCCCGCCGTTTGACGGCGGGTTGACGGCCACGGCCCTTGCTGGGCATCTCATTGGACATATTAGCACCTGCTAAAATCCGACATTGACGGAAAAAGCTCGCTGCCGTGCGCCCGGGCACGCTCCGCCGCATCGCGGCCGCGCGTGTTCGACACGGTTGCCACGGTTCGCCGCGCCGCTGCAGTCGCACGAGCCGGCGCCGAGCATCGTGCGCCCTCGTGCTTTCCACGCCGTCGACGGCCCGGCTTCGCGCCGTTCGCGGCGCTGCCCCGCTTCATCGGACTGCCTCACTGGACTCGCAACAAGCATGCTGCCTGCACACAAACACACTCTCGAAACCCTGTTGACCGACGTCGTCAAGCAGGTCGCCCAGGCCACTCAAGGCGAATCCGAAGCCGCGTTCATCGCGCCCGCCATCACGCTCGAACGACCGAAAGTCGCCGCGCACGGCGACGTCGCGTGCAACGTCGCGATGCAACTTGCCAAGCCGCTGCGCGCCAATCCGCGCCAGCTCGCGCAGCAGATCGTCGATGCGCTGCCCGCGCATCCGCTCGCCAAGGGCCTCGTCGAGAGCGCCGAAGTGGCCGGTCCGGGCTTCATCAACCTGCGCCTGTCGGCGGCGTCCAAGCAGTCCGTGATCGCCGCCGTGTTCGCACAGCGCGACGCGTTCGGCCGCTCGCAGCGCGACGCCGGCAAGCGCGTGCTGGTCGAGTTCGTGTCGGCGAACCCGACGGGCCCGCTGCACGTCGGCCACGGCCGCCAGGCCGCGCTCGGCGACGCGATGTCGAACGTGCTTGCATCGCAAGGCTACGGCGTGCACCGCGAGTTCTACTACAACGACGCCGGCGTGCAGATCGGCAATCTCGCCATCTCGACGCAGGCGCGCGCCCGCGGCCTGAAGCCGGGCGACGCAGGCTGGCCCGAAGCCGCGTACAACGGCGAATACATCGCCGATATCGCACGCGACTACCTGAACGGCGAAACCGTCTCGGCCAGCGACGGCGAGCCCGTCAAGGGCGCGGGCGACGTCGAAGACCTCGAAGCGATCCGCCGCTTCGCCGTCGCCTATCTGCGTCATGAGCAGGATATGGACCTGCAGGCGTTCGGCGTGAAGTTCGACCAGTACTACCTCGAATCGTCGCTGTACAAGGAAGGCCGCGTCGAGAAGACGGTGGACGAGCTGATCGCGGCGGGCAAGACCTACGAGCAGGAAGGCGCGCTGTGGCTGCGCACCACCGACGACGGCGACGACAAGGACCGCGTGATGCGCAAGTCCGACGGCACGTACACGTACTTCGTGCCCGACGTCGCGTATCACGAGACCAAGTGGCAGCGCGGCTTCACGAAGGTCATCAACATCCAGGGCTCGGACCATCACGGCACGATCGCGCGCGTGCGCGCCGGTTTGCAGGGTCTCGGCATCGGCATTCCGAAGGGCTATCCCGACTACGTGCTGCACAAGATGGTCACCGTGATGCGCGACGGCCAGGAAGTGAAGATCTCGAAGCGCGCGGGCAGCTACGTGACGGTGCGCGATCTGATCGAATGGTCGGGTGGCGCAGTCCCGGGCCAGGAAGCCGCGCCCGATCTGCTCGACGAAGAGACGATTCGCCGCGGCCGCGACGCGGTGCGCTTCTTCCTGATCTCGCGCAAGGCCGACACGGAGTTCGTGTTCGACGTCGACCTCGCGCTCAAGCAGAACGACGAGAATCCGGTGTACTACGTGCAGTACGCGCACGCGCGCATCTGCTCGGTGATCAACGAATGGAAGTCGCGCTACGGTGCCGATGAAACGGGGCTGCCCATCGTCGATCTGTCGCCGCTGGATAGCGAGCGCGCGATGGCGCTGCTGCAGAAGCTCGCCGAATTCCCCGACATGCTGACGCATGCCGCCGACGAACTCGCGCCGCACGCGGTCGCGTTCTATCTGCGCGACCTCGCAGGCGAATTTCACTCGTTCTACAATGCCGAACGCGTTCTGGTCGACGACGAAGCGCCGCGCAACGCGCGCATCGCGCTGCTCGCGGCGACGCGCCAGGTGCTGGCGAATGGCCTCGCTGTGATCGGTGTATCGGCACCCGCCAAAATGTAATCTCCCCGCGGTTTAATTGAATTTATTCGGGACGCGAGCCGGATGACCGTCGCTATAATCGACGGTCATTCCAGATTTCCATTTGCAGGTGAATTAGACGATGGCAAAACCACGCCGCACTACAAAGCAGTCTAAACAGACCGGGGGTACTTTTCTCGGCATCGTGCTGGGCCTGATCGTCGGCCTGGCCATCGCGGTGGTGGTGGCGCTCTACATCACGCGCGCACCCACGCCGTTCGTCGCGAAGGTCGCGCCGCCCGCTGCATCCGATAGCGGTGCAAGCCAGCCGCAGTACGATCCGAACCGTCCGCTGCAGGGCAAGAGTCCTGGCCAGCCGGTGCCGCAAGCGGCGCAGCCCGCGCCGCCCAACACGGCGCCCGGACAGACCACGAATCAGACGCAGAGCTCGGGCATGCTCGAAGAGCCGCAGATCGTCGAAGTGCCGCCGTCGAACAACAACGGCGTCGCCGTCGCGCCGAAGCCCGCGCAGGACAACGGTGCGAACGCGAACAACGGCACGGCCACGGCGATGATTCCGCCGAAGAAGGCGCCTAATCCAACCAATGCGCCGACGAACGCGCCGACCACGGCCAACAATGCGCCCACGCAGCCGCCGAAGGCCGGCTCAACGCCGAACACGAACGGCGCGCCGCCTGCCGCCGCCGACGCGAACACGGGGTATCTGCTGCAGGTCGGTGCCTACAAGACGGCCGCCGACGCCGAACAGCAGCGCGCACGTCTCGCATTCCAGGGTTTCGAATCGAAGGTCACACAGCGCGATGCAGGCGGTGTGACGTACTATCGCGTGCGTATCGGCCCGTTCTCGAAGTTCGAGGACATGAACACCACGCGTCAGCGTCTGTCGGACGCGGGTGTCGATACGGCCGTGATCCGTTTCAGCAAGCAGTGATTCACATTCGGTAATGCGTTGTCATGCGCCGCCGCTGAACCTTCGGCGCGCGGCGCAAGTCTCATGTGCGGCAGAAGCCTGCCGTCGAATCCGTTGCGGTCGCGGCGCGCAACAGCCGGCCACCGTTACTTTCCCTGATTGGGTTCACAAGACATGAAAAAACTGCTCAGCATTCTTTTCCTTTCGCTCGGCATCGTTGCCGGCGCGGCACAAGCGGCGCCCGCTGCGCCCGTCGCCGGCAAGGACTACACCGTGCTGTCCACACCGCAGCCGGTCGAAGCGCCTGCCGGCAAGATCGAAGTCATCGAGTTCATGTGGTACGGCTGCCCGCACTGCAACGAGTTCGATCCGTATCTGGAAGCATGGATCAAGAAACAGGGTCCGGACGTCGTCTTCAAGCGCGTGCCCGTTGCGTTCCGCGACGACTTCATCCCGCACTCGAAGCTCTATCACGCAGTCGACGCACTCGGCCTCGCAAACCAGCTCACGCCGACCATCTTCCATGAAATCCACGTCAACAAGAACTACCTGCTGACGCCGGAAGATCAGGCCAAATTCCTCGCGAAGAACGGCGTCGATTCGAAGAAGTTCATGGACGCGTACAACTCGTTCTCGACGCAGAGCGCGGTTCAGCGTGACAAGAAGCTGATCGAAGACTTCCGTATCGACGGCGTGCCGACGCTCGCCGTGCAAGGCAAGTACGAAACGGGCCCGGCGCAGACCAACAGCCTGCCGGGCACGATCCAGGTGCTCGACTACCTGGTCGCGCAGGTTCGCGCCAAGAAGATGTAATTCGACACCCGCGCCGGCATGAGTTCACCGCTGAAGGTTTTCATCACCGGCGCGTCGAGTGGCATAGGCGAAGCGCTCGCCGCGGAATACGCGCGGCGCGGCGCGATTCTCGGCCTCGTCGCCCGCCGGGGCGACGCGCTCGCCCGCTTCCAGCAGTCCCATCCCCAGAACACCATCTCCGGCTATTGCGTCGACGTGCGGGACGCTGACGCGCTCGCGCAGGCCGCGCAGCAGTTCATCGCGGAACACGGCTGCCCCGACATCGTGATCGCGAACGCGGGCATCAGCCGCGGCGCCGTCACGGGTCACGGCGATCTGCAGACGTTCCGCGACGTGATGGACGTCAACTACTTCGGCATGGTCGCGACCTTCGAGCCCTTCGCGCAGGCGATGATCGCGGCGCACAAGGGCGCGCTCGTCGGCATTGCAAGCGTCGCGGGCGTGCGCGGCCTGCCGGGTTCGGGCGCTTACAGCGCGTCGAAATCGGCGGCGCTCAAGTATCTGGAGGCGCTGCGAGTCGAGATGCGGCCGCTCGGCGTGTCGGTGACAACGATCGCGCCCGGCTACATCCGCACGCCGATGACGGCGCACAACCCGTACTCGATGCCCTTTCTGATGGACGCGGACCGCTTCGCCGCCAAGGTCGCCGAGGCGATCGCGCGCAAAAAGCGTTTCGCGATCTTCCCGTGGCAGATGCGCTTCGCGGCGATGCTGCTGCACGTCGCGCCGCGCTGGCTCTACGACGCCGTGTTCGAAAAGGCGCCGCGCAAGCCGCGCGCCGCGCAGTAGCGCATGACCACGCGTGTCGTCGATGCAGCCGGTATCGAGCACGCGACAGCGGAACGCGGCGCGCGCATCGTGTCGCTGGTGCCGAGCCTCACCGAACTTCTCTTTGCTCTGAAACTGGACGCGCAGATCGTCGGCCGCACGGGTTTTTGCGTGCATCCGCGCAACCAGGTGCGCCACGTGCCGAAAGTCGGCGGCACGAAGGCGGTGAAAATCGATGCCGTGCGCGCACTGCAACCGACGCATGTGATCGTCAATATCGACGAAAACGAGCGCGATACCGTCGAGCAACTGCGCGCGTTCGTGCCGCATATAGTCGTTACGCATCCGCTGGAGCCTCGCGATAACCTCGCGCTGTATGCACTGCTCGGCGCGCTCTTCGACCGGGAAGACGAAGCGCGCGAGTTGAGCGCCTCGCTTGAAAAGCAACTGCACGCATGCGCGTCGCGCGCATGGCCAATGCAAAAGGTGCTCTACGCCATCTGGCGCGAACCGTGGATGACGGTCGCGCGCGACACCTACATCTCCGCGATGCTGCGCCTTGTGAACTGGCACACACTGCCCGACGTGCGCGGCGGCGAAAAAGGCGCGGCGCGCTATCCTTCGTTCAATCTCGACGCCGCGTGGCTCGCCCAGGCCGACCGCGTGCTGCTGTCGAGCGAACCGTATCGCTTCACCCGGCAGCATTGCGACTCGCTCTCACACGACACGCGCTTCAAAGGCAAGCGGATCGAACTGATCGATGGCGAAATGGTGTCGTGGTATGGCTCGCGCGCGATCGAAGGCATCGCGTATCTCGTGGACTACGCCAGCCGCTAGGCGAAGACAGCCAGCAATATGGTTATGCGGATTCAATTGTTGTCGCTGCCGTGAGCCTTCGATAAGCTTGCGCCAGAACCGGCAGGAGTTGGCACCAAGGGTGAAATCGCCGGAACCGTTTCAAAGTCAATGCGTGACAGCCCGCCCGGAGCGCGTCGTTCGCAGCAGCACGCACGACGCCGCCCCGCCACGAACAATTCGAAATCCCGGGAGATCTTATGCGTTTCAAGTTGCTTGCCGCCGCGACACTGACGGCCCTCGCCATCGCGCCCGCGCTGTCCGTCGCGAAACCGCTCACGGTTTGCACGGAATCGAGTCCTGACGGCTTCGACGTCGTCCAGTACAACTCGCTCGTCACGACCAATGCCTCGGCGGATGTGATTTTCAATTCGCTCGTATCGTACGACGAGGCGGCCAAAAAAGTCGCGCCCGCGCTCGCCGACAAATGGGACGTGAGCAGCGACGGCCTTACCTACACGTTCCATCTGCGCCCGGGCGTGCAGTTCCAGACCACCGACTACTTCAAGCCCACGCGCGCGCTGAACGCCGACGACGTCGTGTTCACCTTCGACCGGATGCTCAACGAGAACAACCCGTGGCACAAGGTCGCGGGCGCGAGCGGCTTTCCGCATGCGCAGTCGATGGGCCTCGTGAAGCTGATCAAGTCGGTGTCGAAGGTCGACGACAACACGGTGAAGTTCGAGTTGAACGAGCCGAACGCGACCTTCGTGTCGATCCTGACGATGGGTTTCGCGTCGATCTATTCGGCCGAGTACGCGGACCAACTGCTGAAGGCGAACAAGACAGCCGATCTGAATGCGAAGCCGATCGGCACCGGTCCGTTCGTGCTGAAGGGCTACACGAAAGACTCGATCATCCGCTATGACGTGAACCCGACGTACTGGGGCCCGAAACCGAAGATCGACCGGCTGATCTACGCGATCACGCCCGACGCCGCCGTGCGTGCGCAAAAGGTCAAAGCGGGCGAATGTCAGATCGCGTTGTCGCCGAAGCCGCAGGATATCGCCGACGCGAAGAAGGACAAGTCGCTCGCCATCGTGCAGACGCCCGCGTTCATGACGGCGTTCGTCGCATTGAACACGCAGAAGAAGCCGCTGGATAACCAGAAGGTGCGCGCCGCGCTGAACATGGCGTTCGATCGCACGTCGTATCTGAAGGCCGTGTTCGACAACACCGCGACGCCCGCGAACAATCCGTATCCGCCGAACACATGGAGCTACGACAAGGCCGTCAAGCCGTGGCCGTACGACACCGACAAGGCCAAGAAGCTGCTCGCCGACGCAGGTTATCCGAACGGCTTCGAAACGACGATCTGGGTGCGTCCGAACGGCAGCGTGCTGAACCCGAATCCGAAGGCGGGCGCGGAAATGCTGCAGGCGGACTTCGCGAAGATCGGCGTGAAGGCCGAGGTGAAGGTGATCGAATGGGGCGAATTGATCAAGCAGGCCAAGCAGGGCCAGCACGACACGCTGTTCATGGGCTGGGCGGGCGACAACGGCGACCCGGACAACTATCTGTCGCCGCTCTTCAGCTGCAACGCGGTGAAGTCGGGGATCAACTTCGCACGCTACTGCGACCCGGAACTCGACAAACTGATCGCGCAAGGCAAGGAAACGGCCGATCAGAGCAAGCGCACGAAGGCGTATGAAGCCGCGCAGCAGATCATCCATGATGAAGCGCTGTGGATTCCGCTCGGGTATCCGACGGCGGCTGCGATTACGCGGACGAACGTGAGCGGGTATCACGTGAGCCCGTTTGGACGGCAGAATTTTGGGGCGGTGTCGGTGCAGTAGTTTTCACGACCCGACTTCGCCAGATGCATAAAGCCCGGCCCGCGAAACGCGGCCGGGCTTCTCGTTTTCAGCGCAGACGCACCTGAGGCATCACGCCATCGACATCACGCGTTGAACCTGATCACACCATCCTCGCCGTGCACACGCTTCAGTTCGCCCTGCAGCCACAGCAGATGCAAATGCGCGAGCGCTTCGCCCATCGCGAAGGTCATCTGGTGAATGTCGAGTGCGCGCCTGAACATGATCGGGACGATATCCGCCGCGCTGCACGGCTTTTCCGCGCAGGCCGCGCGCACTTCCGCGAGCCGCGCCGCGTGGTGATCGCGCAGTTGTCCGATCCGCGTATGCAGCCCGCGAAACGGCTTGCCGTGCGAAGGCAGCACGAGCGTATCGGCGGCCATCGTTTCGTAGCGACCCAGCGAACCCAGATACAACGCGAGCGGATTGCCTTCCGGCTCGATGTCGAACACGGACACGTTCGTCGAAATGCGCGGCAGCACCATGTCGCCGGAAATGAGCACGCCGTCCGCTTCCGCATGCAGCGCGCAGTGCTCCGGCGAATGGCCGAAGCCCGTCACGACGCGCCACGTGCGGCCGCCAATCGACAGCGCATCGCCCTCGCGCAGCCGCCGGTACTGGCTCGGCACGGCGGGCACCAGGTTCGCGTAATAGCTCTTCCGATTGCGCAGCTTGTCGAGCGATGCCTCGTCGCGCAGTCCGTGCCGCGCGAAGTGACGCGCCGCGCCCTCGCCGCCCGCGTTCGAGCCATCGCCCGCCGCCATCACGCGGCCCAGCATGTATTCGCCGAGCGTGATCCACAGACGCACGCTCCAACGTTTCTTCTCGCCGCCTTCGCACAGCCAGTTCGCGAGACCGAGGTGATCCGGATGGCAATGCGTAACGATCACGCGCAGCACGGGCAAGCCTTCGAGCGCCGTGTCGAACAGCTTTTCCCAGTTTGCCTTGATCTCGTCGGACGCGATGCCGCAGTCGACGATCGTCCAGCCCTTCTGCCCGTCGATTTCATCGCGCAGCAGCCACAGGTTGATGTGATCGAGCGCGAACGGCAGCGGCATGCGCAGCCAGTAGACGCCGGGCGCGACCTCCTGGGTCGTGGCGGCCGCAGGCATCGCGTCGGCGAATGGATAGTCGAGTTGGTGTTCGAGAGCGTTCATCGTGGGGGTTCCTTCGTCGGCTGCATGACCGGTTGCACGTTGCAGCGTGGTTGCGCTTTGTTCAGGTTGACGATAACGTAAACGTCGATTCTAACGTTCAATCCGTTTTTGTGCCCGGCCGTCTGACAAACCGGACACGGCGAACCTTCCGCGATGAACACCCAATACACGATCACCGAACTGGCCCGCGAATTCGACGTGACACCGCGTGCGATCCGCTTTTACGAAGACCAGGGTTTACTCTCACCGAGCCGCGAAGGGTCGAGCGGACTGCGGCGCGTGTACTCGGGCCGCGACCGCACGCGTCTGCGGCTGACGCTGCGCGGCAAGCGGCTGGGTTTCACGCTGTCGGAAATCCGCGATCTGCTCGATCTCTACGATTCGCCGACGGATACCACGCCGCAGTTGCAGGCGTTTCTGGCGACGGTGGTCCGGCATCGCGAAGTGCTCGAACGTCAGCGCGAAGATCTGAACGCGACGCTCGAAGACCTCGCGCAATACGAAGCGCAGGCGCGCGCGCTGCTCGAAGGCGGCACGCGCGGCGACGGTTATGGTCACGCGAAAAAAACCGCGCACGAAGACGCGGTGAAAGAAAAATCGTGATCCGGAGATAGCTGGACAAACAGGACAGTTGGCGCGGCATTGCATGAAGATGCACCGAACGCCTTGCAACACGCAGCAAAGACGATGTGAAGGCGCCGCGCCCAAAAGGCTCGCGAGCGTCTTCCAGGCTCACCCGGGCGATACAATCGCGGGAGTCTTCACGACATTGAGCGAACATTGAGCGAATGCACGGTCGACATGAATCACTTTCCCAAACTGCTGTCGTCACAGATCGGCTTCGACGTCGCGGAGACGCTGCTCGCGGGGTTCGACCGGCATTACTGCATCTTTCGCGAAGCCGCGATCCGCGCCAAAGATCTCTTCGAGGCCGCCGACTGGCACGGGCTGCAAAAACTGGCACGCGACCGCATTACGTCGTATGACGAACGCGTGCGCGAGTGCATCGAGAAACTCGAAGACGAGTACGACGCGGAGAACATCAGCGACGACGTGTGGCAGCAGATCAAGCTGCACTACATCGGTCTGTTGACGACGCACCGGCAGCCCGAATGCGCGGAGACCTTCTTCAATTCGGTGTGCTGCCATATCCTGCATCGCTCGTACTTCAACAACGATTTCATCTTCGTGCGGCCCGCGATTTCGACCGAGTACATCGAGAACGACGAACCCGCCGCGAAGCCGACGTATCGCGCGTATTACCCCGGCAAGGACGGCCTAGCTGTCACGCTGGAGCGCATCGTCACGAACTTCCAGCTGAACCCGCCGTTCCAGAATCTGACACGTGATGTGCAATGCGTGATCCAGGCGTTACGCGACAACTTCGGCACGTTCAACGAAGCGCCCAATTTCCAGATTCACGTGCTGTCGTCGCTGTTCTTCCGCAACAAGGCGGCGTACATCATCGGGCGCATCATCAACGGCGACACGATGGTGCCGTTCGCGCTGCCGATCCATCACGTGAAGCCTGGCCTGCTCGCGCTCGATGCGCTGCTCTGCAAGCGCGACCAGTTGCTGATCATCTTCAGCTTTGCGCATTCGTACTTCCTCGTCGACATGGAAGTGCCGTCCGCGTTTGTCGAGTTTCTCGGCGGCATCCTGCAAGGCAAGCCGAAGGCGGAAATCTATACGTCGGTGGGCTTGCAGAAGCAGGGGAAGAATCTCTTCTATCGCGATCTGCTGCGGCATCTGAAGCATTCGAGCGATCAGTTCATCATCGCGCCCGGCATCAAGGGCATGGTGATGCTCGTGTTCACACTGCCGTCGTTTCCGTACGTGTTCAAGCTGATCAAGGACGCATTTCCGCCGCCGAAAGAGACGACGCGCGAACAGGTGGTCGGCAAGTATCAGCTCGTCAAGCGCCACGACCGTCTGGGACGCATGGCCGATACGCTCGAATATTCGAGCGTCGCGTTGCCGCTGTCGCGGCTCGACGATGCACTCATTCGCGAGCTCGAAAAGGAAGCGCCTTCGATGCTCGAACACGAAGGCGACAACCTCGTCATCCGGCATGTGTATATCGAGCGGCGCATGGTGCCGCTCAACATCTTCCTGCAGAACGGCACGGATGCCGACGTCGAGCATGGCATCCGCGAGTACGGCAATGCGGTGAAGGAACTGATGCAGGCAAACATCTTTCCCGGCGACATGCTGTACAAGAACTTCGGCGTCACGCGGCACGGGCGCGTCGTGTTCTACGATTACGACGAGATCGAATATCTCACCGATTGCAACGTGCGCGCGGTGCCGCCGCCGCGCAACGAGGAAGATGAGATGTCGGGCGAGCCGTGGTACCCGGTCGGTCCGCACGATATTTTTCCGGAGACGTACCACACCTTTTTGCTCGGCGATCCGCGCGTGCGCGAATCGTTCCTCAAGCATCACGCAGATTTCTTCGACCCCGCGCTGTGGCAAGAACACAAAGACCACATTCTGCGGGGCGAATTGCCCGACTTTTATCCCTACGATCGCAGCCTGCGTTTTTCGGTCCGCTATCCGGAACGCTTCGCTGCCGGTCACACTGCTGCTGCGCCAACGGAGCGCGCCGCCTGAACGGGCGCCGCATCCGGCACTGAACAACCACTGAACAACATCGAACAACCTGATTACGTCGGAACGAATCATGACTACGAACGCATCTGAACATCCGCTCGCCCAGCTCTTCGCGAACAACGACGCGTGGGTCACGCACAAGCTCGAAGACGACCCCGAATTCTTCTCGCGTCTCGCGCACCAGCAGGCGCCCGAGTACCTGTGGATCGGTTGCGCCGATTCACGTGTGCCCGCCAATGAAATCATCGGTCTGCCTCCCGGCGAAGTGTTCGTTCACCGCAATATCGCGAACGTCGTCGTGCACTCGGACCTGAACTGTCTGTCCGTCGTCCAGTTCGCCGTCGATCTGCTGAAGATCAAGCACATCATGGTGGTCGGCCACTACGGCTGCTCGGGCGTCGGTGCGGCGCTGCACGGCCGGCGTGTCGGTCTCGCGGA
The DNA here is from genome assembly GCF_007995085.1 of Paraburkholderia azotifigens. Lineage (GTDB taxonomy): Bacteria > Pseudomonadota > Gammaproteobacteria > Burkholderiales > Burkholderiaceae > Paraburkholderia > Paraburkholderia azotifigens. The sequence continues at coordinate 2,241,015 of NZ_VOQS01000001.1, forward strand.
CAACTGGCTGCATCACGTGCAGGACGTGCGCTCGAAGCATGCGTCGCTGCTCGAAGAATGGCCGATGGGCGAAGCGCGCCATCGCCGCCTCGTCGAGCTGAACACGATCGAGCAGGTGGTCAACGTGTGCCGCACGACGATTCTCAACGACGCATGGGCGCGCGGCCAGGATCTCACTGTTCACGGCTGGGTCTACGGCGTGCACGATGGACGCGTGCGCGATCTCGGCATGACGGTGAAAGATCCCGCGAAGCTCGAAGAAACCTACACGAGTTGCGTCGCGGCCGTTTCGGCGAGCCGCGCGCATTCGGCTGACAACGACGTGGTCGCCGCCGACGCCGCAAAGCTCGGCGACGTGGCCGCCGTCGTTCACGGTGTTATCAAGGAGATGAAACATGAGTGAGACACAAGATCCCGTTGTCATCGTTTCCGTCGCGCGCACGCCGATGGCCGCGTTTCAGGGAGAGTTCGCGTCGCTGACGGCGCCGCAACTCGGCTCGGTCGCGATCAGGGCGGCCGTCGAGCGCGCGGGTCTGAAGCCGGAACAGGTCGATGAAGCCGTGATCGGCTGCGTGCTGCCCGCGGGCCAGGGCCAGGCGCCCGCGCGCCAGGCGGCGCTCGGCGCAGGCCTGCCGCTGTCGACGGGCGCGACCACCGTCAACAAGATGTGCGGCTCCGGCATGCGCGCGGCGATGTTCGCGCACGACATGCTGGCGGCAGGCTCCGCCGACGTGATCGTCGCGGGCGGGATGGAAAGCATGACGAACGCGCCCTATCTGCTGCCGAAGGCGCGCGGCGGCATGCGCATGGGCCACGGCCAGGTGATGGATCACATGTTCCTCGACGGTCTCGAAGACGCGTACGAGAAGGGCCGCCTGATGGGCACCTTCGCCGAAGAGTGTGCAGGCTCGTTCGACTTCACCCGTGAAGCGCAGGACAAGTTCGCCGTCGAATCACTGGTGCGCGCGAAACGCGCAAACGAAGACGGTTCGTTTGCGTGGGAAATCGCACCCGTGACGATCGAAGGCAAGAAGGGCAGCGTGACGGTCGAGCGCGACGAGCAGCCGTTCAAGGCGAATCTCGACAAGATTCCGACGCTCAAGCCCGCGTTCAGCAAGACGGGCACGGTGACGGCGGCGAACTCGTCGTCGATCAGCGACGGCGCAGCGGCGCTCGTGATGATGCGCGAATCGACGGCGAAGAAGCTCGGCGTGACGCCGCTCGCGCGCGTCGTCGGCCATACCACGTTCGCGCAGGAGCCCGCGAAGTTCACGACGGCGCCCGTCGGCGCGATCCGCAAGCTGTTCGAAAAGAACGGCTGGAAAGCGCAAGACGTCGATCTTTACGAGATCAACGAGGCATTCGCCGTCGTCACGATGGCCGCGATGAAAGAGCACAACCTGCCGCACGACAAGGTCAACGTGAACGGCGGCGCGTGCGCGCTCGGCCACCCGATCGGCGCATCGGGCGCACGCATTCTCGTCACGCTGATAGGCGCGCTGAAGAAGCGCGGGCTGAAGCGCGGCGTCGCGAGCCTGTGCATCGGCGGCGGCGAAGCGACGGCAATGGGCGTCGAACTGGTTTAAGCATCGTTTCACTGACAGCGCGCGCAATGTTGCGCGCGCGAACGCTAAAGGACACCCGATGAAAACAGTGTTGATTGCAGGCGCGTCGCGCGGCATCGGACGCGAATTCGTGAAACAGTATCGGCACGACGGCTGGCGTGTGCTGGCCACCGCGCGCGATACGGAATCGCTCGGTGAACTCGTGGCGCTCGGCGCCGAAGCGTTTTCGCTCGACATCACCGTGCCCGAGGACATCGCCGCGCTCGCCTTGAAACTCGACGGCGAGCGGCTCGACGCAGCCCTGATCGTATCGGGCGTGTACGGTCCGCAAACTGAGGGCGTCGAAGCGATCACGGCGGAAGACTTCGACTTCGTGATGGCAACCAACGTGCGCGGGCCGATGCAGCTGATCCCGGTTCTGCTGCCGCTCGTCGAAGACGCGCAGGGCGTGCTGGCCGTGCTGTCGAGCCGCATGGGCAGCATCGGCGAGACGACGGGCACGACGGGCTGGCTGTATCGCGCGAGCAAGGCGGCGCTGAACGAGGTGCTGAAGGTGACGTCGGTGCAGACGCGCCGCGCGACCTGCGTGTCGCTGCATCCGGGCTGGGTGCGCACCGAGATGGGCGGTGCGTCGGCTGCCGTCGATCCGGCGCAAAGCGTGCGCGGCATGCGCGAAGTGCTGGCGCAGGCGGCGAGCACGCCGCACCTTTTTCACGGACGTTTCTTCCAGTACGACGGCACGGCGCTCGACTGGTAGGACTGACGGCAACTTTGTCAGACGAATAAAGACATTCAGGAGACACCCGCATGTTGCTCGATCAGGACCACCTGATGATCCGCGACGCGGTGCGCACTTTCGTGCGCGAAGCCATCACGCCGAACGCCGCGCAATGGGACCGCGAGCGCACGTTTCCCGCTGACGTGCATCGCCAGCTTGCCGAACTCGGCGCGTACGGCGTGCTCGTTCCCGAAGAATACGGCGGCGCCGGGCTCGACGCGCTCGCGCTCGCGGTGATACTCGAAGAAATCGCGGCGGGCGACGGCGGCACGTCGACGGCCATTTCGGTCAATAACTGCCCGGTCTGCAGCATTCTGCTGACGTACGGCAACGAGCAGCAGAAGCGCGACTGGCTCACGCCACTCGCACGCGGCGAGATGCTCGGCGCGTTTTGTCTGACCGAACCGCAGGCTGGGTCGGACGCGTCGGCGTTGCGCACCACGGCCACGCGCGATGGCGACGCCTACGTGCTCAACGGCGTCAAGCAGTTCATCACGAGCGGCAAGAACGGCAATGTTGCCATCGTGATGGCCGTCACCGATAAAAGCGCGGGCAAGCGCGGCATCAGCGCGTTCATCGTGCCGACGGATGCGCCCGGCTATGTCGTCGCGCGGCTCGAGGAGAAGCTCGGCCAGCATTCGTCCGATACCGCGCAGATCGTGTTCGACAACTGCCGCGTACCCGCCGCGAACCTGATCGGCGCGGAAGGCGAAGGTTATCGGATCGCGCTGTCGGGGCTCGAAGGCGGGCGCATCGGGATTGCCGCGCAGAGCGTCGGCATGGCGCGCGCGGCACTCGAAGCCGCGCTCGCGTACGCGAAGGAGCGCGAGAGCTTCGGGCAACCGCTTTTTGCGCATCAGGCCGTGCAGTTCCGGCTCGCCGACATGGCGACGCAACTCGAAGCGGCGCGTCAGCTGATCTGGCACGCGGCTGCGCTGAAGGACGCGGGCCAGCCTTGTCTGACGGAAGCGGCAATGGCCAAGCTGTTCGCCTCCGAATCGGCCGAGCGCATCTGTTCGGCCGCGCTGCAGATTCACGGCGGATACGGTTATCTGAGCGATTTCCCCGTCGAACGCATTTATCGCGACGTTCGTGTGTGCCAGATCTACGAAGGCACCAGCGATATCCAGAAGATTCTGATCGCGCGCGGACTGAGTTAAACCCTTCTTCGACCTTACATGACTGCATCAGCGAAACCGCGCCCCGTCGACTGTCCGTGCGGCGGCGCCGCGCCGAATCGGCGCGATACCGACAAGCCGCCGCGTTTCGCGGATTGCTGCGGGCGATATATCGACGGTGGCGCTGCGGCGCCGAACGCGCTCGAACTGATGCGCTCGCGCTATAGCGCGTACGCGCTCGGCGAATCCCACTATTTGCGCGATACGTGGGCGCCGCAAACCTGCCCCGCGGATCTCGACGTCGACGCGAGCGCGCCCGACGCGCCGCGCTGGCTAGGTCTGCAAATCAAACGCTTCACGACGCTCGACGATACGCACGCCGAAGTGGAGTTCGTCGCGCGCTACAAGGTGGGCGGACGGGCGCATCGGCTGCATGAATCCAGCCGCTTCATCAGAGGCGACGACGCGCGCTGGCGCTATGTCGACGGCGATGTGAGCGATCGCTGACACTACGTTTCCGATTGCACTGCAGCAACATCTTCGACGGCCGCCAAAAATTCAAATAAGGGCCGTTTCTGTAGAAAAATCAATGTGTTGGATTGGCGCCACGTCCCTCATATCCAATTCTTTCCGCCTTTGCCGCGCCGGCCGCGCCGAGCCGTTGGGCGCGCCCCGAACACCGTGCAAATAGTGCCGCAAGGGGTTTGTACTGAATTGCACAAATATAAATTGTCGTGCCAGTATGAGTCCTACAGATGTTGCAGCGCTCCGTAGCGAGGTAGCGGACCACCGCTCCCGCAGGATGCCCAGACGCACCGCCCGCTGATTGTTCAGCGGGCACGCGATCCGGGGCATCGCGAGGCGCTCACTTCGACGCGTGGGGTCGCGTCGACCGGCTTCGGTTCATCCCAATGCGGTCCTGATCTGTCTGCGTGCGCGAACAGCGCAGCGTGATCTTTTTGACCTTGTTTTGGCGTGCAAACGGAGCCAAATCAGACCTACGGCAGTCCACACCGGATCCCGTTAGGGAAGGTTCAGCGTTTTTGAGAGCAGGTGTAGCGGATGGTGTTCAGCAAAGTTCTGACGGTTTGTGCGATGTCGGCTGCCTTCGTGGCCAGCGCTGTCACGACCGCGCACGCGGATCCGCTCGCGGACGTCGAAGCCGGTCCGCTCGCCCGCGCGCAGGTGCAGCGGCTCGCCCTCGATGAAGACGGCTACCTGCCCGTCGTCAAGCTGAGCGAACAGATCATCCGTATTCCCGTCGACGCCGACGGCAATGTCACTCTCGAAACGACCGTCTACAAGCCGGAAGGCCCCGGTCCGTTCCCGATGGTCGTATTCAACCACGGCAAGATTCACGGCGATCCGCGCATGCAGACGCGCAGCGATCCCGTGTCGCTGGCGCGAGAATTCGTGCGCCGCGGTTATGTCGTCGTCGCACCGAATCGCCAGGGTTTCGCCGAGTCCGGCGGCTCGTACGTGCAGGACGGCTGCGACGTGACGCGCAACGGCCTGAGCCAGGCCGCCGACGTCGCGACCACCGTCGACTACATGTCGAAGCAAAGCTACGTGGACGCGAAGCATATCGTCGTGGCAGGCACCTCGCACGGCGGCCTCGCGACCATCGCGTACGGCACGAACGCCGCGCCCGGCGTGCGCGGGCTGATCAATTTCTCGGGCGGCCTCCGCCAGGACGCCTGCACCGACTGGCAAGGCAACCTGGCGAACGCGTTTGGCACGTATGGCGAAAGCACGCACGTGCCTTCGCTGTGGCTGTACGGCGACAACGATTCGATCTGGCCGTCAGCGCTCGTTTCGCGGATGTACACCGCCTACACAGGCAACACGCAGGGCAAGGGCGTGAACGCGAAGATGGTCGATTTCGGCTCGTACAAGAACGACGCGCATCGCCTCGTCGGCGATCGCGACGGCGTACGCGTGTGGTGGCCGTCCGTCGAAGGCTTCCTCGCACGCATCGGCATGCCGACGGGCGTGCAGTACCGCGTCGCCGAGCCGACGCAGCCGAAGGCCACGCATTTCGCGAAGATCGACGCCGTAGACTCCGTGCCTTTCGTCGACGAAGCGGGTCGCGCCGGTTATCGCAACTTCCTGCATCAGTATCCGAGCCGCGCGTTCGCGGTATCCGATTCGGGCGCGTGGTCGTGGGCTGAAGGCGGCGACGATCCGATGTCGGTGGCCATCGCCAACTGTCAGAAACAGAGTTCGGATCCGTGCCGCCTGTACGCCGTCAACGAGAGCGTCGTCTGGAAGGACGGCTCGACCCAAACGGCTGACGCAGACGCCGAATCCCCGTCGAAGGACGGCAGCAAGCCCGCGCTGGCTAGCCGCTGATCGGCGCGCCGCCCGTTGCGTGCTCTGCGCATCGGGCAATGCTTGCTGAGTTCCCCCGCTCGCTTTTCTGCCTACGCCGTTGCGTGTTCGCGCTACCGGCGAAACGATCCCATCTCTTCCCGGCGAAACTGACGAATCCGACCAATTCTCAGGATTCCAAACCTGGCGTGTCTGTTCGAGCCAATGCGCTCGTGAAAACCTTGCTCGCATCGGCAGGATCTCCGAACCCGACGCATCCCTGATCGACGGACAAACGCACGCCCTTCGCATCTGCAAGCTGCGCGTCAGCATCGCCGCCGCAGCCCATAGCGCGCCCTGCCCGCCTGAAACGCCTTCTCACGGCCAGATTTTTTTCACAGGGGGCCCATGACTTTGCCGTCGTTATCTACGGTCATTTGCGGCGTTTGAAAACGAACAGCCGCGAGCTGCCGCCAACCCCGCGAAATCGCACGCAAGCCATTGAAAGCATGGCGTTTTCAGATAGTGCATCGCAGCGGATATCGCGCTAATCTCACTTCCGCTGTCGCGAAAAAGCGTGCTGCCAGCCTCGGCGGCACGCGAGCGCGACAGCGCATCCGCCGCACGGAAACGCCCGCATCCGCCCTCACCGGCGATGCGAACGACGCGCTCCGGCGCCGGATTCAGCGGACGTCTTTCGTCCCGATTCGCCAGCAGCATTCGCATCACCCATTTACATGACCGACCGGCAAGACGCGCCTCACGTCCGCGCCCCGCCCCGTTCATGTTCCGGAGCAGTTTTGGATACACAGGCAACCGAAGACTGGATCGCCCGCAGCCTGCGCGCTGTGTGGCATCCCTGTACGCAGATGAAGCATCACGAGCGCTATCCGCTCGTGCCCGTTTCGCGGGGCGCAGGCGCATGGCTCTACGATCGCGCCGGACATCGTTACCTCGACGCGATCAGCTCGTGGTGGGTCAACCTGTTCGGCCACGCGAACCCGCGCATCAACGCGGCGCTGAAAGACCAGCTCGACACGCTCGAGCATGCGATGCTCGCCGGCTGCACGCACGAGCCCGCAATCGAACTCGCCGAGCGTCTCGGCGCGCTCACGCAGAACACACTCGGTCACGCGTTTTTCGCATCCGATGGTGCATCGGCCGTCGAGATCGCATTGAAAATGAGCTTCCACTCGTGGCGCAATCACGGCTACGACGACAAGCGGGAGTTTGTCTGCGTCGCGAACAGCTATCACGGTGAGACGATCGGCGCGCTCGGCGTCACCGACGTCGCGCTCTTCAAGGACGCATACGACCCGCTGATCCGCAATGCGCACGTCGTCGCCTCGCCCGACGCGCGCTTTGCACGCGAAGGCGAAACGGCTGCCGACGTCGCGCAGCGCGCGCTCGCTGACGTGCGCGCACTGTTCGAAGCGCGCGCCGGCAACATCGCCGCGCTGATCGTCGAGCCGCTCGTGCAGTGCGCGGCGGGCATGGCGATGCACGACCCTTCGTATATCGCGGGCTTGCGCGCGCTGTGCGACGGCTACGGCGTGCATCTGATCGCCGACGAAATCGCCGTGGGCTGCGGGCGCACGGGCACCTTCTTCGCGAGCGAACAGGCCGGCGTGTGGCCGGACTTTCTGTGTCTGTCGAAAGGGATCAGCGGCGGCTATCTGCCGCTGTCGATCGTGCTGTCGCGCGACGAAATCTTCGCAGCCTTCTACGACGACGACACCACGCGCGGCTTCCTGCATTCGCATTCGTACACAGGCAATCCGCTTGCGTGCCGCGCCGCGCTCGCGACGCTCGATCTGTTCGCGAGCGACAACGTGCTCGCCGCGAACGAAGAGAAATCGGCGGCCATGCGCGCCGCGCTCGAACCGCTCGCGCAACATGCGCACGTGCGCAATCTGCGCCAGCGCGGCACGATCTTCGCGTTCGATGCCGTCGTCGACGACGCCGTTGCCGCAAAGACGTTCTCGCGCCGCTTCTTCGAAAACGCGTTGCAGCGCGAACTGCTGCTGCGTCCGATCGGCACCACGGTGTACCTGATGCCGCCGTACATTCTCGACGATGAAGAAATCGCGCTGCTCGCCGAGCGCACGCGCGCCACGTTCGAAGCGACACTGACGGAGACGCGCTGATGCAGCTGCTTGACACGCTCGAACAGGGCTTGAAGGACATCGACGCGCGCGGGCTGCGCCGTCGCCGCCGCACTGTCGATTCGCCGTGCTCCGCACATATGACCGTCGACGGCCGCAACATCATCGGCTTCGCGAGCAACGACTATCTCGGGCTCGCCGCGCATCCGCTGCTCGTCGCGGCCATCGCGGAAGGCGCGCGCCGCTACGGCGCGGGCAGCGGCGGCTCGCATCTGCTGGGCGGGCATTCGCGCGCGCATGCGCAACTCGAAGACGATCTCGCCGAATTCGCGGGCGGTTTCGTCGACAATCCGCGCGCGCTGTATTTCAGCACCGGCTATATGGCGAATCTCGCGACGCTCACCGCGCTGGCGGGACGCGGCACCACGCTGTTTTCGGATTCGCTGAATCACGCATCGTTGATCGATGGCGCGCGTCTGTCGCGCGCCGATATTCAGATCTATCCGCATGCCGATGCCGATGCCTTGAGCGCGATGCTCGAAGCCTCCGATGCCGCCGTGAAGCTGATCGTCACCGACACGGTCTTCAGCATGGACGGCGACATCGCGCCGCTCACGCGTCTGCTCGCGCTCGCCGAGCAGCATGGCGCGTGGCTCGTCGTCGACGATGCGCACGGTTTCGGCGTGCTCGGTCCGCAAGGGCGCGGCGCGGTGGCGGAAGCCGCGTTGCGCTCGCCGCATCTGATTGCGATCGGCACCCTCGGCAAGGCGGCGGGTGTGTCGGGCGCGTTCGTCGTCGCGCACGAGACGGTGATCGAATGGCTCGTGCAGCGCGCACGCCCGTATATCTTCACGACGGCGTCGGTGCCTTCGGCGGCGCACGCCGTTTCCGCGAGCCTGCGCATCATCGGCGGCGACGAAGGCGAACATCGGCGAGCCCATCTGCACTCGCTGATCTCGCGCACGCGCGACCTGCTCAAGCAGACGCCGTGGCTGCCCGTCGATTCGCATACGGCCGTGCAGCCGCTCATCATCGGCGCGAACGAGGCGACGCTCGACATCGCCGCGTCGCTCGATCGCGCGAACCTGTGGGTGCCCGCGATCCGTCCGCCAACCGTGCCCGAGGGCACGTCGCGGCTGCGCATTTCGCTGTCGGCGGCACACTCGCACAACGATCTCGACCAGCTCGAAAGCGCGTTGCTGAAGACTGCGGAGGCACGCGCATGAGCCATGCACTGTCTCTCTTCGTCACGGGCACCGACACGGAAATCGGCAAGACGCTGGTGTCGGCGGCGCTGTTGCGCGGTTTCGTGCGCGAGGGCTTGCGCGCGACCGCGATGAAGCCGATCGCGGCAGGCGCGACGCTCGTCGACGGCGTGCTGCATAACGAAGACGCCGATCAGCTCGACGCCGCCGCCAACGTGCTGCTGCCGCCCGATATCCGCACGCCGTTCATGTTGAAGGAACCGGCGGCGCCGCATATCGCCGCCGCGCACGAAAACGTCACGCTCGACATGACGCGCATCGTCGATGCGCATACGCAGGCGCTGGATATGGCGGATGTGGTCGTCGTGGAAGGCGTCGGCGGCTTTCGCGTGCCGCTCACCGACGCGCACGACACCGCCGATCTCGCGTTCGCGCTGAATCTGCCCGTGGTGCTCGTCGTCGGTATGCGGCTCGGCTGCATCAGCCACGCGCTGCTGACGGCGGAGGCGATCGTCGCGCGCGGCCTGCGCATCGCGGGCTGGGTCGCGAACCGCGTCGATCCCGCCATGCTGTTTCCAGACGAGAACATCGATACGCTGCGCACCAGGCTCGATCGACAGTACGACGCGCCGTTGCTCGGCGTCGTACCGCATCTGAGCCCCGCATCGCCCGATGTCGCCGCGACGCATCTCGACACCAACCGGCTGTTGCAGACGCTGCGAGCCGCGCAGCGCTGAAAGCTTCGACAAATCAAATCATCAAGGACCACCCCATGAGCCAGATCCAGACCGCACCTTTGCCTGTCACGCCGTCGCAGGCCGCTGCAGCCGCCGCCGATGACGCCGCGTCGCGCTGGAAAGTCGCCGATGTCGTCGCGCTATACGAACTGCCGTTCAACGACCTGCTGTTCCGCGCACAACAGGTGCATCGCGAACATTTCGACGCGAACACCGTGCAACTGTCCACGCTGCTGTCAATCAAGACGGGTGGCTGCGAGGAAGATTGCGCGTACTGTCCGCAATCGGTGCATCACGAAACCGGGCTGAAGGCTGAAAAGCTGATGGAAGTCGACGAGGTGCTGGCCGCCGCGCGCGTCGCGAAGGAAAACGGCGCGACGCGTTTCTGCATGGGCGCCGCGTGGCGCAATCCGAAGGATCGCCACCTCGAACCGATCAAGGACATGATTCGCGGCGTGAAATCGATGGGCCTCGAAACCTGCGTGACGCTCGGCATGCTCGAAGCGCATCAGGCACAAGGTCTGCGCGAAGCCGGGCTCGATTACTACAACCACAATCTCGATACGTCGCCCGAGTTCTACGGCCAGATCATTTCGACGCGCACTTATCAGGACCGTCTCGATACGCTCGAGCATGTGCGCGACGCCGGGATCAACGTGTGTTGCGGCGGGATCGTCGGGATGGGCGAGTCGCGTCGTGAGCGCGCGGGTCTCGTTGCGCAGCTCGCTAACATGGAGCCGTATCCCGAGTCGGTGCCTATCAACAATCTCGTGCAGGTTGAAGGTACGCCGCTCACGGGCACCGAATCGCTCGATCCATTTGAATTCGTGCGCACGATCGCTGTTGCACGCATCACGATGCCGCGCGCGATGGTTCGGCTTTCCGCTGGCCGCGAGCAGATGGATGAGGCACTGCAGGCGATGTGTTTCCTCGCGGGCGCCAATTCGATTTTTTACGGCGATCAGTTGCTGACTACGAGCAATCCGCAGGCTGAGGCGGATCGGAAGTTGCTCGAGCGGCTTGGGATTCGCGCTGAAGCCGCGCAGCAGATGGTGCCTGCTGAGGGCGATCGTTGTTCGCATGGGTGTGATGGGCACTGAGCCTTTTCGCTTGCATCCGCGTTTTCGTGTCGGTGCTGCACGCGTTGCCCCTGTGCGGGGCGGCACCTACTTTTCTTTGCAGCGGCAAAGAAAAGTAGGCAAAAGAAAGCCGCTCACACCGCCAATTCTTCTTCCTGCCTGCGGGCCCCCTGCGGGTCCCGCACTTCACGCGGCATCGAGCTACTCAATGCCCGTTGCCCGCGCTCATGGATTCGCATCCCCCACTTCACACTCCTGAGTTACGAACCGCGTTACCAGGAAGTCCACGGCCGCCCAGGTGGCAAACGGTGTGTAGGCCATCGCGACGCAAGTGCACCACTCCGGACTGAAAAGCGGGATCGGTGTCGTAGAAGCGCAAAGGCGTAAGGTGCAACGAGCTACACACAGTTTGCCACCTGGGCGGCGCAGACGGTTCGCTGCCGCTGGCTGTGCTACGAGAGATTGGAGAGGGTGATGCGCCTGTTCAAGGCGCTGGCAACGCGCGTAGGACAGTGCGATGCCGTGTGGAGTGCGGGACCCGCTGGGGGCCCGCAGGCAATAACCAGAACTGGCGGGGTGAGCGGCTTTCTTTTGCCTACTTTTCTTTGCCGCTGCAAAGAAAAGTAGGTGCCGCCCCGCACAGGGGCAACGCATGAAGCACAGATACGAATACGCGGATGCCAGCGTAGACGCAAAACGCAGATGCCAGCGCAGACGCAAAACCCGAATGCCAGCGCAGCAAACAGACTCAGTGCCGTTGCACCTCTTTACTTCCGGTCGACGATAATCTGATCGAACGTGCCGCCATCGGCGAAGTGGGTTTGCTGCGCCTTCTGCCAGCTGCCGAACGCCTGTTCGACCGTGAACGTCTTCAACGGCTTGAACTCGCTCGCATGTTTTGCGAGCACGGCGGGATCGCGCGGACGCAAGTGATGCTGCGCAATGATCTCCTGCGCGGGCGCCGTGTACAGATAGTCGAGATACGCCTGCGCTTCCTTGCGCGAGCCGCGCTTGTCGACCACCTTGTCGACGATCGTGACAGGCGGCTCGGCGAGAATGCTCATCGACGGATACACGGCCTCAAAGCTGCCCGCCCCCCCACCCGTGTCGATCAGCGACACCTCGTTTTCAAACGTCACCAGCACGTCGCCGATGCCGCGCTGCGTGAAGGTCGTCGTCGCGCCACGGCCGCCCGTGTCGAGCACGGGTACGTTGCGGAAAATCGACTTCTCGAACTCGAGCGCCTGCGCGTCCGTCGCGCCGTTCTGCTTCTTGTAGCCCCATGCGGCAAGGTACGTGTAGCGACCGTTGCCCGCCGTCTTCGGATTCGGAATCACAACCTGCACGCCCGGTTTCGCGAGATCGTCCCAGTCCTTGATGTGCTTCGGATTGCCCTTGCGCACGAGGAACACCATTGTCGTCGTGTACGGCGCGCTGTTGTTCGGCAAGCGCGCACGCCAGTTCTCGGGGACGAGATGGCCGCGCTCGGCGAGCAAGTCGATGTCGTTCGGCTGGTTCATCGTCACGACGTCAGCCTGCAAGCCTTGCAGCACCGACAACGCCTGCGCACTCGATGCACCGTGCGACTGCCTGATCGCCACCGTCTTGCCGCTCTTCTGCTTGTACGCCGCGACGAACGCCGTGTTGATGTCCTTGTAGAGCTCGCGTGTCACGTCATACGACACGTTCAACAGCGACGCATCGGCATGCGCGTTCTGCACCGCGCCGAGCGCAAGCGTCAACGCCGTGAAGCCTGCCGCGAGCCAGCGCGTTTGATCCCCTCTGCCTGCCATCTTTTCCCCGCTTGTCAATGATGAAGCACGTGGCCGCCATGACGCGGCTGGAGCAGCGATTCTAGCGGATCGCTTGTGGCGATTCCCCGAAACACCGGGAGGACTTCCTACACCTTCCGGCCAGGTTTCCCGACATATCAGCCGCGCGTACGATCAGTTCATCACGTTACTCATGAATTGCGGATCGTCGTGCGACAACGTGATTGGCATGTCATTCGTTTGCCAGGTTTCTGATCAAACAGAACCCTGCCTAAGAAAGAATTTCCTTAGGATCGTGTCAATGGAAACTTTAGAAAAACCTCTCGCGAAGCGTCGCTTTCACACGCTTCGACTGATTCACGGCAGTGTCAACATGGAGGCACGCATGACCCGGGCTGAAACCACGATCGAACACATTCTTCAGAATCTCGAAGTCCTCAATCGGGAGGTGCGCGAATTGAGGATCTATGTCGACGAGCGGTTCCGTCAATTTGAAGCGAAGATCGAAGCTCGCCTGAATGCGCTGGAAACCGCGATGCGTATCGAGTTTCGCCTGCTGTGGGCAGCGAACTTCGCCATCATAGGCATTCTCGCGAAGGGCTTTCACTGGATCTGATGCCGCGGCATCGCTTCGCTCTCGCGTCAGCTGAATACCTGCGCGGCAAGTTCCTCGGCCTCGTCATGAAAGCGCAGCGGCGCAGCGCAATGAGCGAGCGTATCGACGAAGTATTTCGCGCGCGGCCACGGGCCAAATCCCGCTGCCGTATTGATATGACCGGCGTCGCCAAGATTGACGAATGCGCTGCCCAGATGCGTTGCCAGTTCACGCGCACCGGCAAGCGGCATCCACGGGTCGGTCTCGCTGCCAATCAGAATGGAAGGCACGCCAAGGCGGCGGGCATCGAATGCACCTGCAAACTCGAACTTTTTCGGGCTGGCGGGCGCCACGAATAGCACGCCGGCAATATCGGCGGCTGGCACGCCCTGCTGCAACGCATGCGCAGTCGCAAGGCAGCCAAAGCTATGCGCGGCGAGCACGAACGGGCCGCGCTCGCGCGCCAGCAGGTCACGCACGGCCTGCGCCCATTGCGCCAGATCCGGTGCGTCCCAATCGGCCTGCTCGACGCGCAGCGAACGCGGAAACTGACGTTCGAGCCACGTTTGCCAATGCGCGCCTTCGCTGCCGTGCAAGCCCGGCACGGTCACGAGCCGGGGCGGCCAGATCGATCGTGTGCACGAAAACATGATTCTTTCCTCGCTTCGGGAATCCTGGAAATCATTGTCGCGTGGTCAGCGTGCCGCTCGAACCAATTTTTCCTGCTTTGTATATCGCCGTCTCCGTGCGCATGCCCGCACGTATCCGTGTTTGGCGCTTCTCGTCGGCGGCAACGGGCGCGAACGGCAGCGAAAAAGTAGAATGAAGCCTGTCCATAAAAGCAGCCCTTGCGGAATCGTCGCAAGGCTCGACGGCAACGCTCAACGGTCACGCATGAAAGTCCTGTTCTACACACCGCAATCCGATGCCGACGTCTGGCTGCGCGACCTGTCGCGTGCGCTGCCCGGCGCCGATCTGCGCGTATGGCAAGCGGGCGACGACGCCCCTGCCGATGTCGCCATCGTCTGGAAGCCGCCACGCGACATGCTCGCGGGCCGCAGCGATCTGCGCGCGATCTTCAATCTGGGTGCCGGCGTCGATGCCATCCTCAAGCTCGAGCGCGATCATCCCGGCACGCTGCCGTGTAGCGCGCAGCTCGTGCGGCTCGAAGACACAGGCATGGCACAACAGATGTCCGAGTACGTCACGCATGCCGTGCTGCGCTACATGCGCCGCTTCGACGAATACGACCAGCTCAAGGCGGAGCGCCGCTGGCATGTGCTCGAACCGCATGCGCGCGAAACGTTCACGGTCGGCGTGCTCGGCCTTGGCGTGCTCGGTTCGCACGTGGCGAGCTCGCTCGCATCGCTCGGTTTTCCCGTGCGCGGCTTCAGCCGCAGGCCGCGCGAGATCGAAGGCGTCGACACGTTCGCGGGCGACGATCAGCTCGACGCCTTCCTCAATGGCGTCAAGGTCCTCGTCAATCTGCTGCCGCACACGCCTGACACGAATGGCGTGCTGAACGCGCGCAATCTGTGGAAGCTCGCACGTGGCGCCTATCTCGTGAACATCGCGCGTGGCGCGCATCTGGTCGAACAGGACTTGCTCGATGCGCTGGAGCAAGGCCAGATCGCAGCGGCCACGCTCGATGTCTTCGCGGAAGAACCGCTCCCTGCAGAGCATCCGTTCTGGAAACATCCGCGCATCGCGATCACGCCGCATATCTCGGCGTTGACGCTGCGCGAAGAGAGCATCGCGCAGATCGCGCGGAAAATCGATGCGTTGGTGCGCGGCGAGTCCATCGGCGGAATCGTCGATATCGAACGCGGATACTGATCACGACAACAGCACGACAGACACGCGTGCATTCGACGGGCGCCGGCGCCAGGCCGCAAGCGTCCGTCAACAGGAGACAGACATGGCCATGCCACAAGCAGTCAAGATCGTCGAAGTCGGTCCGCGCGACGGACTGCAGAACGAAAAGGAATTCGTGCCGACCGAGATC
The DNA here is from genome assembly GCF_007995085.1 of Paraburkholderia azotifigens. Lineage (GTDB taxonomy): Bacteria > Pseudomonadota > Gammaproteobacteria > Burkholderiales > Burkholderiaceae > Paraburkholderia > Paraburkholderia azotifigens. The sequence continues at coordinate 2,256,284 of NZ_VOQS01000001.1, forward strand.
AAGATCGAACTGATCAATCGCCTGTCGGCGGCGGGGTTCAGGAATGTCGAAGCGGCTTCGTTCGTGTCGCCGAAGTGGGTGCCGCAGATGGCCGACGGCGCCGACGTGATGGCGGGTATCACGCGCCGTCCAGGCACGATCTACTCGGTGCTGACGCCGAACCTGCGAGGCTTCGAAGGCGCCGTCGCCGCGCAAGCCGATGAGATCGTGATCTTCGGTGCGGCCAGCGAAGCCTTCTCACAAAAGAACATCAACTGCAGCATCGCGGAAAGCATCGAGCGCTTCGTGCCCGTCGCGCAGGCCGCGAAGGACAAGGGCATTCGCATCCGCGGCAGCGTGTCGTGCTCGCTCGGCTGTCCGTATCAGGGCGACGTGCCCGTGGCGTCGGTCGTCGATGTGGTCGAGCGTTTTGCCGCGCTCGGCTGCGACGAGATCGATATCGCCGACACGATCGGCGTCGGCTCGCCGAAGCGCACGCGCGAAGTGTTCGCCGCCGTCACACAGGTGTTCCCGCGCGAACGCCTGTCGGGACATTTCCACGATACTTACGGCCAGGCGCTCGCGAACATCTACGCGGCGTTGCAGGAAGGCATCGAGATTTTTCATGCGTCGGTGGCGGGGCTCGGCGGCTGTCCGTACGCGAAAGGTGCGACGGGCAACGTCGCGACGGAAGACGTGCTGTATCTGATGAACGGCCTCGGTATCGACACGGGCATCGATCTGGCGCAAGTCGTCGAGATCGGCGATTTCATCTCGACGTCGATCGGCCGCCCGAACGTGTCGCGCGCCGGCAAGGCACTGCTTGCGAAAGCGCGCAGCGAAAAATCCAGCTGCGTTTGAATCATCACAGGAACACACCCCATGTCGGATAACGCAACCGTACGACAACCCACTCACACGCCCGAACTCGATGCGCTGCCCGATTCGGCGCGCCGCGTCGCACTGCTGCTGCGCGAGCGCGGCCACGCCGGACACGTCGTGATGCTGCCGGAAACGGGCAAGACGTCGGCGGAAGCGGCGGCGGGTCTCGGCTGCTCGATTGCGCAGATCGCCAAGTCGATTCTGTTTCGCCGCCGCGAAGACGATGCGCCCGTGCTGATCGTTGCGAGCGGCGCGAATCGCGTCGACGAAAAGAAGGTCGCGGCGCAGGTCGGCGAAATCGCGCGCGCGGACGCCAGGTTCGTGCGCGAGAAAACAGGCTACGCAATCGGCGGCGTGTGCCCAATCGGTCACGCGACGCTGCCCGTCACGCTGATCGACGCCGATCTCTTCACGCTCGACAGCCTGTGGGCCGCCGCCGGCCATCCGCATGCCGTGTTCAATCTGACGCCGCAGGAACTGGCGACGCTGACGGGCGCGCCCGTCGTCGACGTGGCATTGCGCGAAACGGCATGATGTCCGACACCGCGCGCGCGCTCGGAACGGCGCGAAGCATCGCGCCCGTTCCTTCGCCTTGCATCAACGTGTGCCGCATGAACAAGGCGACCGGCCTGTGCGAAGGCTGCATGCGCACGATCGACGAAATCGCCAACTGGTCTTCGTTCGACGACGCGGCAAAGCGCGGCGTATGGGATGAAATCGAAAAGCGTCACGCCGGTTACATGGCGAAGCAGGCAGTCGAGCGAGAGGCGAAGACATGAACACGCCGCCGCGCGTCGTCACGATTGGTGAGACATTCGGCGCGACGCTGAACCTCTCGGTCGAATCGATCAAGTCGTTTGCGACGACCGTCAACGATCTGAATCCGCTGCATCACGACGAGGCTTACGCAGCGCAAAGCCGCTTCGGCGGATTGATCTCTTCCGGCACGCAGCCGACCGCACACTTCATGGCGCTGCTCGCCACGCACTTTTCGACGTATGCACAGCCGCTCGGGCTCGAGTTCGACATCAAGCTCAAAAAAGCCGTGCACAGCGGCGACACGCTGACGATGACATGGCGCGTCGTCGGCGCATTCTGGAAGGCAAGCCTCAACGGCGATCTGACGCAACTCGAAGGAAGCGTCGTGAACCAGCGCGCCGAAACGGTGGTGATCGGCAAGTCCACGATACTCGTGATGCCGAAGGCGGCCGCTCAGGAAAACACGGCATGATCGCGCTGCCTGAGTCGATACGCGTGTTCGAACGCGGCTGGCTGTCGTCGAACAACGTGCTGCTCGTCGATGAAGCTTGTGCGGCGCTCGTCGATACGGGTTACGCGTCGCACGCGGCGCAGACTGTCGCGCTCGTCCAGCATGCACTCGGCGCGCGGCCGCTCGATCTGATCGTCAACACGCATCTGCATTCGGATCACTGCGGCGGCAACGCGCGATTGCAGGCAACGTGGCCGTGCAAAACGCTGATTCCGTCGACGGAAGCCGATGCCGTGCGCGAGTGGGACGAAGCCCGTCTGACCTTTCGCGCGACGGGTCAGTTCTGCGAACGCTTTGCGTTTTCCGGCACGATCGAGCCGGGCATGCGCCTGACGCTCGGTGCGCTTGCGTGGGACGTGCTCGGCGCGCCGGGCCACGATCCGCATTCGCTGATGCTCTACTGTGCCGAACATCAACTGCTGATCAGCGCGGACGCATTGTGGGAAAACGGCTTCGGCGTGATCTTTCCGGAACTCGAAGGCGAAAGCGGTTTCGCCGAGCAACAGGCCGTGCTCGAACTGATCGGCACGCTCGACGTGAAAACGGTCATTCCCGGCCACGGCGCGCCATTTTCCGACGTGCACGCCGCGCTCGACCGCGCGCTGTCGCGTGTGGCGTGGCTGCGTGCCGATCCGTCGCGCAACGCGAAGAACGCGCTGAAAGTATTGATCGTGTTCAAGCTGCTCGACGCGCGCGCGATGTCTTTCGAAACGTTACTGCGCATGGTCGATGAAGCGAGTGTCATGCGCGCTGCCGCGTCGATGCTGCAACCGCGCAGTGCATGGCCTGCGCTGCTGCGCGAACTGGTCGAAGGATTGGCTGGGAAGAATGGTCCGCTGCAATTCGACGGCGAGCAAATCAGCGCGCGCGCGGAATGATTTGTGAGGCCCTGGCCGCGCTGACAAGATAGTCGGCGCATCGCGAACGGACGTACAAAAAAGAAAGCCGCTCGGCTTTCAGTTCGAGCGGCGCAATGATGTTGACGTGATCAGCGTCGAAGAAATAATACCCGCGCGCACCTTTCGAACGCATCGGTGATTTCCCTACAGATTCTTTAACGTCCGGCCTGACGCCTTATTCGGAATCCGTACTATCGGTATGAACTACCGTTATATCGCACGGTTATATCGAGTAACGCCGCGCCGGCACGATACGCCAGCCCAGGTTCACGCCCGCTGCCGCAAGCAGAATCAGCACCGCGCCAAGCACCTGAATCCACGCGAGCTTTTGTCCGAAGGCGATCCGGTCGACGGCGATCGCGACGACCGGGTAGATGAAAGAGAGCGCGCCCGTCATCGCCGTCGGCAGTTTCTGGATTGCACCATACAGCAGCACGTACATGATTCCCGTGTTCACGACGCCGAGCGTAACGAGCTCCAGCCAGTGCGTGCCCGTGGAAGGCAATGCGCCGTACTGCACGAATGGCGCGAGCACGACGACGCCCGTCGTCACGGTGATCAGCGCGATAAGGTGCGGCGGCGTGTTCTTCAAGTGCTTTGTGATGATCGACGAGACGGCGTACAGGAACGCCGCGCCGACCGCGTACGCGACGCCTTGCAGATATTGCCCCGGCACCGCGAGCACAGCCGGTTCTACTTTCACGACGAACACAAGACCGACGAATGCGATCAGCAGCCACGCGAGCGTCGACGCCGTCACGCGCTCGCGGAACACCACTGCGCCCAGCGCGACGAGCATGAACGGCTGCGTGCTGTAGACCGTCGTCGCCATCGAGATCGACGCGCGGGAGTAAGCCGCGAACAGCAACACCCAGTTGGCGACGATGGCCGCGCTGCCGAGCGTGGCGAGCACGATCATCTTCCACGAGAACAGCTTGCGTCTGAGCAGCCCGCGCGCCGCACAGATCAGCAGCAAGGTCGCGCCGCCGAACAGGCAGCGGAAGAAGGCGACGTTCAGCGCCGATTGCTGCGACGACACGACCAGCCAGCCGATCGTTCCGGACATGAGCATGGCGAGCGTCATCTCCAACGCGCCGCGCCGCACTTCACGCACTTCGTTGCCTGCTGCCATCTGACACTCTCCAGAAGATTCACATCCTGCCGTCAGTGTAATTAACCCGACTGGCGCAATACATATCTAAAATTAGGTGCTACCGCAAATTCACCTTGAATGTGAAGGCCAACATGGCTAAACACCTTTCGCCCGCATCGAAACATCCGCCCTCATCCACGCAGCTCGACGACACCGATCGCATGCTGCTCGCGAGTCTCGCCGACGACGCGCGCCAGCCCGTCAGCGAACTGGCGCGCAACGTCGGCCTCTCCGCGCCCGCCACGGCGGACCGCTTACGGCGTCTCGACGCGCAAGGCGTGATCGAACGCTTCACCGTGCAGCTCGATCCGCGCGCGCTCGGCTACACGCTGCAGGCGATCGTGCGCGTGAAGCCGCTGCCCGGGCAATTGCATCTGGTGGAGGAGGTGATACGGCGCATTCCGGAGTTCGTCGAATGCGACAAGGTGACGGGCGACGACTGTTTCATCTGCCGCCTGTATCTGCGCTCGATCGATCAGCTCGACGAGATCCTGTCGAAAGTGACCGAGCGTGCGGAAACGAGCACGGCCATCGTCAAATCGACGCCCGTGCCGCGGCGTCTGCCGCCGCTCGGCTGAACGGGCGAACGGCTAGCGCGCCGGAGAGAATCAAAGCTCGACGGCTTCGAAGAACGACAGCATCTCCGCGACGAGTTTGGCGGGCGCTTCCTCGGGGATGTAGTGGCCGCACGGCAGCGAGCGTCCGCTGACGTCGCGCGCGACCTTGCGCCATTCGTCGATTGGCTCAAAGCACTTGTCGATCACGCCCTCCGCGCCCCACAGCACGCGCAGCGGACACGCAATCTTCTGCCCACGTTCGACATCCGCGCGGTCGTGCTCGAGGTCGATCGTCGCCGATGCGCGGTAGTCCTCGCACATCGCATGCACGGCGCCCGGTTGCCGTAAAGCCTTGCGGTACTCGGCGAGCACCTCGGGCGCGAACGGCGCGAGCCCGGCGTGGCGGCTTCCCATTACACGGTCGACGTAGATGTCGGGATTGCCTTCGATCAGTGTCTCCGGCAGCGGCTCGGGCTGGATCAGGAAGAACCAGTGGAAATAGAGCGTCGCGAACGTGCGGTCGGTGGCTTCGTACATCGCGAGCGTCGGCGCGATGTCGAGCAGCATCAGACGTTCGACGGCGTCGGGGAAGTCGAGCGCCATCCGGTGCGCGACGCGTGCGCCGCGATCGTGCGCGCAGACAAGAAAGCGCTCGTAGCCAAGGTCACGCATCACGGCGATCTGATCGGCGGCCATCGCGCGTTTCGAGTACGGCGCGTGCGCCGCATCGCTCGGCGGTTTCGCCGACGCCCCATAGCCGCGCAGGTCGGTTGCGATCACCGTGAAATGCTCGGCGAGTTGCGACGCGCACCGATGCCAGATCAGATGACTCTGCGGATGTCCGTGCAGCAGCAGCAAAGGCGGCCCTGCTCCGCCCTTGACTCCGAAGATATGGACGTCGCCGGCTGTGACCCGAAACGGAGTGAAGTCTGCGAAGGGCATGTCGGATCTCGTTCTCGTTGTAAGTCTCGGCATTGTAGAAGGCGGGTGTGTGGCTGCGAGTGGGATAGCCCACGCTTTCGTAGAACCTGAACTCTCCTTCAAACGCCGTCGCACGCGCAACGCAGTCAAGAGTCGCCTATAATCGAACGATCGTTCTTAAATTAGAATTCCGACGGCTGTCTGAAGACGCAAATCGCGGATGTCAGCCGCTACACTCATATCGCCGGGCATTCTCATGTACCGGCATGTCGATCAGGAGACTCGCATCATGGCATTGCCCGCCGTCCTGCAGCACCTTGTCCTGCCCGTCGTCGCTTCGCCGATGTTCATCGTCAGCTATCCGGAACTCGTGCTCGCGCAGTGCAAGGCCGGGATCGTCGGTTCGTTCCCTGCGCTCAATGCGCGTCCCGCCGAACTGCTCGACGAATGGCTGACGCAGATTCAGGCTTCGCTGGCCGAGCACAAGGCGGCGAACCCGAACGCCGTCATCGGACCGATTGCCGTCAACCAGATCGTGCATCAGTCGAATGCGCGGCTCGAGCACGACATCAGTGTCTGCGTCGAGCACAAGGTGCCGATTTTCATCACGAGCCTGCGCGCGCCCGCGAAAGAAATCGTCGATGCCGTGCACAGCTACGGCGGCATCGTGCTGCATGACGTGATCAATCTGCGTCACGCGCAAAAGGCGCTGGATGCGGGCGTCGACGGCCTGATTCTCGTCGCGGCGGGCGCGGGCGGACACGCCGGTACGACGTCGCCGTTCGCACTGGTCGGTGAAGTGCGGCGTATGTTCGACGGCCCGATCGTGCTGTCCGGCTCGATCGCGAACGGCGGCTCGATTCTCGCCGCGCAGGCGATGGGCGCCGACCTCGCGTACATGGGCACGCGCTTCATCGCGACGAAGGAAGCGCATGCCGTCGAGGGCTACAAGCAGGCGATCATCAACGCGAATTCCGCCGATATCGTCTACACGAACCTGTTCACGGGCGTGCACGGCAACTACATCCGCGAAAGCATTGTGCACGCAGGGCTCGACCCCGACGCGCTGCCCGAATCGGACAAGACGAAGATGAACTTCGGCAGCGACAAGGCGAAGGCGTGGAAGGACATCTGGGGCGCGGGCCAGGGCGTGGGTCTGATGCACGACGTGCCGAGCGTCGCCGATCTGGTCGCGCGGCTGAAGGACGAGTATGAGACTGCGAAGGCGCGGCTCGGGATCGGCCGCTGACGCATCGGCATCGCATGCACGAATGGAAAAGGCCGCGCTTGTTCAATGCGGCCTTTTTCCTTTACGCAGCAAGTCACATATTCCGCCGATACTGCCCGCCCACTTCGAACAGCGCATGCGTAATTTGCCCAAGCGAACAGACGCGCACGGCATCCATCAATACGGCGAACACGTTCTGATCGTCGATAACGGCCCGCTTCAGCCGTTCGAGCATGGTCGCCGTATCGCTTTCGTTGCGTGACTGGAACGCGCGCAATCGCTTGAGCTGGCTCTGCTTCTCGTCTTCCGTCGAGCGCGCGAGGGCAATCGGCAACGGCGCGTCGTGCGCATGCGCGCCGAGAAACGTGTTCACGCCGACGATCGGATACGAGCCATCATGCTTGCGATGCTCGTACAGCATCGACTCGTCCTGAATCCTGCCGCGCTGATAACCCGTTTCCATCGCGCCGAGCACGCCGCCGCGCTCCGTCAGCCGGTCGAACTCGGCCAGCACGGCGGCTTCGACGAGATCGGTCAGTTCGTCGATGACGAAGCTGCCCTGGTTCGGATTCTGGTTCTTCGCGAGTCCCCACTCGCGATTGATGATCAGCTGGATCGCAACGGCACGGCGCACGGAATCTTCCGTCGGCGTCGTGATCGCTTCGTCGAACGCGTTCGTGTGCAGCGAGTTGCAGTTGTCGTAGATCGCGATCAGCGCCTGCAGCGTCGTGCGGATATCGTTGAAATCGATTTCCTGGGCGTGCAGGCTGCGGCCCGATGTCTGCACGTGATACTTCAGCTTCTGGCTGCGCTCGTTCGCGCCGTAACGCTCACGCATCGCGACGGCCCAGATGCGACGCGCGACGCGGCCGAGCACCGTGTATTCCGGGTCCATTCCGTTCGAAAAGAAGAACGACAGGTTCGGCGCAAAGTCGTCGATGTCCATGCCGCGCGCAAGATACGCTTCGACATACGTGAAGCCGTTCGCGAGCGTATACGCGAGCTGCGAGATCGGGTTCGCGCCGGCCTCGGCGATGTGATAGCCGGAAATTGACACCGAATAGAAATTGCGCACGCCGTGCTCGACGAAATACGCCTGAATGTCGCCCATCACCTTCAGGCTGAACTCCGTCGAGAAAATGCACGTGTTCTGACCTTGATCCTCCTTGAGGATGTCGGCCTGCACCGTGCCGCGCACGTTTTCGAGTGCGAAACGGCGCGCGGCATCGAGTTCGTCCTGCGAAGGCTCGCGTCCTTGCTGCTGCGCTTTTGCGCGTGCGATTGCAATCTGCTGGTCGATCGCGACATTGAAGAACATCGCGAGTAGGGTCGGCGCAGGACCGTTGATCGTCATCGACACCGACGTCTCCGGCGCGCACAGGTCGAAGCCGTCGTAGAGCGCCTTCATGTCGTCGAGCGTCGCGACGGACACGCCCGAATTGCCCACCTTGCCGTAGATGTCGGGCCGCTCGTGCGGCTCTTCGCCGTAGAGCGTGACAGAGTCGAACGCCGTCGACAGACGCTTCGCAGGCATGCCCTCGGACAGCAGCTTGAAACGACGGTTGGTGCGAAACGGATCGCCCTCGCCTGCGAACATGCGCGTCGGGTCTTCATTCTCTCGGCGGAACGGAAACACGCCCGCCGTGAACGGGAAATAGCCGGGCAGATTGTCGAGCATCAGCCAGCGCAGGATTTCGCCGGGATCCTTGTACGCCGGCAACGCGACCTTGCGGATCTTCGAACCCGACAGCGTTTCGACGGTGAGCGCGGTGCGGATTTCCCTGTCGCGAATCTTCACGACGTGTTCGTCGCCGGAATAGGCGGCGACCGTCTTCGGCCACGAGTCGAGCAACGTTTTCTCGCGCTCGCCCATCTGCGACGTGCGCGCCTCGATCAGCGCGTCGAATGCTGCCGTGCCAGGCACATTGCCGTCCGCTTCGTTCAGCATGCGGCGCGCTTCGTCGAGTTGCCAGCGCTCGCGCGCGAGTTGCGACTGCGCTTCGGCGCGCTCGCGATACGCGCGCACCGTAAGCGCGACATCCGCCAGATACCGCACGCGCGCGGGCGGCACGATGGCGTTGCGGCCCGTCGAGTGCCGCAGACGGTCCAGCTTCGGCAGGCGGCCGTTGCTTTCACGCAGGCCGCACTCATGCAGCGCCGCCGCGATATGTTGGTACACAGCCGTCACACCATCGTCGTTGAATCTCGATGCGATTGTGCCAAAAACTGGCATTTCATCTATCTTCGAGGCGAACTTCTGCTGGTTACGCTGGACCTGTTTCGCGACGTCGCGCAACGCGTCGGCGGCGCCCTTGCGGTCGAATTTGTTGATCGCGACGAAATCCGCGAAGTCGAGCATGTCGATTTTCTCGAGCTGGCTCGCGGCGCCGAACTCGGGCGTCATCACGTACAGCGACTTGTCGGCGTGCGGCACGATGGCCGCATCGCCCTGACCGATGCCCGATGTTTCCACCACGATCAGATCGAAGCCCGCCAGCTTGCAGGCGTCGATCGTATAGGGCAGCGCATCGGAAATTTCGCTCGATGCGTCGCGCGTCGCCAGCGACCGCATGAACACGCGCGCGCCGTTGCCCCAGTCACCGATCGCATTCATGCGGATGCGGTCGCCGAGCAGCGCGCCGCCCGACTTGCGGCGCGACGGATCGATCGCGATCACCGCGACGGTCAGCGTGTCGCCGTAGTCGAGACGGAAGCGGCGGATCAGTTCGTCCGTCAGCGACGACTTGCCCGCGCCGCCCGTCCCCGTGATGCCGAGCACGGGCACGTTCGCCTGTTGCGCGTGCGCCGCGAGTTCCGCGCGGACGGCGGGATCGAGATCGCCGGTTTCGAGCGAGGTGATCACGCGCGCAAGCCTGCGGAAAGTCGCCAGGCGCGCGGCGCTATCGGTGTCACGGTGCAGCGCGTCCTTCAGTTCGCGAAGTTCTTGCGACGGCTGGGTGTCCCGTCGCGCAGCGTCGCGGCAGCGCACGATCATGTCGTCGATCATGCCTTGCAGCCCGAGCCGCTGTCCGTCGTGCGGCGAATAGATGCGCTCGACGCCGTACTGCTGCAACGCCGCGATCTCTTCCGGCACGATCACGCCGCCGCCGCCGCCGAATACCTTGATCCGCTCGCCGCCGCGCTCGCGCAACAGATCGATGAGATAGCGGAAGTATTCAATGTGCCCGCCCTGATAGCTCGACACCGCGATGCCGTCCGCGTCTTCCTGCAACGCGGCCGTTGCGACTTCTTCGACGGAGCGGTTGTGCCCCAGATGGATCACCTCGACACCGCTCGCCTGCAAAATGCGCCGCATGATGTTGATCGATGCGTCGTGGCCGTCGAACAGCGCGGCCGCCGTGACGAAGCGCAATCGCCGCGACGATTGCTCGCCCGGCGCGCGCGGTGCGGAAGATCGGGAAGCGGGCGCGTCGTCGCCGATGCGCTGCGGCGTGGAAAGATCGGTCATGTCTCCCCCGGATCGAATCGTCAGGTCGTTCGTCTCGTGCTTCGCGGGTGCTGCAAGCAGTATAACGATACGACCCGGTCGTCCGTGCGCCGTTCACCAGGCGAGCGCTTTTGCGTGCACCGTTCAGCGCCGCGCGAGTGCCTTGATCTGCTCGAGCGTCGGCCAGAGCGTTTCGCTGGAGAAGCGCTCTGCGATGAAATCGACGAACGAGCGCACCTTCGCGGACAGATGGCGACGGCTCGCATAGACGACGTGAATCGGCAACTCACGCGGCGGCAGTTCGTCGACGAGCAAAGGCACGAGACGGCCTTCCGCGAGATCGTCGCCGATCACTTCCGTGCCGAGCAGCGCAAGCGCCGCGCCCTGCAACACGACGACGCGCTGCGCCTCGAGATGATTGACGATCAGATTGCCCGACAGCTTGACGCGCGCACTCTCGGCATTCGCGCCCGCCACGAGTTCGAGCGCCGACACGCCTGCATACTGGATGATGTTGTGGCGCGAGAGATCTGCGGCATTCCGGGGCGCGCCATGCCGCTCGATGTATTCAGGCGATGCGCATAACACCAGATGCGCCGTCGCGACCTGCCGCGCGATCAGCGACGACGACTTGAGCCCCGACGGCGACGCGCGGATCGCGACATCGAAGCCTTCGTCGATCAGTTCGACGACGCGATCCGATAGCGTGATATCGACGGTCACTTGCGGATACTGCGTCGCGTAATCGGCGACGGCGCTCATCACATGGCGCAGACCGAACGCCGATAGCGACGACACGCGCAATCGGCCTTGCGGCACGACGCTCGCGGCACCGACCGCCTGTTCCGCTTCGTCGAGTTCGCTCAACACCTGGCTCAAACGCTCGTAGTATTCGCGACCCGCCTCGGTCGGCGCGACGCGGCGCGTCGTGCGATTCAGCAACCGCGCGCCGAGTTGCTGTTCGAGATGCATCACATGCTTGCTCGCCATCGCCGCCGACATGTCCATCTTCTCCGCCGCGCCGACAAAGCTGCCGACCTCGACGACGTGGCGAAACACTTTCATGCTGACGAGGGTGTCCATTGCAGTCGCTCGGAATAGGAATGAATCGGGCTGATTCCCGGGACTTTATCAAGGAGCCGTCGTCAATGTGCGGTGCGCGGGAGCATCGGAAAGAAAAAACCCCGCGTTCCGTGAGGGACGCAGGGCTTTGCTCGTGCGGCGCGCCGAGAGCGCCGTCGGCGTTCGCCGCGCTCAGAACTTCGCGCGCAGGCCCATGCCAGCCGTGTAGCCCGACGACTGGCTCGTGTACTTGTCGTACAGATAGGCGGCGTACACGTCGGTACGCTTGGACAGCGGGTAGTCGTAGCCGATGGCCGCCGACTGGTGCATCTGATCCAGACCGCCTGCGTCGCGCGAGTACGCATACGACGCCATCACGGTGCCCGTGCCCAGCGGCACCGACACGCCGCCCTGCGCCGTGTTCACGTGCCAGCTGCCGACATCCTGGTCGTTCTTCGTGTACATGTACTGGCCGTAGAACTTCGCGAACTTCAGATCGTACGACACGCCTAGCTGGCCAACCGACTGGCTCTTCAGCCCCGCGACCAGCGAACCGAGGTCGGTCGGCGAGTTGTTGAAGTTCACGTACTGGAACACGCCCGTCGCTGCGAACGGACCGTGGAAGTACAGGAACTGCGCGCTGTATTTCTTCGAGCCGTTGTGATCGGCGGAATTGCCGAGCGCGTACATCGCGCTGCCCGACAGGCCGCTGAAGTCCGGCGTCGAGTACTGGACCGCGTTGTTCCAGCCCGAATCGCCGACCACGCCCATGTCCGTCGTGTAGGTCGGGAACGTGCCCAGACCGAGGAACACGTGATACACCGCCGGCGAGAAGACATACGAGTCGATGAACGGATTGAACAGAATCGTCGACACGAACAGTTGCGTCGTCAGACGGCCCGCCGTCACCGTGCCATATGGCGATTCGATACCGACATACGCGTTACGGCCGAAGAACGTGTCGCCGTCGAAGCGGCCGAACTTGCCGTTCTGCGCACGGAAGAAGTCTTCCAGGGTGAAGATCGCCTTGTAGCCGTTGCCCAGATCTTCTGCGCCCTTGATGCCCCAGTACGACGTCGACATACCGCCGCCCGACACGTTCCATGCGCTCTGGCTGCCCGGGAACTTCGTTACGCCGACCCATTCGTCGACCTGACCATAAAGCTGCACGCTCGACTGCGCGAACGACGACGTCGATGCAATGGCCAGTAAGGCGCCGATGACGGTCGCCTTCAGGCTCGCCTTACGGCTTGTTCTCAGCGCACGGCTGACGGTGGTATTCATGGGTTCTCCTGTCTTTGTCAAAAGGGTGTGGCTGTACGGCGGGGCGCTCGCCGGATCCGTGATTTGTTGTCCGTCTGATCGTCGAGCCAATCGGGGCTGGGACAAATCTTTGCGGACCATTTTTATGGACAAAAATATCTGTGCTTATTGCGGGTATATGGGACTGAATAGTTTGGTGAACTTTCGGCCTGATACTGGTTGCCGGTGCACCTTGTTTCCGCGTCGCCGCAAACCCGCGCAGGCGCTCTGAAGGGCGCGGATTCTACAGCACGACAGACGACGTGACGCGCATCGATCGAGGATTGACGCAGCGCCGCAACAACGAGGGGATTTGATGACAAAAGCTCGCGCACTGACGAGCGATTTCAAAAAAGTGTGGCGTGCTTACGTCAGATCAATCGGGTGAATTTTGACGAGGCGTGCGGAGACGTCAGAGAACGACGAGGCGAGTTTGAGAGGAGACCGATCCGAAACTCGGTGTGAGACGGATGGCATAAGAGACGGTCGCGCCCGAAGCCAGGGTGCGATGTAAAGCGCAAAAGCGAGGGGTCAGTTGCGGTAAGGCGAAGGAGACGGAATACGCGACGATTCGCCGGGTGGCCGAGGAATGGGCCGCGATGCCCCGCGCTCTTCGTTGTAGCGCGTGACGTCGTCGCGAATCGACCCGACGTGTGCCGATTGCGCATTGGAAGGCGGACGCGGCGCGTTGCGCGAATCTGTGCTGATGGGTGTGATTGCGCCTGCGTACTGCGTGCCGACATATTGCGCGGCCGGACGGTTTCGATAAACGTCTGAGGGAACCATCATGCGTTGAGCGCCGTAGCCGGATGCGTTGCCGCGCATGGTCGGCACGTCGTTTCGCGCATAGCGCCCCGTATGACTGGACATCGGAACGCCACGCGGCATCTCGCGCGATACGTTGGCGCGCGGCACGGGGTTGCCGTGCACGGGTCCGCCAAACGACGAGCCGTGAAATCCTGCGCTGCCGCCGAAAAAGCCATGTCCGTCATGCTGGACGAATGACGGCTTCGCATAGGCGAGCGAGGTCAGCGCAACGACCAGCGCGCCCGTCATCCACCATTTGATCCTCGACAGCCCTACAAGCACCATGTTTCACCTGCCCGACGACCCGCCTGAGAGTCCGCCGTTCGAGCTGCGGCTGGACTGGTTTCGGGACTCTCGCGACGCGGAACACGTTGCTGTGCGCAAAGCCCCATCGGCCTTCGAACAGTAATTTATTGTCGGGCTCCAAGGGTGTCGAGCCAAAATATGTTAGGTCTGCGGCACTCTTGTAACGCATTGTTACTGCGACGTTTTTTCGCCACAAAGACCTTGCGGGCCAAAGCGAAAAAAGCGCTGAAAACAAGGTGATTCGAACACCTGAATTCGTCTGAACAGTGGCGCAAAAATGCGGCTTCAAAGACAGTATTCGAGCGTCTGGTCGATACTTGAAACATGGGCCGCGGCGAGCATCGGCGGCAACATTCTGGGTGCAGGCACAACCATACGGGAGTCCAGAAGCGCGATCTCTTTCATGCGTTTACGTAATTAATCAATTCGGCAAATGAATTTGCTTTTTCAATCGCTTTACACCGACAATAGCCCTTTGGCGACCGCCCGCCGGCGGCGACAAGGCAATCGCTTTATACGCACCGAGATTTAAGAGATGGCCCGTCCGAAACTCCTGCCCGACAATTTCACGCTGTGCCTGATCGGCACGGTGATTTTCGCCAGCCTGCTGCCTGTGCACGGCCAGGCGGCGCAGGCGTTCAACTGGGTCACTGACGTTGCTGTCGGGCTGCTGTTCTTCCTGCACGGCGCCAAGCTCTCACGCGAGGCGATCATTGCCGGCGCCACGCACTGGCGGCTTCACCTCGTCGTGCTGCTAAGCACGTTCGCGCTCTTTCCGGTGCTCGGGCTCGTACTCAAACCGCTTCTTTCGCCCCTCGTGACGCCTGCGCTCTACGCCGGCATCCTGTTCCTCTGCACGCTGCCGTCGACGGTTCAGTCGTCGATCGCGTTCACGTCGATTGCGAAGGGCAACGTGCCCGCCGCCGTATGCAGCGCGTCCGCGTCCAGTCTGCTCGGCATCTTCATCACGCCCGCGCTGGTCAGTGTGATCGTCACGAACCAGGCCGCGAGCGGCGGCTCGCCGTGGCATACGGTGTGGAACATCGTGCTGCAGCTGCTCGTGCCCTTCGTCGCCGGGCAGTTGCTGCGGCCGATGATCGGCGGATGGATCGAGCGCAACCGCGCCGTGCTGAAATTCGTCGATCAAGGCTCGATCCTGCTGGTGGTCTACGGCGCGTTCAGCGAGGCCGTCAATGAAGGCCTGTGGCATCAGATTCCGCTTGCCGCATTGGGCGGTCTGCTGGTGGTGTGCGCCGTGCTGCTCGCGCTCGCGCTGGCGGTGACGATCTTCGTCAGCAAGCGCCTCGGCTTCAGCCGCGCCGATCAGATCACGATCATCTTCTGCGGGTCGAAGAAGAGCCTCGCCGCCGGCGTGCCCATGGCGAAGGTAATTTTCGCGACGCACGCGGTGGGCGCTGTCGTGCTCCCGCTGATGCTGTTCCATCAGATCCAGCTGATGGTCTGCGCCGCGCTCGCGCAGCGCTGGGGGGCGCGCGACGTCAGCGCCGAAAAGCGCGCTGCGCAAAAAGGCACGGCGGCCGCTGTTGCGCGCCGCTAGGCCTGCTTCGAATGAGATGGAATTCATAAGCGCTCTCCCTGAGTGCATGTCGTGGAAAGCCGCCTGCGGGCGGCTTTTTTGTTATTTCAGCGCCCCCGCTCCTCGCTGTCGCCTCGGCACGACGGCATAGGAAAAACGCACTTCCGTCGATATGCGTTCCAGATAATGGAACCGCTTTCGCGACGCACCAAACCGGTGCCTCGCGTCACTAAAAATTCACTTAATTCTCGCGCCTGGCCGCCGATAAGCCGTCGGTCCAATGCTCCGGCCGTGTGTGTCATGTCTCAACGCTCGCCTTCCCTCAATGCAGCGCCGCGCATCGTCGATCTGATAGCGCAGCGTGACCTGTCCGCCGTATTCCAGCCGATCGTCGAATTCGAAGACGGCGCCATTCTCGGCTACGAAGGATTGATTCGCGGGCCGGCCGGCACCGCGCTGGAGACGCCCTACGCGCTGTTCGCGCAGGCGGCCGCCGAAGGCAGCGTGATCGCGCTGGAGCGCGCGGCCGCGCGAACCTGCATCGAAGCGTTCGCGAAGCTCGGCTACGACGGCAAGCTGTTCCTGAATTTCAGCGCGGGCGCGATCCGCCAGCTCGCCGACGACCGCGACAGCACCTTCATGATGTTGCGCAATATGGGCGTCGATGCCGAGCGCATCGTGATCGAGCTGACCGAGCAGAGCGCGATCCCCGACGTCGCGAATTTTCTGCCCGCCATCTCCGTGCTGCGCTCGGCGGGCGCCCAGTTCGCGCTCGACGATTACGGCACGGCGAACGCCAGCATGAACCTGTGGGTGCGCCTGCGGCCCGACGTGGTGAAGATCGACCGATTTTTCATTCACGACATCGCCTGCGATCCGCTCAAATTCGAAGCCGTCAAGGCGATGCAGCACTTCGCGGCCGCGAGTGGCGCACGCCTCGTCGCCGAAGGGATCGAAAACGAAGCGGATCTGATCGTCGTGCGCGACATGGGCATCGCCTGCGGACAGGGCTATTTCTTCGGAAAGCCGAGCGCGCGCCCGCCGCGCAAGCTCGCCGACGACGCACGCGAAGCGCTGCGCTCGGGCCACATCGCCGTGTTTCCGGAAGCGACGCGCTCGGTGAGCGCCTCGCCGTCGGGCGGCATGGCGTCGGCGAAAATGGTCGTGCACGCGCCCGCGCTGCCGCGCAACGCGACCAACAACGACGTGCTCGAACTCTTCAACCGGCTGCCGAACCTGCATGCCGTCGCCGTCGTCGAGCAGGAAAAGCCCGTCGCGCTGATCAATCGCCGCGCATTCATGGACCGTTACGCGCTGCCGTATCACCGCGAACTGTTCGGCAAGCGGCCCTGCATGCTGTTCGCGAACGAGTCGCCCGTCGTCATTGAAAAGTCGATGACGGTCGAGGACATGGCCAAGCTGCTCGCCAGCGACGACCAGCGCTACCTGGCCGACGGCTTCGTCATCACCGAGCAGGGCCGCTATGTGGGCCTCGGCACGGGCGAAAGCCTGGTGCGCGCGGTGACGGAAGTGCGCATCGAAGCGGCCCGCTATGCGAATCCGCTCACCTTCCTGCCGGGCAATATTCCCATCAGCTCGCACATCACGCGTCTGCTCAGTCACGAAGCGGGCTTTTACGCGTGCTACGTCGACCTGAATCACTTCAAGCCATTCAACGACCAGTACGGCTACTGGCAAGGCGACGAAGTGCTGAAATTCGCCGCTCACGTGCTCGCCGAGGTCTGCGATCCCACCCGTGATTTTCTCGGGCATGTCGGCGGCGACGATTTCCTGGTGCTGTTTCAGAGCGAGGACTGGCACGAGCGCGCGCAGCGCGCGATTCGCGTGTTCAACGAAGGCGCGCAGCGCTTTTACGCGCCGGGCGACCGTCTGGCGGGCGGTATCCACGGCGAAGACCGGCGCGGCAATCCGATGTTCTTCGGTTTTGTGACGATGGCCATCGGCTGCGTGCAGGTGCAGCCGCGGGTCGACGACGCCGCCTATAGCAGCGAGGACATCGCATCGGTGGCGGCGCTCGCCAAACGCCGCGCGAAAAGCGAAGCGTCCGGCCTCGTGACGGTCGGGTTCGAGGAAAGCCAGATGCTTCTGCAAGGCCGCGCGATGGCAACCGTCGACTGAGCCGCGCCGCCCGCTTCGACTTCCCGCGCGCCTTCTGGGCACCTTCTGGGCACCTTCTGGGCACCACATCGCGCAGCGCGGCACAGCGCAGACAGTTTCCTGTCACGCCACATAGTCACTTTGGCAACGCGACTCCTGACCGTGCGCGCCTCCATTTTCGCGTTCTGATTCGCCCATGAACGCGAGGCGGGAGCACCCGCCCGTGCGCGCGCGGCGTGTCGAATAATGAAATTCGCGAATCGTTTAGAGAATTTTACTAAACAAATTAGAAGCATTCTCTGCGCCTATATACGGGTATCTACGCGTATCGAAAGCTATCTGACAAGGATTTCCGAGTGACGTTTTACTATACAATCACCCGAACCTGAACTTCGCGGCGGCGCCCGCTTGCGCCGCCGTCTTTTCGATGGCTACAACGATCCGCGACGTCGCCCGCGCGGCCAGCGTGTCGATCGGCACCGTCTCGCGCGCACTGAAGAATCAGCCAGGCCTGTCGGAGTCGACACGCGAGCGCGTCGTCGAAACCGCGCGGCTGCTCGGCTACGATTCCGCCCAGTTGCGCCCGCGCATTCGCCGGCTGACGTTTTTGCTGCATCGGCATCACAACAACTTCGCCGTCAGTCCCTTCTTTTCGCACGTGCTGCACGGCGTCGAGGATGCGTGCCGCGAGCGCGGCATCGTCCCGTCCGTGCTGACGGCGGGTCCGACGGAAGACGTGGTGCAGCAGATGCGCCTGCACGCGCCCGACGCGATCGCCGTCGCCGGCTTCGTCGAGCCCGAAACGCTCGCGACGCTCACCGCGATGAAGCGCCCGCTCGTGCTGATCGACCTGTGGGCGCCGAACCTGCGCTCGGTGAATCTCGACAACCAGGCGGGCGCCGCGCTCGCGATGCAGCATCTGTTTGCGCAGAAGCGCACGCGGGTCGCGTTCATCGGCGGCTCGCTCGCGCACTACAGCATCGCGCAGCGCGCGCTCGGCTACCGGCGCGCGTTCTTCGAAGCCGGTCTGCTTTTCGATCCGTCGCTGGAACTGACGATCGACGCCGGGCTCGATCCCGACGCCGGCGCCGCGCTCGCGATGGAACAGCTGCTCGATCGTCCCGGCCCGCACCCCGACGCCGTCTTCGCGTACAACGACCTCGCGGCGCTCGCCGCGTTGCGCGTGTGTCTCGCGCGCGGTTTGCGCGTGCCCGAGGACATCGCGATCGTCGGCTTCGACGACATTCCCGCCGCCGCGCACGCGCGCCCGCCGCTCACGACGATCGCCGTCGACAAGGAAGCGCTCGGTCGGCGCGGCGTCGAACTGCTGCTCGACGACACGCCGCCCGCACTCGACATTCGCGTACCCGTCCAACTCGTAGTCCGTGCCAGTACCTCGGTGAACACGCCATGAAACAACCCGACACGACTCTTTCGAACGACACCGCCAACCACCAGGCGCCGCCCGTCGCGAGCTTCCGCGACGGCGCGTTCCTGCTGTCGCACATCGAAGACACGCTGCGCTTTTACGCGCCGAACGTGTTCGATCCGAGCGGCGGCTTCTTCCACTTTTTCCGCGACGACGGCTCGATCTACAACCGCACGACGCGACACCTCGTCAGCAGCTGCCGCTACGTGTTCAACTACGCGATGGCGTACCGCCAGTTCGGCGATCCGCAGCATCTGGAGTACGCGCAGCACGGGCTGAAGTTCCTGCGCGACGGCCATTGGGATCCGCATCATCAGGGCTACGACTGGGAGGTCGACTGGCGCGACGGCCACCGCCGCACGCTCGACGCGACGCGTCACTGCTACGGCCTCGCCTTCGTGCTGCTCGCGTATTCACACGCGGCGATGGCGGGCATCGAAGAAGCGAAGCCGATGATCGCCGCGACGTTCGAACTGATGGAGCACCGCTTCTGGGATCCCGCAGCGGGGCTGTACGCCGACGAAGCCACCGCCGACTGGCGCGTGAGCTCGTATCGCGGCCAGAACGCGAACATGCACACGACGGAAGCGCTGCTCGCCGCATATGAAGCGACAGGGCACCTCGTCTATCTCGACCGCGCCGAACGTGTCGCGACAAACATCACGCTGCGTCAGGCGAAGCTGTCGCAAGGTCTCGTGTGGGAGCACTTTCACGCTGACTGGTCGGTGGACTGGCACTACAACGAGGAAGACAGCTCGAACATCTTCCGTCCGTGGGGTTTCCAGCCGGGCCATCAGACGGAATGGGCGAAGCTGCTGCTGATTCTCGAACGTCACCGTCCGTTGCCATGGCTGCTGCCGCGCGCGATCGAACTGTTCGACGCCGCGATGACTCACGCATGGGACCACGATCACGGCGGCCTCTATTACGGCTTCGGCCCGGACCGTACCGTCTGCGATCACGACAAATACTTCTGGGTGCAGGCCGAAACCTTCGCGACGGCCGCGCTGCTCGGCAAGCGCACGGGCAACGAGCGCTTCTGGGACTGGTACGACGAGATCTGGCGCTACAGCTGGACGCATTTCGTCGATCATCGCTACGGCGCGTGGTATCGCATCCTCACGTGCGACAACCGCAAGTACAGCGACGAAAAGAGCCCGGCCGGCAAGACCGACTATCACACGATGGGCGCCTGCTACGAAGTGCTGCATCATGCGTTGCAGACTTCCAGCGCGTCCGCATAACCTGGTACGGTGACCATCATGAGCGCGAACTCCGAATTTTCCCCTGCGTTTCCTGATTTCGTTTCCGCTGGCGACATCCTCACCGATCTCGTGCGCACGGGCCCTTCGACCTGGCTGTCGGTGCCGGGCGGTGCGGGCTGGAACGTCGCCCGCGCAGTAGCCCGGCTCGGCCTGCCGACGGCCTGCGCCGGTTCGCTCGGCGTCGACAATTTCTCCGACGATCTGTGGCATGCAAGCGAATCCGCCGGTCTCGACATGCGCTTCATGCAGCGTGTCGAGCGCGCGCCGCTGCTCGCCGTCGTGCATCAGACGCATCCGCCCGCGTACTTCTTCATGGGCGACAACAGCGCGGACCTCGCGTTCGATCCGTCGAAGCTGCCCGAAGGCTGGATCTCGCACGTGAAGTGGGCGCACTTCGGCTGCATCAGCCTCGTGCGCCAGCCGCTCGGCACGACGCTCGCGACGCTCGCCGCCGAACTGCGCGCACGCGGCGTGAAGATCAGCTTCGATCCGAACTACCGCAATCTGATGGCGCACGGCTACGAGCCGACGCTGCGCCAGATGGCGGGGCTCGCCGATCTGATCAAGGTATCGGACGAAGATCTGCGCATGCTGTTCAAGACCGGCGACGAAACGGCCGCCCTCGCGCAACTGCGCGCAATGAATCCGAAGGCGATCGTGCTCGTCACGCGCGGCTCGGAAACGGCGACGCTGATCGACGGCGACCGCATCGTCGAAGCGAAGCCGCCGCGCGTGGCCGTTGCGGATACGGTCGGTGCGGGCGACGCGTCGATCGGCGGGCTGCTGTTCAGCCTGATGACGGCGCCGCAGCGCAAGTGGGAAGAACATCTCGCGTTTTCGCTCGCGGCGGGCGCCGCTGCGTGCCGCCATTCGGGCGCGCATTCGCCGACGCTCGATGAAGTCGTATCCTTGCTGCAGGATTGACGGGAAAAAGTTGCCGGTACAAGCACCGACGGGCAACTCCGCCCTCTGCGCGACGGCCCGCGGAGCCGTTCGCATGCGCGATGAAAGCGACGCGAGGGGTCGACATGTGAGCGTCGAAATCGCGTGCTAGGATGGAATCTCCCCCTTGCAGGAGAGAGGCATCATGGAGGACGTCACCTACACCAAAGGTCTCTATACGGCGACGGCAACCGTTCGCCCGGTAGATGGCGGGAAGTACCAGGGCATCGTTGCACTTTCGCGCGACGAAGGCGAAGAGACCGAGGACACGGTCTACGAAGTCGAAGCCACTTCGGCGACGGCTGACGAAGCGCTCGAAGAAGCCAAAGCGCTGGCGCACAGAATCCTCGGCGAGATCGAACTCTAGGCGGATGCACCTGCGGGCAGCAGAACCCGCAGGCATCGGTTTTTCGCATTGACGCAGACGTGGCGCGTCCGCCGCGCGCCGCGCCTACGACCTTTTCAAGCTGACGAGGCGGAGGCGATCATGGCAGAACCGCTCTTTCTTTACGGCGTGTATGCGATACACGTGCGGCCACTCGAATTGCAGGGCACGCGCTGGGACGCCGAGTACGAAATCCGGCATCGCGATCATCCCGTGAAGCGCTGGACGACGGTAGGCGGCGACGCAGGCTTTGCGACAGAAGCCGAAGCCGTCGAGATGGCGCATCAGCAGGCCGTTGCCGATATCGAGCACGGCGCAGGCGTGCCGAAGCCGCGCGCGTTTCCCTGATTGCACGAAGGCAGCATCTTTGCCTATGACACCTCGCCGCCCATAGGCGAAGGGCCGCGCTACACTACTCGCCGCAGCGGGCGACGTCAGTGACGGGCGCGCCATGACGCTGCGCGACACACTCGTCAGCGGAACAGAAAAACAATGAGCGCGATCCCACCCGAATCCAGCGGCGATCATCCCGCGCGCGCAGGCCGCCGTCTCGACCGGAAGATTCGCGTCCGCTCGCATACGGTCATTGCGCACGGCTTGCCGCTGCGCGTGTGGCAGGATCTCTATCACCGCGCGCTGACGATCAGCTGGCCCGTGTTCTTCAGTTCGCTGGCGTTTCTGTTCCTCGTGCTGAACTCGGTTTTCGCGTCGCTGTATGAACTCGGCGGCGCCGCGATCGCCAATCAGAATCCCAAGGGTTTTGCAGGTGCTTTCTTCTTCAGCGTCGAAACGCTCGCGACAGTCGGCTACGGCGACATGCATCCGCAGACACCATATGGGCATCTCGTCGCGACGCTCGAAATCTTCGTCGGCATGTCGGGCATTGCGCTGGCCACGGGCCTGATCTTCGCGCGCTTTTCGAGGCCGCGCGCGAAGATCATGTTCTCGCGCTTTGCGATCGTGCGTCCGATCGACGGACAGACCACTTTGATGGTGCGCACCGCGAACGCGCGGCAAAACGTGATCGTCGAGGCGCGTGCGCGGTTGCGGCTGATGCGCGTCGAGCGCTCGACGGAAGGTTACGTGCTGCGCAAGATTTACGACCTCAAGCTCGTGCGCGACCAGCAGCCGATGTTTTATCTCGGCTGGAACCTGATGCACGTGATCGACGAAGCGAGTCCGCTGTTCGGTGAAACGCGCGAGAGTCTCGACGCGCAGGACGCGTCGCTGTTGCTCACGATAGAAGGCTCGGACGAAAACACCTCGCAGACGATGCAGGCGCGCTTTTCATGGCCCGGCGATGATATTCGCTGGCAGCACCGCTTCGTCGATCTGATCCGCGAAGAGAACGGCGTGAGCCATATCGACTACTCGCATTTCGACGACGTCGAGCCGCTGCAGCCGCACGAACTGCAGCAGGCGCCGACGGGCTGAGCGGCTGATTCGTCCAGCTGATTCGTCCCGCTGGCTAGTGCTTCAGATTCAACGCTTCGATTTCGCGCTGCTCGATAGCCATTGCGCGCTGATGTGCATCGCGCGCGACCGCCCGTTCGACGTATTCGCCGATGCGCCCCGACGGCTCCAGCAGCTTTGCGACGAACGCGATCTGCAGCGTGCCCGCGAGCAGCAGATCGGCGGCGGAGAAGCGCTCGCCGAGGAGCCATTGGCCTTCATCGAGCGCCATATCGATTGCCGCTTTCACGCGTTCGAGGTTGCCCCAGCCGAAGCTGAACGAATTGCCCGAAGCGCCTGTCAGTTTCTCGGCCATCGCCGGTTCCAGGCAGCCTGGCGTGAAGAAGAGCCATTGCAGGAAACGCCCACGGAGCGGGTCGCCTACAGGCGCGCCAAGGTTGGCCTCGGGGAAACGGTCGGCCAGATACAGAAGCACTGCGCCCGATTCGGCGACCTGCACGCCGTCGTCGTCGAGTGCGGGGAGTTTGCACATCGGGTTGATGTGGTGGAAGTTGGTGGTGTCCTGTTCGCCGGCGCGGAGGTTCACGTGCGCCAGTTCGTATGGCGCGGCGATTTCTTCCAGCATCCAGAGCGCGCGGAATGCGCGGGTTTTGGGCCAGTAATAAAGTTTCATCGGGGGCCTCGGTTTTTGCCTTCGGCGATTCGGGCGGGGTGAGGCTAGGGTAGCTCACAAATGGGCTGGTGTCTTGGCGCTGGCATACGAGGTTTGCGGCTGCGCTGGCATCCGGGTTTTGCGGCTGCGCTGGCATCCGCGATTTGCCTTCGTGCTTCATGCGTTGCCCCTGTGCGGGGCGGCACCTACTTTTCTTTGCAGCGGCAAAGAAAAGTAGGCAAAAGAAAGCCGCTCACCCCGCCAGTTCTGGTTATTGCCTGCGGGCCCCCAGCGGGTCCCGCACTCCAGACGGCAACGCACTGTCTTTCGCCCGTCGCCAGCGTGCTAACTCACGCATCACCCGCTTAACCCTCCCGCGTCACGCTTCGCTTTACCAGAAAATCCCCGGCCGCCCAGGTGGCAAACTGTGTGTAGGCCGTCGCGACGGAAGTGCACCACTCCGGACTGAAAAGCGGGATCGGTGTCGTAGGGGCGCCAACGCGTAAGGTGCAACAACCTACACACAGTTTGCCACCTGGGCGGCGCAGACGAATCGCTGCCGCTGACTGTGCTACGAGAGATTGGAGTGGGTGATGCGCATGTTCAACGCGCTGGCAACGGGCGTGAAACAGTGTGATGCCGTGTGGAGTGCGAGACCCGTAGGGGGCCCGCAGGCAAACACAAGGATTGGCGGGGTGAGCGGCTTTCTTTTGCCTACTTTTCTTTGCCGCTGCAAAGAAAAGTAGGTGCCGCCCCGCACAGCAATGCTCTCAACTTAAGCCCCATTCCATCAGGCGAACTTGTACGTGAGATGGCAATGGGGCTTGGTTTTTCCGGGTGGTCGAGGATATGAACGCGCGGGCTGTATGCGACATCGGTTCTGATGGATGAGCGCAAGCAGCGTGGCGAGGCCTTCCAGACAGTGGCGCACGCGTAGAAGACACGCACCGAGAATGGGCTTGAGCACGCCGCGTGCGTACACCCGGTTAGGGCGGCTGGCACAGACATTATCGTGTGAGACATCCAGATCACTGAGCAAGGTGCACAGGTTGTCGGCGAGGATTTTTGCGCCCAGATCCTGCTGCAATGCCAGGTAATCCAGCCCCGTCACGGCCTCCAGTCGCAGTCGGTGCTTGAGGCGCTTGAACGCTTCCTCGACCCGCCAGCGCTGATGATAGAGCGCGCCGAAAGACGCCGCCGGATAACGCTGGCCATCGAGCAGTGAGGTCATCAGCACACGCACGCGACCGCTGGGCGTGAGGTCCCGTATCAGGCGCACGGTGCTCGGTGTACGGGCCAGTTCATAGTCGCGGGCATCTCTGCTCGCAAGGCGCTTGTAGCGTCACGATGCGCTCGGCTTCGCCGCTGCGGGTGAAGTCGGTGACGCACTTCCAGTTATGTGTATCGACGCGCATGCAGAACGCAATCTCGCGCTGCGTCAGCGTGGCCACCATCGCGTTACCGATAAAGCCACGATCAAGTAGCAGCAGATCGGTACACGGCTGGAGCACATCCAGCGCTTCAAACAACATCTGGCGCTCGGCGCCGTCGGCGGAGTGAAGCGCGGCGTGCAACGTCAGTTCGGGGCCCGGCAGGAACAGCGCAAACACGTAGTGATCGGCGCGTAGTTCATGGCCCCGGCGGGTGCTCACGCGCAGACGGCTGCCGTCAGCGGCGACCAGCCTCAGGCCGTTCCAGCGCATCGATTCGATATGGGGTTGAGCCAGAGAAATCAGGTGAGCGCGGGCCAGATCGAACAGATCAGCCGACAACCCTCGACGCGCCTTGCTAAACGCCTGTGCGCTGACCGCGCGGGTCTGGCCGCCGCGCTTATCCAGCGCGCCAAACAGCGCATCGAGTTCGGCCTGCACGCTTGCGCACATGCCCGACATCATCAGCGCAGCCATGCGCGGCAAGGTCAGTGTGCGATTACGGGTAAAGGCGGTAGGAGAACGACGCACGCGATCGGCGAGCGCCGGATCGAACAGGAATTCGGAGAACTCAGCCAGAAGCCTCGAGGAAGCTGGTATTTGAGTTCATATCGTTGATTTATCAGGGAGTTATGCAATCAAGTTTACAGGGGCAATGCCTCGTTTACAAGCGCTTTGACGCTTAAGTTGAGAGCATTGCCCCGCACAGGGGCAACGCAAGAAGCACCGATACGAAAACGCGGATGCCAACGCAGACGCAAGACTCGGATGCCAATGCAGCCGCAAAACTCGGCTGCCAGCCCGCTCGCGAAAAAACCTCCTCAAACACCGCAAAACTCGCGAGGAAACTTGCCAGCCAAATAGAACAGCGGGCCAATTTAGAGAACTTCTTCTCCAATTGACGCGAAAGAATGGAGTCTCTTTCGCCGCACACGCGGCCAGCGGCAACAAACAAGCGCCGCAGGCAACAAAGGCGAAAAGCAAAAAACCTGGAGACTCCCCAATGACCGCTCGTCTACCCATCGACGGCACCCCCGCACTCGCCGATTACCGCCTCTCCGACAACCTCACCGCCACGCGCGGCCGCATCTTCCTGACGGGCACGCAGGCGCTCGTGCGCCTCGCCCTGATGCAACGGGAACTCGACAAGGCGCGCGGCCTGAATACGGCCGGCTTCATCAGCGGGTATCGCGGTTCGCCGCTCGGCATGGTCGACCAGCAACTGTGGAAAGCGAAGAAACTGCTCGACGCGCACGACGTGCGCTTCCTCCCCGCGATCAACGAAGAACTCGGCGGCACGGCCGTGCTCGGCACACAGCGCGTCGAGGCGGATCCGGAGCGCACCGTCGATGGCGTCTACGCGATGTGGTACGGCAAAGGCCCCGGCGTCGACCGCGCGGGCGACGCGCTCAAGCACGGCAACGCGTACGGCTCCTCGCAGCACGGCGGCGTGCTGGTCGTGGCAGGCGACGATCACGGCTGCGTGTCGTCGTCGATGCCGCATCAAAGCGACTTCGCAATGATCGCGTGGCACATGCCCGTCGTGAATCCGTCGAACATCGCGGACATGCTCGAATTCGGCCTCTACGGCTGGGCGCTGTCGCGCTACTCGGGCGCGTGGGTCGGCTACAAGGCGATTTCCGAAACCGTCGAGTCCGGTTCTACCGTCGATCTCGACGCACTGCAATCGGACTGGCCGACACCCGAAGGTTTCCAGCCGCCCGCAGGCGGCCTGCACAACCGCTGGCCCGATCTGCCGAGTCTCACGATCGAACAGCGTCTGCATGCGAAGCTCGATGCCGTGCGCCACTTCGCACGCGTCAACAGCATCGACAAGTGGATCGCGCCGAGCCCGCACGCGAACGTCGGCATTATCACGTGCGGCAAGGCGCATCTCGATCTGATGGAAGCACTGCGCCGGCTCGATCTCACCGTCGCCGATCTGGAGCAGGCGGGCGTGCGCATCTACAAGGTGGGCCTGTCGTTCCCGCTCGAAATGACGCGTATCGATGCGTTCGTCTCCGGCCTCTCCGAAGTGCTCGTGATCGAGGAAAAAGGCCCCGTCATCGAGCAGCAGATCAAGGACTATCTCTACAACCGCACGGCAGGCGCGCGTCCTGCGATCGTCGGCAAGCATGAGGAAGACGGTTCGATGCTGCTGTCGTCGCTCGGTGAATTGCGGCCGTCGCGCATACTCCCCGTGTTCGCGAACTGGCTCGCGAAACACAAGCCCGCGCTCGACCGCCGTGAGCGCGTGGTCGATCTCGTCGCGCCGCAAATCCTCTCGAATGCCGCCGATGCCGTGAAGCGCACACCCTACTTCTGCTCGGGCTGTCCGCACAATACGTCGACGAAAGTGCCGGAAGGATCGATTGCGCAGGCGGGCATCGGCTGCCACTTCATGGCGTCGTGGATGGAGCGCGACACGACGGGCCTGATCCAGATGGGCGGCGAAGGCGTCGACTGGGCCGCGCACTCGATGTTCACGAAAACGCGTCACGTATTCCAGAACCTCGGCGACGGCACGTACTTCCACTCGGGCATTCTCGCGATCCGCCAGGCCGTCGCGGCGAAGGCGACGATCACCTACAAGATCCTCTACAACGATGCCGTCGCCATGACGGGCGGCCAGCCTGTCGACGGCAGTATCTCCGTGCCGCAGATCGCGCGCCAGGTCGAAGCGGAAGGCGTGTCGCGTTTCGTCGTGGTCAGCGACGAGCCGGAAAAATACGACGGTCATCACGATCAGTTTCCGAAGGGCACGACGTTTCATCACCGCAGCGAACTCGACAAGATGCAGCGCGAGCTGCGCGATATCGACGGCGTGACGGTGCTGATCTACGACCAGACCTGTGCCGCCGAAAAGCGCCGCCGCCGCAAAAAGGGCGAGTTTCCCGATCCGGACAAGCGCCTCTTCATCAACGAAGAAGTGTGCGAAGGATGCGGCGATTGCGGCGTGCAGTCGAACTGTCTGTCCGTCGAACCGGTTGAGACGCCGCTTGGCCGCAAGCGCCGCATCGATCAGTCGTCGTGCAACAAGGACTATTCGTGCGTGAACGGCTTTTGTCCGAGCTTCGTGACGATCGAAGGCGGCAAGCTGAAGAAGGCTGCCGGCGTCGCGTTCGATGCAGCCGCGCTCGCCGCGCGCGTCGATGCGCTGCCATTGCCGACCACACGACTCGATGCGGCGCCCTACGACATCCTCGTGACGGGCGTGGGCGGCACGGGTGTCGTGACGGTCGGCGCGCTGATCAGCATGGCCGCGCATCTGGAGGGCAAGAGCGCGTCGGTGCTGGATTTCATGGGCTTCGCGCAGAAAGGCGGTTCGGTGCTGTCGTTCGTGCGTTTCGCCGCGCGCGACGAGTGGCTGAACCAGGTGCGCATCGACACGCAGCAGGCCGACGTGCTGCTCGCGTGCGACATGGTCGTCGGCGCGAGTGCCGACGCATTGCAGACGGTGCGACATGGCCGCACGCGCATCGTCGTGAACACGCATGCAATTCCGAACGCGTCGTTCGTGCAGAACCCGGATGCGAATCTTCACGCGGACGCGCTGCTCGACAAGATGCGTCATGCGGCGGGCGAAGAGCGCATGTCGTCGTGCGATGCACAGGCGCTCGCGACGCGCTTTCTCGGCGACACGATCGGCGCGAACATTCTGATGCTGGGCTATGCATGGCAGTTGGGTCTCGTGCCTGTGTCGTTCGCGGCGATGATGCGCGCGATCGAACTGAACAACGTCGCGGTGCAGATGAACCAGCTCGCGTTTTCGATCGGCCGTATGGCTGCCGCCGATCCCGTTGGGCTCGAGGCACTGTGGACGCAGCGTCATGCGGTTAAAGCTGCTGTGTCGCTGGAGTCGCTCGACGCACTGGTTGCGGATCGTGAAGCGCGTTTGCTTGCTTATGGCGGCGCAGCTTATGTGAAGCGCTATCGTGCGCTGGTCGACGCGGCGCGTCAGGCTGAGCGCAAGCTCGAAGGCGGCGCGCGTGACGAGCGTTTGAGTCGCGCGGTGGCGACGACGTTCTATCGTCTGCTTGCAGTGAAGGATGAATACGAAGTCGCGCGTCTGTATAGCGATCCGGCGTTCCGTGCCGCGCTGGAAGGGCAATTCGAAGGTGTGGCGGGCAAGGACTTCGGCGTGAAGTTCAATCTCGCGCCGCCGACGATTTCACGCAGCGTTGGCGGCGCGAGGCCGCAGAAGAAGACGTTCGGGCAGTGGATGTGGCCTGTGTTTGGCGTGATGGCAAAGTGGCGTGGCCTGCGCGGCACGATGCTCGATCCGTTTGGCCGCACTGTCGAGCGGCGCATGGAGCGCGAATTGTCGTCTGACTATGAAGTGACGATGCAGCGGGCGTTTGTTCTGCTGAATAACGTGACCGTTGATGACGTTGTTCGGCTTGCTGAGGTTTATTCCCGCGTGCGGGGGTATGGGCATGTGAAGCTCGCTAATCTGGCCGCTGTTAAGCGCGGCGAGCGTGAGATTGCTGCGAGATTGCATGTCGAGGCGGCGACCGGCCGGTTTGTGAACGAGGTGCTTCAGGAAGCTAAAGGGTTGGGGACGCTGCGGGGGATTCCTGTTGTTGTTGCTAAGTGAGGTTTTTTGTCTGCGACGCTAGTCGCCGTTCTTGGTTTCTTGCTTTTTGCTTTTTGCTTTTTGCTTTTTGCTTTTTGCTGCGCTGGCATCCGCGTTTTCGTATCAGTACTTCATGCGTCGCCCCTGTGCGGGGCGGCACCTACTTTTCTTTGCAGCGGCAAAGAAAAGTAGGCAAAAGAAAGCCGCTCACACCGCCAGTTCTTGTGTTCGCCTGCGGGCCCCCAACTGGTCCCGCACTCCACGCGGCATCACGCTACCCAATGCCCGTTGCCAGCGCCCTCAGATTCGCATCCCCCACTTCACACTCCCACGTCACGGACTACGTTAGCAGAAGTCCACGGCCGCCCAGGTGGCAAACGGTGTGTAGGCCGTCGCGATGGAAGTGCACCACTCCGGACTGAAAAGCGGGATCGGTGTCGTAGGGGCGCCAACGCGTACGGTGCGACGAGCTACACACAGTTTGCCACCTGGGCGGCGCAGAAGATGCGCTGCCGCTGGCTGCGCTACGGGTGAGTGGAGTGGGTGATGTGCCTGTTCAAGGCGCTGGCAACACGCGTGGAAAAGTGCGATACCGTTTGGAGTGCGGGACCAGTTGGGGGCCCGCAGGCAGCGACTAGAACTGGCGGTGTGAGCGGCTTTCTTTTGCCTACTTTTCTTTGCCGCGGCGGCAAAGAAAGTAAGTGCCGCCGAACCTGTCCGCATTTTTGTGGGCGAGGCGGTTAAAGGAATCGTTACCCGCGCGCCTGCGTGAATCGATCACCAAACAGGATAGCAAACTGGTTCATGGCCGACTTCCAGTCGAAGGCAGCGCGAACAGATTTTGCCAGGACATTGCGTAGCGCCAGCCAGAGCAGCTTGATGGCAGCCTCGTCGTTCGGGAAGTGGCCGCGGGTCTTGATGATCTTGCGTAGCTGCATGTTCAGACTCTCAATGGCGTTCGTTGTGTACACAACGCGCCGGATCTCCGGTGGAAACGCGAAGAACGGCGTAACGTGCTCCCACGCGCGCTGCCACGACTGCACGATCATCGGGTATCTGAGGCCCCAGGGACCATCAGCAAACGCCTGCAGCGCCTGCTGCGCGGCCTGCTCGCTGGCGGCGCAGTAGACCGGTCGCAGTGCCGCCGCAAGGGCCTTGCGGTCCTTGTAGCTGGCGTAATCCAGGCTGTTGCGGATCAGGTGCACGATGCAGGTCTGCACGGCCGTGCGGGGGTAAGCGGTGCCGATTGCGTCGGCCAGTCCCTTCAGGCCGTCAACCACCGCAATCAGGATGTCCTGGCAGCCCCGGGCCTTCAGTTCGTTGAACACCTTGAGCCAGAACTTCGCGCCTTCGGTCTGCTCGATCCACAGGCCCAGTACATCGCGCTGGCCATCGGCCTGAATGCCCAGTGCCAGATAGACCGCCTTGTTGCTGACCACGCCGTCGTCGCGGATCTTGACGCGCAAGGCGTCGAAGAACACCACCGGGTACATCACCTCGAGCGGACGGTTCTGCCAGGCCAGCGTTTCGGCCATCACCTCGTCGGTGACCGAGCTGATGAAATCAGGCGACACCTCGGTGCCGTAGCTTTCGGCCAGAAAGGCCTGAATCTCGCGCACGCTCATACCGCGCGCGTACATCGCGATAATGCGTTCGTCGAATCCGGTGAAGCGGCGTTCGTGTTTGGGGATCAGGATGGGTTCGAAGCCGCCGTCACGGTCGCGAGGCACCTCGACGCGCACCGGGCCGCGATCGGTGATGACTGTCTTGCCACTGGCGCCGTTGCGCTCGTTGGCTTGCCCGGCCGGTTTGGACTGACCCGGCGGGTAGCCCAGATGCAGGTTCATCTCTGCACCCATTGCCCGCTCGATAACTGCCTTGTTGAGCGCCAGCATCAGGTCCTGCACCTCGGCTGGCGTCATCGGCCCCTTGACCAGCTCGTCCAGCAGCGCCTTGGGCAGTTCAGGCAGCGGCCCTCGGGCCGCTGCCTGAGACGCCACCGTACGTTTCTTCTTCATCGGCATATCCATGATTTTTACCTCTCATGATATGCCTCACCCACAAAATGCCGGACAGGTCCGTGCCGCCCCGCACAGGGGCAACGCTAATAAACCGATACGAATTCGCGGATGCCCCGCAGACGCAAAACTCGGATGCCCGCGCAGACGCAAAACTCGGATGCCCGCGCAGCAACAAACCGTTAAGCATCCAGCAACGCGCGAACCCGCCGCACACGATCCTCAGCTACAGCACCATCGACCCGCACACCGGACCCAAAATGAACGGCCTCCACGCGCGTAGCGTGAACAAACTCAGCACAACGATTGACGGTCAACCCGGCACCTGCCAGAACGGTACATTTCGACCCGGCGGCTTGCGCAACAAGCGCATGAACCTCCTCGACAGCGTCGAGCACAGAAGATTTCCCACCGGAGGTCAACACATTCGTAACGCCATCAACCGCAAGCAAAACATCCAAGGCCCGGCACAAATCGCGCGCCTCATCAAACGCGCGATGAAACGTAACGGCCATGCCGTCGGCGACATCGACAACCTTTAACAACGCCTCGCGATCCACCTCCCGCGACGCAGTCAGCATCCCAAACACAACGGCATGCGCGCCTGCCAGCCGGGCAGCACGCACATCGCGCAAGATCACTGCAAAGTCATCGGCGTCGTAGACAAACGACCGGCTATGCGGCCGAACAATCACATTCACTGGAATCGAAACAGCCGCGATCACGGCCTCGATCATCCCGATGCCCGGCGTCAGCCCGCCTTCCCCCATCGCCGTGATCAGTTCGAGCCGATCCGCGCCGCCGCGCGCAGCGGCCACCGCATCGTCAACCGTCGTCGCGATAACTTCAAGCAATACCCGTTCGTTTCGCATTTCAATGAGTCAGGTCGTGGAAAGTAAAAAGCAACAAGCACAAAACACGACCGACATGATCTCAGAAGTGCGGCTCCTCGAACCAGTCGATGTCTCCGCACAGCACGCACATGCGGCTGCCGATCTGCGTCGCCACCGACAACGTCACGCACGGCACCGCCTCGTTGATCGACAGATAAGGCCGCGTCACATGCACGCGTTCAGGCGCGTCGATCGCCGCGCGGAAATACGGACGGCGCAGCCAGTTCGCGCCCTGCGCATCGGACAGCGGCAAGAAGCGCGTTTCGTGCGACGCGCGGTCCGCGCGCAGCACCACGTTGCGCCCCGCCTGCCGCCCTTTTTCGTCGAGCAGATAGCAGCGCGCCGCATGATCGAGCGCGAGAAAATTCCAGCACACCTCGTCGAGCAGTTCACCTGCGGCAAGCCGCTCCGCCGCGCGCTCGAACGTACGGATGTACGGCGCGAGCCGCGACGCGTTGCGCCGCTCGCGCTGCTCGGTCTGCGTCTGATAACGCTCGGTAAGTTCACCGATGCAGGCCGCGGCATGCGGCGCGTCGGCGAGACCCGGATGCGGCCGGCCAAAGAAAAAACCCTGCACGAAATCCACATTGCACTCCAGCGCCATGTGCGCTTCGTGTTCCGTCTCGACGCCTTCGATCAGCACCAGCTTGCCTGCCTCGTGCAGCAACGCGACAAGCCCCGGCAGAATCGACGCGACATCCGCGCGATGCGCCGCGTGCGACAGCATGATGCGATCGAGCTTCACGATATCGGGATTCAACTGCCAGATGCGTTCGATGTTCGAATGCCCCGCGCCGAAGTCGTCGAGTGCGATCAGGAAACCGCGCTCGCGAAACTGCCGCACAGCGTCCGCAAGTCGCTCGATATCTTCAGCGCTCTGTTCGAGCACTTCGAGCACGATGCGCCGCGGCGACAGATCCAGGCGCCGCAAATTCGCGAGCAGCGCCGCCGAATGATACGAATCGATCAGCACGCCCGGATGGACGTTCAGAAACAGCCACTCCCGCTCGGCGCCGAGCACCTTGAAGTTCTCGAGATGCAGCGACTGCGCCAGCCGGTCGACCTGCAGCACGTCGCCGATCCGCGCTGCATGGCCGAACACATCGACGGGCGACACGACGCGGTCGAACGGATCGTGCGCGCGCAGCAAGCCTTCGTAGCCCACGGCACGCATGTGCGACAGGCTGAATATCGGCTGGAAGACGCTCGTGAGCGTCAGGTCGCCGTGTTGCACCGAATAGCGCTGCAGGCCCGAGGTCATGCTGAGCTCGAAGCCGTGCGGCACCGCTGTTCTTTCGTGTTGCGCAATGGTCATGCAGTCCTCTCACGCAAGAGTCACGGCGCGCGCGTCGCGAATGCGAAAGAGCCGCGGCCGTTCTCGAAATGTGCGTTGTCGCTACCTCTCAAGCAAGCTCCATGCGCACGGCGGCGCGCCTATAACCGAAATCCGCATCGAGCGGTGCACCGCGCGCGCTGCGCATGCGTCGCACAAGGGCGCGCGATGCACCGCATCGGTGCAACTCGCTTTCAGACGACTTGCAGCCTTCGAAGCGCGATGTCATCCGGTCGGGCTACACTTCGGGCTGACCGACCCGCCGCATCGTCTTTCCAGATGCGGCGATTCATGTCGCGCGAGGTGTCGTCCCGAGGGTCGTCCTTCCCGTCGCGCGCCGCTGTCTGTTTCCCCACACCCCGCTTCCGATGGATATCGTCTTCACCGTTCTGATCCTGCTGCTCGCCGTCGCCGCTTCGGGCGTCATCGTGCGGCTGGTGCCTTTCAAGCTGCCGCTGCCGCTCGTGCAGATTGCGTTCGGCGCGCTGCTCGCGTGGCCGCGTCTCGGCCTGCATGTGACGTTCGACCCCGAACTCTTCATGATGCTGTTCATCCCGCCGCTGCTGTTCGCGGACGGCTGGCGCATCCCCAAGCGCGAGTTCTACATGCAGCGCCGCGCGATCCTGATGCTCGCGCTCGGCCTCGTGTTCATGACGGTCGTCGCCGTCGGCTACTTCATTCATGCGATGGTGCCGTCGATCTCGCTGCCCGTCGCCTTCGCGCTCGCCGCCGTGTTGTCGCCGACGGATGCCGTCGCGCTGTCGGGCATCGCGGGCCGCAACCGGCTGCCCGACCACCTGATGCACATCCTCGAAGGCGAAGCGCTGATGAACGACGCATCGGGCCTCGTCGCGCTGAAGTTCGCGGTCGCGGCCGCGTTGACGGGCGTGTTCTCGCTGCGCGATGCATCGGTGAGCTTCGTGATCATCGCCCTCGGCGGACTCGCGACGGGCGCAGCCGTCGCGTGGCTCTTCAGCTTCGCATCGACACGCTTTCTCAACCTCACGGAAGAAGGCGACCCCGCGCCCGGCGTCGTGATGACGATGCTGATTCCGTTCGCCGCCTACCTGTTTGCCGAGCACTTCGGGTTCTCGGGCATTCTCGCCGCCGTGGCCGCGGGCATGACGATGAATTCGTCGACCTTCGCGCGCACCAGCCCGGCATCGGCGCGCGTGCGGGCGAGCGTCACATGGACCATGATCGAGTTCATCTTCAACGGCATGGTGTTCATTCTGCTCGGCCTGCAGTTTCCGCACATCATCGGCCGCGCGCTGCTCGACGCGCACGAGGAAGCCAGCGGCTCGGAACTGCGGCTGATGTTCTATGTCGCCGCCGTGGCGCTCGCGCTGTATGCGCTGCGCTTCGTGTGGGTCTGGCTACTGCGCTGGTTCGCGAGCCGCGGCGCGGCGAAGCACGGCGTCGCGAATGCGGTGCCCGGTTTGCGCACCGTGTCGATGACGACGGTCGCGGGCGTGCGTGGCGCGGTAACGCTCGCGGGCGTGCTGTCGCTGCCTGTCGCGCTGTCGAACGGCCAGCCGCTGCCGGGACGCGATCTCGCCATCTTCATCGCGTCGGGCGTGATTCTCGTGTCGCTGTTCGTCGCCGTGGTCGGCTTGCCGCTGCTGATGAACGGCGCGCGCCGCCGCGCCGATCCGCATGCCGCCGAAGAGCGCACGGCGCGTATCCAGGCGGCACAGGCCGCGATTCGCGCAGTCGACGACTTTCACGAAACGGCGACGGCCCAATGCGACGAAGCCGCGTCCGCGCATGCCGCCGACGTCACGGCGCGCGTGATGGACATCTATCGCCGCCGTCTCGCGACGCTCGACGACGACCTCG
This sequence comes from Paraburkholderia azotifigens, assembly GCF_007995085.1. GTDB lineage: Bacteria > Pseudomonadota > Gammaproteobacteria > Burkholderiales > Burkholderiaceae > Paraburkholderia > Paraburkholderia azotifigens. The sequence goes on from NZ_VOQS01000001.1 coordinate 2,291,928, forward strand.
AGCCCGCCGAAAACGCGCGGCGCAGCGAAGCGCTGGAGTTCCAGATGAAGCTCGCGGCAATGCGCGCCGAACGCTCGACGCTGCTCGACTTGCGCGGCAGCCAGCTAATCAACGACGACACGCTGAACAAGCTGATGCGTGAGGTGGATCTGTCGGAAACGGCGCTGCAGACGCGCGGCAAAGGAAAGAAGTAGACGCAAAAAAAGGGCGCCTCGACAGGCGCCCTTTTCATTTCAGCCTGCCGCTGTCTCAGACAGCCGGCTCTTGCGGACCTTTGCGGCGCAGCAGCGCATACAGAATGATCGCGCCGAACGTCGCGGTACCGATGCCGCCGAGCGCGAAGCCGCCGAACTTCAGCGAGAAATCGCCCGCGCCGAGCACGAGCGTCACAGCCGCGACGATCAGATTGCGGTTATCCGAGAAGTTGACCTTGTTGACGACCCAGATGCGCGCGCCCGTCACCGCGATCAGACCGAACACGACGATCGACACGCCGCCCAGCACGGGGCCGGGAATCGTCGCGATCACGGCGCCGAACTTCGGCGAAAAGCCCAGCACCAGCGCGATCAGCGCGGCGATCACGAACACGAGCGTCGAGTAGATTTTCGTCACGGCCATCACGCCGATATTTTCGGCGTAGGTCGTCACGCCCGTTCCGCCCGCGAAGCCGGAAATCACCGTCGCCAGACCGTCGCCGATGAACGCGCGGCCGATGTAGCCGTCGAGGTTCTGCCCCGTCATCGCGCTCACCGCCTTGATGTGGCCGAGATTCTCGGCAACCAGAATCACCGCGACGGGCGCGAGCAGCGCCATCGCCTGCCCGTTGAAGACGGGCGCCATGAAATGCGGCATGCCGAACCACGGTGCGTTCGCGACGATCGAAAAGTCGATCGGCTTGCCCATGCCCATGCCGTTCGTGACGATCGCGTAGATCGCGTAGGCGATCAGCAGGCCGGCGAGAATCAGGAGACGCTGCAGCATGCCGTGCGCGAACACCGCGACGGCGCCGACGCACAGCACCGTTACGAGTGCCATGTACGAATCGATTGCGCTGCCGCTCACGCCCTTGACGGCGATCGGCGCGAGATTCAGGCCGATCACCGCGACAATCGAGCCCGTCACGACGGGCGGCATCAGCGTTTCGATCCACGCGGTGCCGATCGCCGAGACGATCAGCCCAATGACGATGTACGCTACGCCGCACGCGATGATCCCGCCGAGCGCGACGGGTATGTTCATGTTCGGACCTTGCCCCGTGTAGCCCGTAATCGCGATCACGAGCCCGATGAACGCGAAGCTCGAACCGAGATAGCTCGGCACGCGGCCGCCGACCAGCACGAAGAAAAGCAGCGTGCCGACACCCGACATGAAAATGCACAGATTGGGATCGAAGCCCATCAGCAGCGGAGCGAGCACCGTCGAGCCGAACATCGCGACGACGTGCTGGATGCCCATGGCGAACATTTGCGGCGCGGGCAGGCGCTCGTCGGTGTTGACGACGCGCCCTTCGACGCTTTTGGGCTGGACTCGCCAGCGCGGAAAATAGGAATCGGCCATCGCGGGGGTTCTCCTCTATTGGCGTAGATCTTGTATGGAAGCGCCGCGTGAGTGCGTTGCATGGCGGCGCGGTCCAGGATGGGATTCTTGAACTACGCGCGAGTGTACGGAGAGCGCCTGGCGCTGACAAGCCGCGCAAAATGCGGCGCGCGGCGGCTCCGATTTACTGTTGCATCAAAGCGAAAGCACCGCGACAGCCGTCTTCAGATACCGAGCCTGATCGGCCATCGCGCCCGCCGCCGCTGCCGCCTGCTCGACGAGCGCGGCGTTCTGCTGCGTGACTTCGTCCATCTGCGCGACGGCCCGGTTCACCTGCTCGATGCCCGTGCTCTGCTCGCTCGACGCCGCCGAAATCTCGCCCATGATGTCCGTCATCCGCCGCACGGCCTGCGTGACTTCCGCCATCGTGCGGCCCGCACGCTCGGCGAGCACGGCGCCGCTGTCGACGCGCGACGTCGAGCTTTCGATCAGTTCCTTGATCTCTTTCGCCGATACCGCGCTGCGCTGAGCAAGCGCGCGCACTTCGGCCGCGACGACCGCGAAACCGCGGCCCTGCTCGCCCGCTCGCGCCGCTTCGACGGCGGCATTCAGCGCAAGGATATTCGTCTGGAACGCGATGCTTTCGATTACGCCGATGATGTCCGTCATCCGCTTCGAACCCGACGCGAGTTCCCGCATCGTCCCGACGACGTCGCCGACGAGGCCGCTGCCGCGCGCCGCCACTTCCGACGCGCTACGCGCAACGCCGCCTGCCTGCTGGGCGTTGTCGGCGTTCTGACGGACGGTCGCCGTCAGTTGCTCCATGCTCGACGCGGTTTCTTCCAGCGACGCGGCCTGCTCCTCGGTGCGCTGCGACAGGTCTGTGGTGCCCTGCTCGATTTCGCCCGATGCGAGCAGGATCGATTCGCTCGATTCGCTGATCTTGCCGACGATCGCCGCCAGCTGCGCGCGCATGTTGGCGAGCGCGTGCAACAGGCTCGTCGTGTCGCCGGGTTTCGTGTCGACGCGCACGGCGAGATCGCCCGCCGCGATCCGGCTCGCGATCTGCATCGCGTAACCCGGCTCGCCGCCGAGTTGCCCGGTCAGACGTCGCGCAATCAGCCACGCGAACGCCGCGCCGACAACCATCGATGCCAGCACCAGCAGCGACAGCACCACGCGCATGCTCGCGTATTGCGCACCCGCTTCGTGCTGCGCGGCGTTCGCCTGCTTGCGGCGATAGTCGATCAGCACGACGATCCTGTCGCGCAGCGCCTCGCTCGCGGCGATCGCGCGGCGCACCAGTTCGGCGTTGTCCACGCCCGCGGGCACCGGCTGCAAGCCGATCTGCTGATGCACGATCGCTTCCCATACTCCCGTCTTGCGCAGCACGTCGTCGTACAGCGACTGGCCGTCGGCGCCCGCGATCGTCTCGCGGTAGCGCGCGTACGCGTCGTGCATGTTCTTCAGCGACACCAGGATGTCGTCCTTCAGCTTCTGACGCGCGGCGTCGTCGGGCGCGTAGCCGAGATTGGCCGCATCGAGATCGGTGTCGATCTTGTAGCGGTTCGCCTCTTCCATCCAGTAGAGGCCATCCATGTGGCGGCTCGAGATTTCTTCGGTAATGCCGTGCATCGACGACAAAGCCGACAACCCCGCCGCACCCACGGCGACACCAAAACCGATCACGACGGCAAATGCGATCAGCAGCTTCTTCCAGACGGACATGCGGTCAAACCACTTCATCATGCGATCCTCGACAGTTCATCAGCCGGATGGACAGGCAATGCGGGCCGGCAGGCTGCAATGCTTTACGGCGTCCGTCATGCGGACTTGATGAATGGATGCCCGGCATAAGAAAGCCTGCATGAGGGTTTGTGCGAAGTGGTGTGGCGCCTGGTCGGATCAGGCCTTTGCACGCGCTTTGGGAGTTATCTGATATCGGAACGTATGTCCCGCTCCCTACACTTCAAAGGCTGCGTGACCCCGATTGACTAGCGCAAGCGATGTTGTAACTCTCCGACTTTCCGCTCATGCTCCCCGGCATGAGCGGTTTTTTTTCGTCTGTCGTTTTTGTAGAGACGCGTCAGACGCTCGCTGAAACGTCGATATCGAACGAACGCTTCGCCAGCTTGCGCGCGTGATCGCTCACGTCGGCGGGCCATGTGGCCGTCATCGCGTCGAAGCGCGCGGCGTCGCTCGCAAACAGCGCGCGCGTCGCTTCTTCGTAGCCGGCCTGATCGCCTGCCATGGCCGTCATGAAACGATACGCGGCTTCCTGCGCCTGCCGCGCGCGGTCCTTTCCTTCGCTCGCGGCGCGCGCGGCGTCGACCAGCTTGCGCAACACTACGGACGCCCCGCCCGATTGCGCGTTCAGCCATTCCCAATGCCTCGGCAACAGCGTGACCTCGCGCGCCACGACGCCGAGCTTCGGACGGCCCCGGCCACGCGATGCCGATGCTGCGTCGTTCGCCGGCTCGGGTCGCGGCGTGTCGCTGGCCTCGTGCGCTTCGAGCCTCGCCAGCACGTCGCTCGCGGAACCTCGCAGGTCCAGTTCGATAACGCGGCTGGTCTGATCGTCGAAGATCAGGATGGATGCGTTCGCGTCGCGATCCGCGGCGGCTTTGACGGCCATCGCAACGTCCGTCAACGCGCCGGATGCGAGGCATCGGGTGCCATCGAAAGCCGTGCAGGTAATGGGATGGGTCATGGGATGCCTCGCATCGTTTAAAGTCGATGCGCGCATTTTACCCGGGTAAAAAAACCATGCAATATCATCCGGGTAAATTTAGCTAAATTTAGCTGAGTGCGCCGGTACGCCTCATCATTCGACGCATGTGCGCAGCGCGTTGACGAGGTCGAGCGGATCGTACGGTTTGCGCAGTTGCGCGGCGCCCTGCAATTGCAGCTTCTGTTCCGGTGACAGCGCCACATCGGAGCCCGAAACGAAGATCACGTGAATGCCCGGCTCGCGCGTGGCGGCATCGATCGCCAGATCAACGCCCGAGGCGCCCGCCAGCCCGATATCCGTGAGCAGCACGTCGAAGCTTGCTTCTTGCAGCAGCGCCAGCGCCTGCGCCGCGTTCGCCGCTTCCGCGACCTCCACACCGAAGGTGCGCAGCAGTTCCGCCGTGCTCACGCGAACCAGTTCGTCGTCTTCGACGAACAGGATGCGCAGGTTGCGGATCGCCTCGAACGTCACGTTGTTGCCGCGATCGACGAGCCGCACTGTCTGCGAGTCTTCCGCCTGCAGCGTCACGCCGTCGGGCCGCGCGTACTGCACGCGCAGCGCGTGCTGGATCTTGCGCGCGAGCGCTTCGCGCGAATACGGCTTGCTCAACAGTTCGACGCCTTCGTCGAGCCGTCCCGCGTGCACGATCGCGTTGTCCGTGTAGCCCGACGTGAACAGCACCGCGATGCCCGGCTGACGCTCGCGCGCCTTGCGCGCCAATTCGGTCGAGCGCAGCGGTCCCGGCATCACGACGTCGGTGAACAGCAGATCAATCGGCACGCCGCTTTCGACGATCGCGAGCGCGCTTTGCGCATCCTTCGCCTTTAGCACGCGATAGCCGAGCGCCGACAGCATTTCGACGACCGTCGTGCGCACGTCCTCATCGTCTTCGACGACGAGAATCGTTTCCGCGCCGCCTTTCGCCGGACCGGCGTCGACAATCGTTTCGAGATCCTCTTCTTCGCGCACGCGCGGCAGATACAGGCGGATCGTCGTGCCGTGCCCCGGCTCGCTATAGATCTTCACGTGCCCGCCCGACTGCTTGACGAAGCCATACACCATGCTCAGGCCGAGGCCCGTGCCCTGGCCTTCGGGCTTCGTCGTAAAGAACGGCTCGAACACATGCTCCTGCACATCGGCTGACATGCCCGAGCCCGTGTCGGTGACGGCAACCATCACGTACTGGCCGGGCGTGACGTCGGCGTGGCGTTTCGCGTAGGCATCGTCGAGCGACGCGTTGCCGGCTTCGATGGTCAGCTTGCCGTGGCCGTCCATTGCATCGCGCGCGTTGATCGCGAGATTGAGCAGCGCGTTTTCCACCTGGAACGGATCGACGAGCGTGTTCCACAAGCCGCCCGACACGATGGTCTCGATCTCGATGCCGTCGCCGAGCGCGCGCCGCATCATGTCGTCGAGACCGCGCACGAAGCGCCCGAGGTTCACCACCTTCGGCGCGAGCGGCTGACGGCGGCCGAATGCGAGCAATTGCGACGCGAGCTTCGCGCCGCGCGCGACACCCGCGAGCGCATTGCGCACGCGCTGCGCGGGCCGTTCGTCGCCCGCCACATCGTCGGCGAGCAGCTGCAGATTGCCGCCGATCACCTGCAGCAGATTGTTGAAGTCGTGCGCGACGCCGCCCGTCAGCTTGCCGATCGCTTCCATCTTCTGCCCGACGCGCAGCGCTTCTTCGGCGTGCCGCAGCGCTTCCTGCGTTTCGCGGTCGTTCGTCACGTCGCGGCCGACGCCGTGAATGCGCTCGGTATCGGGATCGAGCGACAGCGTCCACGCGATCCAGCGCCATGAGCCGTCGACATGCCGGATACGGTTCTCGAAGCGCATCGGCGCGCCCGTGCGGCGCAATTCGCCGAGATGCGCCTTGACGAGTTGCAGATCGTCGGCGTGAATCAGCGAGAAGTACGACTGCAGCACGAGCCAGTGCACGTCGTGACCGAGCACGCGTGTCCACGACGGACTCACGCGCTGCAATTCGCCGCCGAAGCCCGCGACGACCAGCAGATCCTCGCTCACGTCCCACAGCCGGTCGCGATCCGCGACGGCTTCGATCACGCGCCCTTCGAGCGTCTCGTTCAGTTCGCGCAGCGCGCCTTCCACCTTCGTGCGCTCGGCGATTTCGCGCTGCGCGGCCTGATAGAGACGCGCGTTGTCGATGGCCGTCGCGGCCTGCGCGGCAATGCCTTCGACGAAGCGTTCGGAGCGCGTGGTGAACACGCCCGGCGCCGGATGCCCGAAGAACAGCCCGCCGAGCACTTCGCCCGTACGCGACACGACAGGCGCGGCGAGATAGCTGCGCACCTGCAGATGTCCTTCGGGCATGCCGCGATGCGGCGGGTTGCGGCCGTAGCGCGGGTCTTTCGTGATGTCGTCGGAGCGCACGATGCCTTCGCCCATGAACGTCGGCGCGAACACGGCCGTGTTGCGCGGCATCGGAAACTTCGCGAACGTGTCTTTCGGCACGCCCGACAGCGTGTACAGCATGTAGCTGCCGCCCTTGTCGTCCTGCACGTTGTAGAAGAACGAGCCGAACGCCGCGCCCGTGAGTTCCGTGGCGGCATCGACAACGACCTGCACCGCGCGGTTCAGATCGAGTTCCGCCGCGACCACCGTGCCCACGCGATTGAGGATTTCGAGCGTGCGCGACTCCTCGCGCAGACGATTGCCCGTTTCGCGCCGCAAACGCGCGAGCTGCAGATTGCCCGCGACACGCGCGAGCAGTTCGCGCGCCGCGAACGGCTTGATCAGATAGTCGTCGGCGCCCGATTCAAGGCCGTCCACTTTCGCCTCTTCGCCCGCGCGCGCCGACAGCAGCAGCACGGGCGTTTCGCGCAGATCGTCGTCGGCGCGCAGCGCGCGCAACAGGCCGAAGCCGTCGAGCTTCGGCATCATCACGTCGGAGACGATCAGATCGGGCTGCCACGCGCGCGCGGCGGCGAGCGCTTCGTCGCCGTCGGCGGCGATTTGCACCTGATGGCCCGCCGCCGTGAGAATGCGCCGCATGTAGTCGCGCAGATCCGCGTTGTCGTCGACAACGAGCAGCTTGCCCGTCGCTTCGCCATCCAGCGCGCCCGGCGTGTCGCCCGTACCCGGCAGCGCGCTGGCGTCGTCGGCATCGGCGGCCGTCAGCGCATCGGGCAGCCAGCGACGCGCCGCATCGGCGTAGCTTTGCGCGTTCGCGCTCATCGTCGCGCGCGCGGCATCGCTCGTTACGGGATCGAGCGCGGCCGTGGGCGGCAGCACGACCGTGAAGCGCGTGCCGACGCCCGGTTCGCTTTCGACGTGAATCGCGCCGTCCTGCAGCCGCACGAGTTCGTTGACGAGCGCAAGCCCGATGCCGCTGCCTTCGACCGACCGGCCCATCGCACCCTCGACGCGATGAAAGCGTTCGAACAGGCGCGGCAGCTCATGCGCGGGAATGCCGATGCCCGAATCGGCGACGCTCATTTCAATGCTGCCGCCTTCGGCCATTTTCAAACTCACTGAGATCGTGCCCGCGAGCGTGAACTTGAACGCGTTCGACAGCAGGTTCAGCACGACCTTCTCCCACATCTCGCGATCGATCGACACGAGATGCGGCAGCGGTTCGCAATCGACTTCGAGCGTCATCTCCGCCGATTCGATCGCCGAACGGAACAGCGACGCCAGATCGGCGGTGAAGGCAGCGAGATCGGTTGGCTGCGGATGGATCTGGATGCGTCCCGCTTCGATGCGCGAGAAGTCCAGCAGCGCATTGACGAGCTTCAACAGCCGCAAGCCGTTGCGATGCGTGACCTCGAGCAATTGACGCTCGCCCGGGTTCGCCGCGTCGGGCCGCGCGAGCATTTCTTCGAGCGGCCCCAGCATCAGCGTGAGCGGCGTGCGGAACTCGTGACTGATGTTCGAGAAGAACGCCGTTTTCGCGCGATCGATTTCCGCGAGCGCTTCCGCGCGCCGCCGCTCTTCTTCGTAGGCGTCCGCGTAGCCGAGCGCCGCGCCGATCTGCCGTGCGACCAGCGTGAGAAACGAGCGGTAGTGGTCGTCGACGAGCCGGTACGGATTCAGGCCCACGACGAGCACACCGCTTCGCCCCGTTTCACCCGAAGGCTGCACGGGCAGCACGGCCGCCTGCGCGCTCGGCCGCTGCCACGCGCCGGCAGGCAGCGCTGCGCCGAATCGTTCTGCCATATCCGGCACGATGACGAGTTTCTGGCTGCGCAGTGCGTCGTAGTACGGCCAGGCGTCATCGTGCGCGTCCATCGTGCGAGGCGCGGCGGGATGGCCGGACTCGATCCCGCAGGCGGCCGCCAGCGACGCAGCGGCATTGCACTGCTCAGTCTGATAGAACAGCGCGAACGTGATGTCGTAGGGATCGCTTGCGAGCGCGCGCACGCTGCCTTCGCAGACGTCGCGCCACGACAGCGCGTCGCGCGTCGCGCTGCCGATTTCGCGCAGCAGCCGCAACTGGCGTTCGCCGAGCACGCGCGCCGTGTCGTCGCTGTTCGCGCAGATGATGCCGCCCGTGCCGCCGTGATCGTCGGGAATCGGGCTATAGGAGAAGGTGTAGTACGTTTCCTCCGGATAGCCGTTACGCTCCATGATCAGGAGCTTCTGCTCGACGAACGTGCCTTCGATACCCGTCAGCGCCGTCTCCAGCAGCGGCTGGATGTCGCTCCAGATTTCGCGCCACACGACGGATGTCGGCTGCCCGAGCGCGTCGGGATGCTTGCCGCCGATGATCGACTTGTACGGATCGTTGTAGAAGAAGAGGAGATCCGGTCCCCAGCCGATCCAGATCGGCTGGCGCGACGTGAGCATGATGCGGATCGCCGTCTTCAGGCTTTGCGGCCACTGGTCGGGCGCGCCAAGCGGTGTCGCGCGCCAGTCGTACGCGCGGATCAGGCTTCCCATCTCACCGCCGCCAGCAAGGAAGCTGGGGGCCGTACTGCCTGCGAGCGCCGCGTCCGCCTCAGTGGGAGCGCTCGCCATCGTGTTGTCCGGTTTCATCGACGCAACCTCAATTGTCCCGCCGTATCGCTCTCGTCCATGCGGCCGTTACCGGCCTCGCGCTGTTCGTCGGTGCCCAGGTCCGCTGTCTGTGTGCCGCGCTCGCTTGCTGCCGCTATTCGCCGTCCCTGGTTCGCTATGCGCTCACTCCGTCACATCGGGTTGGGCCGCATTCGGCTGGGCCGCATCCGGCTGGGCCGTCGTACCCGGATTGCGCGGTACGCCGCCCGCGCCGTTCGCGGCGATCACGCGCTCGATGTCGTCGAGCGAAGCCGGTTTCACCAGATGATGATCGAAGCCCGCATCGCGCGTACGCTGCCGGTCGCTTTCCTGGCCGTAGCCTGTCAGCGCGATCAGCAGTGCGCCCGCCGTCGCCGGCTCGGCGCGCAACGCGCGCGCGACCTGATAGCCGTCGATGCCCGGCAGGCCGATGTCGAGCAGCACGACTTCCGGCTTGAATTCGCTTGCGGTCGCAATCGCGGCGGCGCCGTCGTACATCACGCGCACTTCGTGGCCGAGCATTTCGAGCAGGATCGACATCGATTCCGCGCCGTCGACGCTGTCGTCGACGACCATCACGCGGCGCCGCGTGCCGGGCGCGCTTTCGGGCGCGCTTTCGGGCGTGCTTTCGGCCGCGCTTCCGGCCGAGCTTTCGGCCGAGCTTTCGGCCGCGCTTCCGGCCGCGCTTCCAGCCGCACTGTCGCCGGCAGGCGGGCCAGCCGCGCCCGTGTCAGCGGACTGCGCGCGCGGCGCAGCGTTTGCCGATGCGCCCAACGTCGCCGGCTCGGGTTCGATGGCGGCCTGCTGGACCACCATCGGCAAGGTCACGACGAACTCCGAGCCCATGCCGAGTCCCGCCGAAAACGCTTCGATCGTGCCGCCATGCAACTCGGTGAGTGTTTTCGCGAGCGACAGCCCGATGCCAAGCCCGCCCTCCGAGCGCGCGAGCGAATCTTCCGACTGCATGAAAAGATTGAACACGTCGGCCAGTTCGTTCGACGGAATGCCGATGCCGTTGTCGCGCATACGGATCGTCACGCTGCCATCGGCGGCGCTGACGTCCAGTTCGAGCACACCGCCCTCGGGCGTGTACTTCGCCGCATTCGACAGCAGATTGCTGATCACCTGCGCGACGCGGATCGGGTCGCCGTAAATCATGCAGGCCTTGTCCGGCACATTGACGTGCAACGTGTGCTGCTTCTTGGTGATGAACGGCTGATTCGCTTCGACGGCCGTCGCGACGGCGGCATCGACCTGCACGCATTCGATCTGCAGCGCGATCTTGCCGTGCGTGATGCGCGACACGTCGAGCAGATCGTCGACCAGCCGGCTCAGATGCTCGACCTGGCGGCGCGCGATCATGCGTGCGTCGCGCACCGCGTCCTCGGCTGCGTGATAACGCGGGTCCATCAGTTCGACGGCATTGCGGATCGGCGCGAGGGGATTGCGCAGTTCGTGCGCGAGCGTCGCAAGAAACTGGTCCTTGCGGCGATCGGCGTCGCGCAGCGCCTCTTCCGCGCAATGCAGGCGCAGCAGCGCGCGCACGTTGGCGACGAGTTCGGCGGGTTCGATCGGCTCGGTCAGATAGCTGTCCGCGCCGCCGTCGAGCGCGCGAACCTTGTCGAACGATTGCACAGCGGCCGCCGACGTCTGCAGGATCAGCGTCGAGCGCGTCTGCGGATCGCGCTTGAGCATCGAGCAGACTTCGATGCCGCTGATGTCGGGCAGCTTCACATCGAGCAGCACGATCGCGGGACTGTGCGTGCGCACCTGATCGAGCGCGCCCTGGCCCGTCGCCGCTTCGATCACCTCGAATCCGGCATGCACGAGCACGCGCGTTTTGGCGTAACGCGCGCCGTCGTTGTCGTCGACGTTCAGAATCAGCGGAGCGGCAACCGTCATGAGGCGCCTCCGTGTGCGATGAACGGGCCGCCCGGTGCGGCGGCCGCGTCGGCCTTCAGCGGCAGCGTCACATGAAAGGTCGAGCCGACGCCCGGTTTGCTGTCGACGCCCGTATAGCCGCCGAGCAGCGCCGCGAGCTTGCGGCACAGCGGCAAGCCGAGCCCTGTTCCCTTGACCCGCTGTTGCAGATGATTCTGCACCTGGCCGAACTCCTCGAAGATCACTTGCTGGTGTTCCTCTGCGATACCAATTCCCGTATCGGCCACGAAAAAAGTCACGTGCTCGCCATCCGGCTCCGGCCGCGCACCGACGCAGATCTCCCCGCGCTCGGTAAATTTGAGTGCGTTGGAGACAAAGTTACGCAGTATCTGCGTCAGCTTGGCTTCGTCGGCGAAGATGGATGGCAAGCCCTGTGTATCCTCGAAGATCAGCTTCACCGCCGGATCAGTCAGAAGCGGCGCGAGCATCGCGCGCAACGCCGCGAAGAGCCCCGTAGCCTTGAACCACACCGGCGTCACCTCGGTACGGCCCGCTTCGATCTTGGCCAGATCCAGCAGGTCGTTGACGATTTCGGACAGATCCTCGGCCGATTTGCGGATGAGTAGCACCTGGCGTTCCTGCTCGCCCGAAAGATCGCCGTCGAGACGGTTGAGCAGCAGGTTCGACAGCGCGCGGATCGAGCTGAGCGGCGTGCGCAACTCGTGGCTCATGTTCGACAGAAAGCGCGATTTCATCGTGTCGGCGCGGCGCAGTTCGTCGGCGCGCTCGTCGAGTTCCGCGTACAGCGCGACCACGCCGCGATTGGTTGCTTCGAGTTCCTGCGTGAGACGCGTGAGTTCGTCCTGCCGGTCGCGCAGTTCCGTCAGCGTGGTCAGCAGTTCGCGGTTCTGTTCATGCAGTTCGTCGAACGAACGGCGCGCGGCTTCGTCCGTCGTTTCATTCTGGGTGCGCCCGCTCACCGGGTTTTGCTGCACGAGGCTGCGCATGATCGCGTCGATGCCGGTGATGGCCATGTCGGGGCGGTCGTTCGGCAGAAAGCGCGCCATCTGCACGACCGTTCCCCGTTCCGCAGACGATTCGATCTCGCAGCGGTCCATCAGCCGACGGCTGCCGGCGATGCCGCAGCCCATGCCCGTCGGCGAGCGGTAGGTGCCGTCCAGCACCGATTCGAGATCGCGGATGCCGGGCCCCTTGTCGCGCACGTCGATCAGCAACGCTTGCGGCTTCGCCGCGCCGTCGAACGCGAACGTCACTTCGCCGCCATGCGCGTATTCGAATGCATTGCGCGCGATCTCGGATACCGCGCTCGCGATACGCGTCTGATCGAGCTGCGAGAAGCCGAAACCCGCGGCGATCGCGCGAGCCTTGCGGCGCGCCGCTACGACATCTTCTTCGGCGCCGAGCCGGATGCGCAGGATAGGGGTCGTCATGCTCGAAATGTACTCCCTATGGGCGGGCGTGGGCGCGCGTGCGCGCTACGTCTGTCCCGTGAAAGATTGCTGATGATCGGCCTTGACGACGACCACGGTCGCGTCGTCGCGGCGGCGCGAGAAATCGCGGTACAGCACCGCAGCGATCACTACGGCGGGCTGCAGATGCAGCCCCGGATACGCCCCCAGCTCCCAGCGCGTGCCGATGCCGTCCGAATGCAGGATCAGCAGCGCATCGCGTGTCCATGGCACGGCGAATTCCTGCGAATCGCGCATCGCATGGCCGACGATGCCGTTGCGCGACGTCAGCTGCCAGCTGTTGCGCGCGCCATCCGATGCCGATGCCGCGCTCGTGCCACGCGTCGAACCGCCGCCGACGAGCGCGGGCCTGCCGACGTTGAAGATCGACGCCGAGATGTTGCCCGTGCCCGCGAATTCGAGTTGCGAGCGCGCGAGATCGAGCCGCGCAATCGCGACGGCGGCGCCGCGCGTCGGACGCAGCGCGCCGTGCGCAAGCTCCATCAGCGAGGCGGGCGAACGGCCCGCGCGCCGCCGCGCGACATCGACGGCGCCCGCTGCTGCGACGTGTGCATCGGGGCCGTGACCGAGTCCATCGGCAACAGTGACGGTCAGGCCATGCTGATCCGTTTCGACGCCCCACGCGTCGCCGCACACCGATTCGCCGGGATAAGGCACGCATACGCCGCCGATGTCGGTGCCCGCCTCCGCCCGCAATGCGCGCGCGGGGGCGCGGTCGTTCGAACCGCGGCTGCGCACGACGGCGCGCAGCACCGTGCCGAGACGCGGCTGCGAATACACCGACACCTCTTCCGACAGACGCTGGATCGCGCCCAGTCCCGTGCCCGGCGAACCCGCCGTCGTGCTGCCGTCGCGAAACGCGAGACCCACGTCCTGCATGCCGGGCCCCTTGTCGATCGCGATAATCTCGACGCCGTGAGCGAGGGTGCCCGCGGCATCCGACGGCAGCGCGCGCACCAGCAGTTCGCCGTGCTGCGCATGCTTGAGGATGTTGGTCGCGGCTTCCGTCACGATCAGCGCGACGCGGCCCAGGTCGGTTTCGTTCAGTGCGCCCTTTTGCGCGGCGTCGTTGGCGCCGCGCCGCGCGAACGCGACGCTGCTTGCGTCGGCGATTTCGAACGACGCGTGCATCGCGCGCAGACCGCTCAGCGAAGTTTCCATTTGGTGATCGACACCGTCGTGCCTTTTCCTGGTTCCGACTGGATTTCGAATTCGTCGCACAGACGCCGCGCGCCGCCCAGCCCGAGCCCGAGGCCCGAGCCGCTCGTGAAGCCGTCCTGCAGCGCGCGCTCGATATCCGGAATGCCCTGCCCCTGGTCGACGAAGGTCAGTCTGAGTCCCTTGCGCGTGCCGTTGAGCAGCACGTTGAGCGTTGCGTCGCCGCCCCCGCCGTACAGAAGCGTGTTGCGTGCCAGCTCGCTCGCGGCCGTGACGAACTTGGTCTGATCGACGAGCGAGAAGCCTTGTGCAATGGCTTCGTCGCGCACGATCTGGCGAAGCTTGACGATTTCCTGATCCGAGCGCAGACCGACTTCGACAGTCGATGTCACCACTACGCCGAATGAGTTCATGTGTGAGCGCCCCGTTTGGTCAACGCTGTCGCTGCTTGAGCAGCGCCATGCCTCGTTCGACGTCGAGCGCCGTACGCACGCCGTTCAGCGTGAGCCCCAGCTCAACCAGTGTGATCGCGACGGACGGCTGCATGCCGACCACGACCGTCTGCGCATCGAGCACGGTCGCCATCGCCGCCGTGTTGCTGATCATGCGGCCGATGAAGGAATCGACGATATCGAGTGCGGAGATGTCGATGAGCACGCCCTTCGCCCTGTCCTTCACGATGCGCGCGGTCAGATCGTCCTGAAGCGCGATGGCGAGACGGTCGTGCATGTCCACCTGAATCGCAACGATCAGGCAATCGCCCATCCGCAGGATTGGAATGCGATCCATGTGCTCACCTCAGCTCGCGGCGCGCGTCGGAATGCTCGACCCGCTTTTCTGCAGCGCGATGATGAACGCATCCGCGAGCGTCGACTTCGTGATCACGTTGGTCAGGTCGACGCCGAGATGCACGATGGTCTGCGCAATCTGCGGACGGATGCCGCTGATGATGCAGTCCGCCCCCATCAGACGCGCGGCCGCGACCGTCTTGAGCAGATGTTGCGCGACGAGTGTGTCGACTGTCGGCACGCCCGTGATGTCGATGATCGAAATCGCCGCGCCCGTTTCGACGATCTTCTGCAGCAGGCTTTCCATCACGACTTGCGTGCGCGCGGAATCGAGCGTGCCGATCAGCGGCAGCGCGAGAATGCCTTCCCACAACTGCACGACGGGCGTCGACAGTTCGAGCAGTTCTTCCTGCTGGCGCGAGATGATCGCTTCGCGGCTGCGCTGGAAGACTTCCGTCGTGAAGAGACCGAGCGCATCGAGCAACAGGTTCAACGCCCAGCTCACTTCGGCGAGTTCCTGCGGCTTCGCGCTGAACTCTTCGCGAAGGCGCGCATAGAGCGGCTGCTTCAGCGAGAACACGAAGGTCGCCGTTTCAACGGGTGTGAAGCCCTGGCGCGCGCGATGCGAGGACATGTCGGCCAGAAACGCACGTACGGGTTCCCATTCGGGACGGGTCGCGTCGAGCGTGTCGGCCTTCGCGAGCGTCTCGGAGAAGACGTTCAGGAAGTTGCGGAACTGATCGTTCATCTCGGCTTCCGTGGTCAACCCGCGGCGCAGCGCTATCGATAGATGCTGACTCAACCAGTCAGCGAGCAACGTGTCGCGATGACGCGTCAGCACTTCGACAAGAGCCGCGCTTTTCGATGCGTTCATAAGGTCTCCGGGAACGGTTCAGGTAAATATTGCTCGATTGTTTGCGTGCAAACTGTTCGCGCGCGTTCGAATCGCGCAAACATTACCGGAAGGCGTACTGATGACAGCAGTTAGCAGCACCTTGCCGCACGATCGCCCAATATTACAGGTGCGATGCGCGGTTGCGCATAAAAAAGAGGGCCGAAATGTGCGCAACGCGACGGGATCCCGGCGGCGCGTTTTCGTCTGACCTGGGTGGTTTAGGGTTCGCTACAAACGAAGTTGTTGGCGTCGTTGAGATTGCCTTTGCCGAGGTAGTGCGGATACATCGGATAGCGGCACAACGGACGCGAGCGGCCATTGGTTGGCGCAGCGATGTCGGTGGCGAGCAGGGTTTCGGGCGAGATGCCGCGCGTCACCCAGTTGTCGAGCGCGCCGAGCAGATCGACGGATGGAATGAATACGCCGCCGCCATGCTGGAATCCCGGCACCATGTAGAGACGCATGAACGCGTTCACGCGCTCGTCGCCGTAAAGGTCGACGAGACGGTCGTAGTAGCCGATGGTCTGGTTTGGGCTGATGACTTCGTCGGCGAGGCCCTGCATCGTGATCAGCTTGCCGCCCTTCGCGATGAAGCGGCTCAGGTCGGGGTTCATCGCGCCGATGGTCTGCGACAGCGCGACCAGCTGCTTCTGATATTTGCCGGGATGCTGCACGTCGAACTTCAGCGAATCGAACGTGGCGTCCTGCGCGACGAAGTAGCGGACGTAGCCGTCGCCTTGCGCGAACAGATAACCGTTGCCGGCGAATGTCGGCGACGTCTGCCGCACGGGGTCGCGGCCGAGTCCGAGCGCGCCGTTGAAGCGCGTGCCCTGAAATACGTTGTAGCCGCGATAGCCGCTCACGTCGTAGGCGAGCTTGTACGGCAATCGCAGGCCGTCGCGCAGCACGTTGAGCGTCGACAGTTGCGCGTCGGTGAGACAGCCGGCTTCGTGTGCGTACGAGGTGCCGCGATGGCAGCGCAGCGCATCGATGATTTCGGCTTCGTGCTGACGGCATTCGGCGACGTCGCTGACGATGCCGTCCGCCGCGCCGTCGAGCTTGTCGCACACTTCGAGCGACTTCTGATAGACGCGCTCGAGCAGCGCAGGCGGCACGAACCCACCGGGCGTCGCGTATTCGGCCTGGCCGACGCGCACGCCGATCAGCCGCACGCCGGAGAAATTCAGCGCGGGCGAATCGGCGATCACGCCGTCGTAGTCGTCGGGGAAGCGCTGCATCACCGTGTAGCCTTCGCGACCGCCCGTCGAGCCGCCCGCGAAATAAGTACGGCCTGGCGGACGGCCGTATATGCGAGCGATCAGCGCGAGGGCTGCGTCGTGCGTTTTCTTCAGATGCGCGTAGCCGAAGTTGACGACGGATTCGTCGACGAGACCGAACACCGCGAGCGACGAATTGCCGACATGGCCCGAGTCGTCGCCGAAGGTGACGTAGCCTTGCGCGAGCGGCGCGCGGATCGGCGAGAACGGCATCACGCCGATGCCCGTGACGACCGTGCCGTTGTAGCCGCCGCCTCCGACCTGCAACGCGCGGCCGTTCCAGCGCCGCGGCAGGTTCAGGTCGAAGCGGATGTCGGGCGTCGTACCTTTGATCGCGCGTATGACGCCGGTGATACGGCAGAACTCGCCTGCGCCGTTGCCGGGGGTTTGCGCGGAAATCAGTGTCGCCGATTCGACATGGGCGCCGTGCGTCGGAATCGCGATGGTGTCGGCTTCGAGCCAGATGCCGCTCAGATCTGTGCAGCGGGTGGAGAACGGGGGCTTTTTCGCTTCTGACGTGGCTGGGTTTTGCGGCTGGGTTTCTGCCTGATTTGGGCTTTCAGTCGTGGCCGCTTTTGTTGCGTATGCACCGGTGACAATGCCGCAAACGAATGCCGCGCGTGCGAGCTTTTGCGCCGCACGCGGCCATGCAGTACGGCGCTTCATCGGCAGTCGGCTCCGCGGACGGCCGCGCGCGGCTGCGTCGGCCCTTTCCAGTCGTTCCAGAAGCGCGCGAGCAACAGTACGGCGATGATCGCAATCAGATCGCCTGCGAGTGCGACGAGGCCGTGGCTCAGACCGCTGAGGCCGCGCGGCGTGGCGGTATCGACGGTCAGCGAAATCAGCGTGCCGCCGACGAAGCAGACGAGCCCGGTCTGCCCGACCTTGATGACTGCGGGCATGCGGTGCGCGAGCCGGGTGATGGCGCCCGTGCGGACAAGCCCGGTTGCGAGCCAGGCGATAGCGAGAAAGTTGATCACGCGTTCAATCGACAGGTTCTGTTTCAGGTGGCCGGCGAGCGGTTGCGTCAGGATGAACAGTCTGGTTACTGCGAAGGCTAGCACGGCTGCGATGGCTATTTTGGTAAACCAGCGGCCGCTGCGGGATTCCTGGAATCCGGCTGAGACTGGATGCTCGCGGCAAAGGATACCGATTACGAACATCAACTGCCAGGCGAAAGGATTGAAGGCCCAGTCGCTGACGTCGTCTATGGCGAAAAGTTTGGCTAGTGGTATGGCTAGCGCCCATATTGTTGCGCTTGATGCGAGTGCTGGCAGCGGGGATTTTCGTGCGAGTGGAACGATGAGCGGGACGGTTAGCGCGAAGAGGACATACATCGGCAGGACGCTCGACAGGTAGGGCTGGCGTCGCAGCGTTGCTATTTCGAAGGCTTCTTTTATAGGGGCTGTGGAGAAGGTAGGCCAGCCGGTTAGCTCGACCATTGGACGGTTGAGGTGCAGGC
This sequence comes from Paraburkholderia azotifigens, assembly GCF_007995085.1. Classification (GTDB taxonomy): domain Bacteria; phylum Pseudomonadota; class Gammaproteobacteria; order Burkholderiales; family Burkholderiaceae; genus Paraburkholderia; species Paraburkholderia azotifigens. The sequence continues at coordinate 2,310,144 of NZ_VOQS01000001.1, forward strand.
GCTGCAGGATGGCGCCTGAAAGTAGTGTAAGGAGCGCGGTTAGCAGATAGGCGCGGTAGATCTCGCAGCAGCGTTTGTGGAAGCGGGTTTGGGCGGCTTTCGGGCCGCTTTTTGTTAGCACCGCGTTGTAGGCTGCTGCTGAAGCGTAGCCGCCGAGGCACACGAACACTTCCGCTGAATCGCACAGGGCGTACGCGTGCAGCATCAGGTGCTGTAAGACGCTCCCCGGGATGTGATCCAGCACGATCACGATCAACACGATCCCTCGGAAGAAATCCACTTCGATCGAGCGGGGACGGGGTGGGTTCATGCGGGGCTCGCGTTGGCTTTGCGCTTTGGCGGTTGCCAAGGCGTTCGATCTGCCGCTTTGGTACGTCGATCTGGGGTTTACGTGGATTAGTGGCGGTCGGGCCGGAGAATGTTCCCGGTGGTTAGGGAGGTGAAAGGGGGTGTTGTGGGAATGAGGTGGAGGGGTGGTGGGGCTGGAAGAGAGTGCAAACGCGCGGTGCGGTGGTGCAGTCGATTAGTTTGAGATCGGCTGGTGATGTCGGGTCGATATGGTCGAGTTCGATGTGCGGATGAGGATCGAACTCCCGACCTTCGCATTGCGAACGCAACGCTCTCCAGATTAGCTACCGCCCACGATCAACCGCTTCGAGCACGTCGCAAATTTCATCGTGCCAACTGTCCGAGCAGCCTCACTTCGAAGGCGCCCCAACCAGCACCCAATCAACAACAGTGCGAATATCTGCATCGCTCATAGCAGGGTGAGCAGGCATCGGAATCGCACCCCAGACGCCCGATCCGCCATCCTTGACCTTCTTCGCCAAAAAAGCAGAAGCCCCAGCATTCCCCTTGTACTTTTCAGCGACCTGCTGAAACGAAGGCCCAACGAGCTTCCGATCAACGGCATGACATCCCATGCACGCATTGCTCCGCGCGATCGCGAGCCCGCGCGGCGGCGCATCGGCGGCATGAGCCAAAGGCCCAAACGCAAACACCAAACCCACCATCGCTCGAACAAGGACAACGAAAAACTTCATTGCCCCGCCTTCGGATTCCCCGGATGCACCTGCGACGAATTACTCACGGGCGCGGGCGACTGCTGCTCCAAAGGCTTCGACGTAATCGACGAATCCGGCACTGCACCCGAAGTCACTTCAGCATCAGGCTGAGCGGCGGCAGCAGCCGGCGCCCCCGAAGCCGCCGACGCAGCAGCAGCCGACGCCGCAACAGCCTCTTGCGGCTGAATGTACTGGAACACCTTCACAACCTGCGTAACACCAGGCACCCGGCTCGCGACATCAGCGCCACGATTCCCCTCGTCGACGGTCACCAGACCCATCAGATAGATCGAGCCACGCTCGCACACCACCTTATAGTTGTTCGCCGAAATATCCTTCTCGGCGATCAGCGCGGTCTTCACGCGCCCTTCCAGATATGTATCGTTACTGCGCGAAGAGAACGAGCTAGCCGGCGCCACAGTCAACTCGTTGATGATCGCATTCACGTTATTGAGGCTGCGCACAACCGACTCAGCACGCGCCTTCGACACGTCTCCGGCAACCTCCCCAGTCAGCAGCACGCGCCGGTTGAAAACCGTCACATTCACGTGCGCGCTGTCAGGCAGATTCTGGCTGATCAGCGACATCGCCTTCACCTGAATCTCGCGATCTTCCGTCTGCGCGCCGAGCGTGCGCCGGTCGGTCGCGACCAGCGCGCTGCCGCCCGCCGCCGCACCGACAGCCAGCACGCAGCCCTGCAACGTCGCCGCCAGCCCGGCGACGAGACCGACCACCAGCGTAGTCCTCACAAACGTACTCTTCACGCGATATGCGCTCATCAACTCGCTCTCCTTCGGAATCATTCTTCGCCGAGCAACATGGCATCGATGCCGTCGCACAGACTATGGATCGTCAACAGATGCACTTCCTGCACGCGCGCCGTGCGATCGGACGGCGCGCAAATATGGATATCGGTGTCGTGCAGCACTTCGTTGATCTTGCCGCCGCCCTTCCCCGACAACGCGACCACGATCATCTCGCGATCGTGCGCGTCGTCGATGGCAGCGAGGATATTGGCTGGATTGCCCGACGCCGTGATAGCGAACAGCACGTCGCCGGGCTGGCCGAGCGCACGAACCTGCGTCGCGAAAATCTGGTCGAGCGAGGCATCGTTCGCAATGCCGGTGATGATCGACGAATCCGTCGTCAGCGCGATGGCCGCCAACGCAGGACGCTCGCGCTCGAAACCGCCGATCAGTTCGGCAGCGAAGTACTGCGCATCGGCAGCGGAACCGCCGTTGCCGCAAGTCAAAATCTTGTTGCCGTTTGCAAGCGCGGCAAACATCGTGTCGACGGCCGCCGCGATCGGCATCGACAGTGCTTCAAGCGCTGCGAGTGTGACTGCCGCGCTGTCGCGGAAGTGTTGTTGAATGCGTTCGACTGACATCGACTCTCTATCGTGTACTGCTCGCGCCGCCCGCGTGGCTGCGCTGGTTCAATTAGACGTGTGCTCTTCCCCGCGCAATGGCGAGAGCGAAAGCGCCCCGCCCTTTTCGCGTCCGCAAGTTTAGCGTACTCACGCGGCGAATCCGCGCGCTCAGCATTCGTCCGCGCGAAAAGCGTCCCGCAACCAAACCAGTCGACCGCGCTCGAACGCGATCACATCGAAACGGCACGCGGGCATCGCGTCATCATGCGTCGACAAAAAATGCAGCGCGGCGCGCACAATGCGCTGCTGCTTCCGCCACACGACGCTCGCCGCCGCGCCGCCATATCCGCTTCGCGCCCGCGCGCGCACTTCGACGAATACGAGCGCGCCATCCGGCTCGCTCATCACGAGATCGATTTCGCCGCCGCGACACACCACGTTACGCGCGACGAAACGCAAACGCTGCCGCTGAAGAAACGTCAGCGCGCGCGTTTCGAACGCTGCTCCGACGGTTTTGGACCGTGCGCCTCGCGAAAAGTTGTGCGAGCACTGCGCGGCATCGCTCGCGCAGTCTCGTGCGCGCGCAGTCGCGTGGCACAATGTCGGCCTTGTTTCGTCCGTCTGCGTTTTTCGTGTCATGACTCCTCTTTCCGAACTCGCGCAAGGGCAGCAGTACCCCGCCTCCGCGCTCTACGTCGTGGCCACGCCGATCGGCAACATCGCCGACATCACCGTGCGCGCGCTGCATGTGCTAGGTCTCGTGGATCGCATCGCCGCCGAAGACACGCGCAACACGGGACAACTGCTGTCGCGCTACGGCATCTCGAAGCCGCTCGTCGCCGTGCATCAGCACAACGAACGCGAGTCGGCGCAGCGGATAGTCGACTATCTGCGAGCAGGCGAGCGCGTCGCGTACGTCTCCGATGCAGGCACGCCCGGCATCTCCGATCCCGGCGCGAAACTCGTCGATATAGTGCGCGAAGCCGGTTTCGCCGTCGTCCCACTGCCTGGCGCCAGCGCGCTTGCGACCGCGCTCAGCGTCGCGGGCGACTGGGTTTCAACCTTCTCCTTTCTCGGCTTTCTGCCGCCCAAAGCGAAGCAACGCGCCGCCGCGCTCGCGCCGCTTGCGAAGCACTCGCAGGCCATGGTGTTCTACGAAGCGCCGCATCGCATCGTAGAAACCGTGCAGGCGCTCGCCGATGCATTCGGCGGCGAGCGGCGACTGCTGATTGCCCGTGAGTTGACGAAATTACACGAGGGATTGCATCGCTGCACCCTGGCCGAAGGGCCAAAGTGGCTGGAAGAGGACGCGAACCGGCAGCGCGGCGAGTTCGTGCTGGTCGTCGAAGGCGCGCCCGCCGATGCCAAGGGCGAGGATGATCACGACGCGCTTCTCGGCACGCTGCTGGAAGAGGTGTCGGTGAGCAGCGCGGCCAAGATCGCGGCAGCGCTGACGGGCGTCTCGCGCAACACGCTGTACACGCGCGCGCTCGAACTCAAAAAGGACGAGTAAAAGCAAAAAGGGCTGCACGCGCAGCCCCTTCTTCCGAGGACATACAGTGTCCACGGCAAATCGATCTAGGACGCTCTTACTTCTCGTTCGAATCGCTCTGATTCGAAGCCAGGATTTCCTTCATCTCGGCCTTCGCCTCGCGCTGCGTCAGACCTTCGATCTTTACGCGACCAGTACCAATATGCGCAAGATGCAGAATTTTCGCAGCCGCGTAGGAAAGATCAAGCACCCGGCCGCGAGCGTACGGGCCACGGTCGTTGATCTTGACGACGACACTGTCGTTCGTCGCCGGATTGGTCACGCGCACGTACGAGCCGAGCGGCAACGTACGATGCGCAGCCGTCAGCGCATGCATGTCGAAGCGCTCGCCGTTGGCCGTCTTGCGGCCATGGAAACCGCGCCCATACCAGGACGCGCGTCCCGTCTGATGGAAGTCCGCGATGTTCGGGCCGTCGGTCAACGGCTCTGCGTCAGCGAGTTTGCCCTTCTGATCTGCCGCATCCGGCAGATTGTTCATACCTGATCCATACGACTGCGGCGCGAGCACAGTGCGCGCGTCCTTCGTCGTTGCAGACACACCGCTGACCTGGGTGTTCGCGCCCGGAGGCACCGCGCAACCGGCGAGTGCCAAAAAGGCAAAAACGCTCCCAACACGTCGGGGTAGCCGAGTTTTCATAAGACAAATTGATGCAAATGCGAGCCGCATCACGCGAACTGCTACGTGTTTGCTAGCGACTCCGGCGGCAAGGGGCGAGCGCGCACCGCGCAACGCTGGCGCAGGACGATGAAAGCCCGGACGCGGCACCTTCAGCCGCAACCGCACGGTTAGTTTTCACGTCTGACGCAACTGTCCCCGCAGTTTTGGCCAGACCCCACAAGCCGCCATCGAACGTTCACACGCTCATGCACCGGAAAAACACGGCGCTCAGGAAGGCGGCGTAGGCCCCATCCAGCGTTACGGTAGCGAGACCGTAGCAGGCGCGTGGCACCTGGCTAGACAGGACGTGCGCATCGAAAAATACGATCGATGCTGGATTTGCCATCGGCATAACCGACAGCACTTGCTTGATGGTGAATTAGCAGCACCCGTTCCCGTTTCATAGGACGAAATGCCTGTTCACCCAAAAGACGGTGCGATTTCCCACACCCGATACGCAGATTATACCAAAAACACAATCCTGTGTTCTCTACCTCAACTCGCCTTCGATGAATTCTCACTATTACTGCAAAAATTCGTATTCGCCAGTCGGCTTTTCGGCCAATGGCACACGTCGCAACGGCCGGTACAATCGAGTTTTTCAAGCACGCCGTCACTCATGAAAGTCACCCTGATCCCCGTCACGCCGTTCCAGCAGAATAGTTCACTGCTCGTCTGCGAAAAGACCGGACGCGCGGCCATCGTCGATCCGGGCGGCGATCTCGACATCATCAAAGGCGAGGTGGAACGCCAGAAGGTGTCGGTCGAAAAGGTGCTGCTGACGCACGGCCATATCGATCACTGCGCGGGCGCGAAGACTCTGGCGGAGCACTACGGCGTGCCGATCGAAGGGCCGCATGTCGACGAGCGCTTCTGGATCGAGCAGTTGCCGCAACAAAGCCTGCGTTTCGGCTTTCCCGCTGCCGAAGCCTTCGAGCCAACGCGCTGGCTCGACGACCACGACACGGTCACTTTCGGCGACGAAATACTAGAGGTCTACCACTGCCCGGGGCACACGCCAGGCCATGTGATCTTCTTCAGCCGCGCGCACCGACTCGCACTTGTCGGCGACGTGCTCTTCGCCGGTTCGATCGGACGCACGGACTTTCCGCGCGGCAATCACGGCGACCTGATCCGCTCGATCCGCGACAAGCTCTGGCCGCTCGGCGACGACGTCACGTTCGTCCCCGGTCACGGCCCCACGTCGACGTTCGGCGACGAACGCCGCACGAATCCGTACGTTGCGGACGGAGTCGGCGCATGAGCGAGGAAATCTATGTGAGCACCGACGTCGAGGCGGACGGTCCGATTCCCGGCCCGCATTCGATGCTGAGTTTCGCGTCGGCGGCTTATACGGCCGACAAGCAACTGATCGGCACGTTCTCGGCGAATCTGGAATTGCTCGAAGGCGCGGCGCCGCATCCCGTGCAGGAAGCGTGGTGGAAGACGCAGCCCGAAGCGTGGGCCGCGTGCCGCAAGGACTTGCAACAGCCGGCGGCGGCGCTGATCGCGTACGTGGAGTGGGTCGAGGCCTTGCCGGGTAAGCCGGTGTTCGTCGCGATGCCGGCGGGCTTCGATTTCACCTTCATGTTCTGGTACATGATGCGGTTTACCGACCGCTGCCCGTTCTCGTGGTCGGCGCTCGACATCAAGACGCTCGCGTTCGCGATGACGGGCCTGCCCTATCGCAAGAACATCAAGCCGCGCTTTCCGAAGCACTGGTTCGACGACCATCCGCATACGCACGTCGCACTCGACGACGCCATCGAACAAGGCGCGCTCTTCTGCAACATGCTCGCGGATCTGCGCGCGAGCCGGAGCGCCGTCGTGTCGAACGCTGATGGGGACGACTCAGGACAAAAACCCGCCGAGTAGGCGGCAAATTAGGGAATCTCCCTCAGTATGGGCAGTTTGCATTGCGTTTCGTTTCCGCGACCTCTAACATTGATGAAAAGGCGACGCGACAACGGAGGCGCAGTTGACACTCGATACGTTCTCTCAAAAGATCCTGCGTCTTCTGCAGCTAGACGCGCGCCGTTCGGTGCAGGAAATCTCCGACCAGGTCGGACTCTCCAGCACGCCGTGCTGGCGGCGCATCAAGGACATGGAGCAATCGGGCATCATCCAGCGCTATACAGCGTTGCTCGACCGCGAAAAGCTCGGCCTGCACGTGTGCGCGCTGGCCCACATTCACCTCACACGGCACACGGAAGGCGGCGTCGAGCAGTTCGAACGTGAAATCGCCACCTGTCCTGAAGTGACCGAGTGCTACAGCACGACGGGCGAATCGGACTACATTCTCAAGATCGTCGCGCCCGACATCAAGGCGTACGACACTTTCCTTCACGACCGCATCTTCAAGATTCCAGCCGTCGCACAGGTGCGCACGAGTGTCGTGCTGCGCGAAATCAAGTTCGATACGCAGTTGCCGCTTTAAGCCATTCGCTCACGCATCGCCACGCGGCTCACGCGCGAGCTCCGCGCCGGCCGTCGACACGTCGACGGCGTGCGTCACGCTCAACCCGCGCGCGCCCAGCCTGAGCTTCAGCGCTTCCAGATCGACCCGCTCGAGCTGATGCACCTCGCTCTCCAGCGCGTCGAGCCTGGACGGCTGCAATGTCACCTCGACGTCGAGCCCCGTGCTCAGATAATGCAGATTCACACTCGCCGCCTTGAGCCCTTGCGCGGCCAGCGCCGTTTCAACTTCTGCGACGATCTTTGCACGCGGCGGCAGATTGACGGGCGGCCGCGCAATCGCATCGTTTTCCGGATCGACGTGAATTAGCGCGTCGAGCACGCGGTTGTCCGACAGTACACGTGCGCGCGCCGTTTCCGCAATGTAGTGGCCTTCCGAAACCGAGATCATCGGATCGACGAGAATGTGCGCGTCGACCAACGCAAAGTCGCCCATTTTCCGCGTGCGCAGCTCGTGGACATCTTGCACCCCCGGCGTCGACATGATGCGTGCGCGCAGATCGGCAGTGTCGGCTTCGTCGAGCGCGCGGTCGGACAGATCCTGCAGCGCGTCCCAGCCGAACGTCCAACCCATGCGCGCGACCATGAAGCCGACGATCGCGGCTGCGATCGGATCGAGCAGCCGCACGCCCGCGATGCTCCCGACGATACCCAGCGCCACCACCAGCGAAGACGCCGCGTCAGAGCGCGCGTGCCATGCGTTCGCGATCAGCATTGCCGAGCGCACGCGCTGCGCCTCGCGCAGCATGTAGCGAAACAGCCCTTCCTTCGACAGCAGCACGGCAACGGCCACGGCCAGCGCGCTCAGATGGACGGCGGGGATGTGCTGCATATCGGAAAGCCGCGTGCCGGCGCGCCACAGCATGCCCACGCCGACCGAGATCAGCAAACCGCCGAGAAATAACGAAGCGACCGTTTCGTAACGGCTATGTCCATAGTTATGGTCCGCGTCCGGTTCGGCCGCGCTATGGCGATTCGCAATCAGCACGACAAAATCAGAAATGAGATCGGCGAGCGAATGCACGCCGTCGGCGACGAGCGCCTGGGAATGCGCGAACACGCCAATCACAATCTGCATCGACATCAGCACCGTATTGAGTCCGATGCTGACGTAAGTGCTTTTGCGCGCAACGCGCTGCTTTTCGTCGGACTGGGCGGCCAGGTTGGAAGACATTTGAAGGGAAACGGGTTCGTTGCCATTAATTCTACCCGCCGCTTCGTGAATCCGCTGTTAAGCGACCGAAAAAAATCTTTTAAATCATGTGGTTATCATAATGCGAAGCATTCGCATCAAAGCGGCGGCGGCGCGGTGGCCGCACCGCGAGAAGAATTGAAAAGCAAAAGGAACAATAAAAAACCGCACCCCTCAATGCAGCGCGGTTTTTTTAATGCATTGCTCGCAATGCAAGCATTAAGTCAGATTATTTCTCGATGAGAAATTTTTCGCGATCTTGACCGGCAATCCAGCGCGGCGGCTTTCCGCGGCCCGACCAGGTGCTGCCGCTCGCGGGATCGCGATATTTCGGCGCAACTCCGGCGCGGGGACGGCCCGCTGCTTTTACCGCTTTCGCACGCGTACCACCGAGTTCAGCCAGCGTAATGCCGTAATCGGCCATTTTCTGCTTGATCTCGTTTAACACTTCCGCATACTCGCGCGCTTTCGCCTCTTCGATCTGCTTTTCGAGCTTTTCGCGCTGCGCGAGCAGTTCCCTGTAGGAGGACATAGTTTCCTTGTGGTTCAATAAATGGACGGACGGTCTATGCCGATTAGTCCGGAAAGTGATCATGCCTCGGAATTTGGTGGCGAGATTAACACAAAATAGAAACTCCGGAAAAGACGTCCGCGAAAATTAATTAATCTCAATTTCTTAAACTTTCACGCGAGCCGCCAATCCGTGACTTCCGCGCCAAATTATTCTTTCGCTGAATAACGCTCATCTGAGGAATAAATTCATATTAACTGGCAAGACATGAAAAGCAATGGCTAATTTATTCCGAAACATTTCGTGCGATGCGAGTTTTAACCGGCTAAATGTGAAATGTCTCCGGTCGCAAGGTAAAAACGCCCCTTCCTTTTGGTGTTTAAGCGGCGTCCAGGCGGGCGATGGAATCTTCGAGAACGGCTCGCAGCGATTCCGAATCGGGAGCGGGTGCGTCGAATATGACGCGGTTCCGGTTTCCCGATACCGCCAGGTCGGCGCCATACCGGTCGACACCCAGCAGTCGAACGTGCGCCGGCCGTCGCGGATGCCGCTCGATCATCTCGATCAGCGCGCTTTCCTCTTCGAACGAAACGGCCGTAAGCGGGTCGAGTTCTTCTGCCGTCAGCCAGCCCATCGCGCCGAATCCGCCGATATAGCGCATCCGCTCGACCGACATTACCCAGAAAGAAAAGTCCCCCAGCACGAGATAGCGCTCGGCGTCCGGGTGATAGCGCAGGTAGCGCTGGGTCACGTCCGGCGTCGGCTCGACGTGCGCGAAGGTGCCGACCAGCGTGATGCGCTCGCCGTTGAGCACGTCGCCATCCGGCGCGTGGACGATCAGGAAACCCGAGCGCGGATCGGAATGCAGGTTGCGCGTGTGCTCGGCGAGACGGCTCACGAGTATCGTCGGGAGATGCCGCGCGTCGGGCGCGAACGGCAGCACGGTCGGATACGGAAAGCCCTGGGGCTGGCGCGCATGCGTGGCAAGCGTGCCGACAGCGGCGTGATGCAGCAGATGCAGCGGAGCGTGAGCGGGAATGTTCAAGTGCGCATCCTCGTGGAAGTGAGTCCGCGCGGCGCGATGCCCGATGGATCGACGAGGCCGGCATCGGTCCTGGCCGGAACGGGCAACGCGCCGCGCGTGGAAAGTAGATATTAGTTCAGGGGCTTGTCCGCACGACATGTCATTGCTTCGCTAGAATCTGGAAACGCTTTCACCGCGCTTTCTCGCCTTCAGTTCCTCTTCGTCGTTTCTCCCATCACCAGGTTTCTACGTGTCCGACCGCCCTTCCGATTCCGCATCCCTGCCCGCGGCGCATCGCAATCTGTCCGTGAGCGCGCGCAACCGTGCGCGTTACGCGACGATGGCGCTCTTTTTCATCGCCGGGATGATGTATGCGTCGTGGGGCGTTCACGTGCCGACCGTGCGCGACCGCTTTCAGCTGAATCCCGCGATGCTGTCGGTCGCGCTGTTCGCGGTCGCGGGCGGCTCGATCGGCGCAATGGTGACGAACGGACCGTGGATCGCACGCGTCGGCACGCGCCGCGCGTGTCTGGCGGGCGGCCTCGTGATGTCGGCGTGCGCGGCACTGATTCTCGTCGTGCCGTCGTACTGGATGCTGCTCGTGCTGCTCGCTTTTTTCGGGGCAGGCATGGCGACACTCGACGTCGCGATGAACGCCGAAGCGAGCGCCGTCGAAGAGGCGCTCGGCCGGCCGATCATGTCGTCCCTGCACGGCATGTTCAGCCTCGGCGGCATGGCGGGCGCGGCCGTCGGCGGAGCGGCGCTGGCGCATGGCATGGCGCCCGCCGTGCATCTGCTGCTCGCGGCGCTCGTCAGCGCGGGCGTGCTGGTGGCTGCATGCCCCGCCGTGCTGCCGCATGTTCCGCATTCCGAGCATCCCGACGCGCATGCGCCGCGCGGCAACCGCTGGCGCTCGCCCGCGCTGTGGGCGCTCGGCGCGATTGCGCTGATCGCGTTGATCGCGGAAGGCGCGATGTACGACTGGGCAACAGTGTATATGCGCGACGTCGTCGCGTCGACGCCCGCCGCGGCGAGCGCCGCCTATGCAGCGTTCTCGGGCGGCATGGCCGCCGCGCGCTTCGCCGGCGACGCCGTGCGCGCGCGTTTCGGCGCGCCGCAACTGATTGCCACGAGTGCGTCGCTGGCCTGCGCGGGCATGATCGGCGCGCTGCTTCTGCCGAATCCTGTCGCGGCGCTGACCGGCTTCACGATGATGGGTCTCGGTCTCGCCAACATGATGCCGGTGCTGTTCGCGGCCGCGGCCCGCGTGAAGGGCATTCCGGCCGCCGAGGGTCTTTCGCACGTAGCCGGGCTCGCGTATTTCGGCTTGCTGCTCGGACCGGTGATCATCGGCGGCGTTGCGCAGGTGACGAATCTGCCCGTCGGGCTATCGGTCGTCGCGCTGTGCGCCGCGCTCGTCGCGTTCATCGGGCCGAAGGTGTTGCGCCGGCTCGGCATCTGAACGCGTGATTTCCGAAGGCCTCGTCTCACGCGCCGCTCACAGCTCGCGATACGTGCTGTACGTGCGGGCAAAATCGTTGCGTTCGAGAAAATTCGTGTAGGTCATCGTGACGGATGCATCTAGCGCCTCGACGTAGTGCCACCAGCCGATCGGGAGAAACAGCAGTTCCCCCGGTTCGAGCGTGCACTCGATCACCTGCGCCTGTTCGAACGAGGGGAAGCGCTCCGCGTCGAGCGCGCCGCCATCGACCTGCGAATAGCAATGCAGATGGTTGTACATATGCGCGGTGTCGGTGAACGGCACGAGCAGCACGCGTTTGCGGCCGATCACCTGCGCCATCAGGTTGTTGGTGAGGTCGTGATGAAACGGCGTCTTCGTGCCGGCCGGTCCGAACCAGAAATAACCAGCATCGGCGGACGCGGCATCCAGATATTCGCCGATGGGCGGCACGTCGTCCCACAACGCCGCGAGCGAACCGCGGTTGCGCGACGCGTTGTTCGCGGTCATGTAGAAATCGTTGGTGACGCCGGCGCGTTCGACGAGATCGACATATTCGCCAAAACGCATCGCGCGCCGCAGCGACGGCTGATTGATCTCGTAGTTCGCGTCGGCATCGCGGCCATACTGCACTTCCACTTCGGCCTGCGCGCAACGCGCGCGAAAGTAATCGAAATTCCAGCGTCTGCGTGCAGGCCACGAATCGATCATGCCGGTGACGATCACAGGCCGGTTCTGAAAATAGAACTGCTCGTAAAACGCATCGCGCGACAGCCGCGCGCGACGTTCGACGCAATCCGCTCCCGTGCGCATGCGATTTAGCTCACCGTACACGGAAAGCATCCATTCGCGCTTGCGCAAACGATTGCGCAAGCGTGCGCCTGCTTGAAAATAAGGGCTTTGCAGTGTGCTATCGATCTCGCATAACGCGTGTTCGCGCTCGAAGCCATGTTCGATGAGCACGGCATGCACGTGTTCGGGCGATGCATCGAGCAACAGGTTTTCGGCGATCCAGCGCCGCCATTCGTCATCGATCATCCGTGTCACGATCGCGTCCCCCGCGTGGTATGCGCAAAAACGGGCACACAAAACAAAAGGCACGCGGGACTGAACCCGCGTGCCTCCTATGATGCCTTGTCTGGCTGGTTGGCGTCCTGCGCGACGCGGCGAGCCGCGTGCGCGCAAGCTGCGTCAACCGCTCTTACATCTTGACGACGTCGAGCAGCGTCTTCTTGCCGGACTTGTAGTTGTACAGCGAGATCACGCCGTGCTTCAGGTCGCCCTTCGAGTCGAACGTCGTTTCGCCGATCACACCCTTGTAGTCGGTGTTCGGCATTACTGCGAGGATCTTCGCCGGATCCGTCGAGCCAGCACGCTTCATTGCGTCGACGATGATATACACAGCGTCATACGTGAACGGAGCGTAGATCTGGATCGGCTGACCGAAACGCTTCTGGTACTTCGCCTGGAACGCCTGGCCGCCTTCCATCTTCTCGAGCGCCATGCCGGCTTCGGAGCAGACGATGTTGTCGGTTGCGTCGCCAGCGAGGTCAGACAGCTTGTCGGTACACACGCCGTCGCCAGCCAGCACCTTCGCGCGCAGGCCGAGCTGCTTGGCTTGCTTGGCGAACGGGCCGCCCGTGGCGTCCATGCCGCCGTACATGATCGCGTCCGGGTTTTCGCCCTTGATCTTCGTCAGAATCGCGCGGAAGTCGACAGCCTTGTCGTTCGTCGCGTCATGCGACATCACGTTCAGACCCAGCGACTTTGCCGTCTTTTCGAATTCGTTCGCGAGACCCTGGCCATATGCCGTCGAGTCGTCGACGATCGCGACGCTCTTCACCTTCAGGCCCTTGGCTGCGTAGTTGGCCAGTGCCGGGCCTTGCTGCGCATCCGTTGCCACGACGCGGTACGTCGTCTTGAAGCCCTGTTGCGTGTAGGCCGGGTTCGTTGCCGACGGCGAGATCTGAACGATGCCTGCATCGCTGTAGATCTTCGAAGCCGGGATCGAGGTGCCCGAGTTCAGGTGACCGACGACAGCGACAACCTTGTCGTCGACCAGCTTCTGCGCAACCTGCGTGGCGGTACGCGGGTCAGCTGCGTCGTCCTGTGCATCCAGTTGCAGCGTGATCTTCTGGCCGCCGATCGTCAGACCCTTGGCGTTGATCTCTTCGACTGCGAGACGCGCGCCGTTTTCGTTGTCCTTGCCCAGGTGAGCAATGCCACCCGTCAAAGGCGCAACATGGCCGATCTTGACCACGGTATCGGCCGAAGCCGTCGTCGCCAACGTTGCAAACAGCATCGCCGCAGCGCTGATGGGCAACAGCTTTTGAATTTTGATGTTCATGTAAGTCTCCGATTTCGGTCCCGAAAAACAACGTAATCGCCCTTGTGCCCCGCTTCCTACCGTGTCGCTCAAATCCCGTGGACGACTCCGCCGGATGCATCGTTATGCACTTGGCAAGCACGCGTTCCAGCCTGTTTGTGACAGGTGGCACCCCGCGCTTGCGCGCAAGTGTAGGCCATCAAATTAATTTGTGGGATTTTTTTGAGTAAGTGGGATCACTACCAATAGCGTTTATCCCACTTAGTCGTGAAACACGCCCGAAGTGTGCCCGGAAAGCGACAGCCGGTGCGGCTTTCCGGCCGACAGAGCGTGTTCTTATAGTGCTTGCATTGCGCCTCGCGCGCATCGACCGTGAATGATCGCGATATGCATCGAACGCGTCATAACGAGTAAATGCATTGCTGTTAGAGCTGGACTGAGATTGCGCTCAAACATGTCGAAGCGCGAGTATCTATATATGAAGTACGGATGCCGCGCGGATGGCTGTCGATGCAAACGCGCGCGCCTCGAATCGCCCGGCGTGTTTCATTCCCCTTACGAGAAGCCCGCCGCGCGGGCCTCTCACTGCAGCCGCGTTCTTTTGATGGCACACTGGGCGCCCGCTGCGGGCAAGACGCCCGCAAACGATTGCCCGCCCGATTTGCGGCTTCACCGTTTATGCAAGGAGAAAAAACGTGAGCGTGACTTCCCGATGGATCGACATTCCCACCGGCAATGACTCGTTTGGCGCATACATGTCGACGCCGAAGAGCGGCAAGGGTCCCGCCGTGATCATCATTCAGGAGATCTTCGGCGTGAACGGCCATATTCGCGACGTCGTCGATCAATACGCGCAGGACGGCTATATCGCGATCGCACCGGACATTTTCTGGCGCACGCAGCCGCGCGTCGAACTGACCTACGCGGGCGCCGATCGCGACAAGGGCATCGAGATTCTTCAGAAGACGAACGTCGATCTCGCCGTGGCCGACATCGGCGCAACGGCCGCCGCATTGCGCGCGATGCCGGAACTGACGGGCAAGATCGCGGGCGTCGGCTACTGCTTCGGCGGCCGTCTCGCGTATCTGGCCGCAGCTGAAGGACTGCTCGACATCGCCGTGTCGTACTACGGCGGCGGCATCCAGAATCAGCTCGACAAGGCGCCGCAGATCAAGGTGCCGATGCAGTTCCACTACGGCGAACTGGATCACGGCATTCCGCTGTCGGCAGTCGGCGAAGTGAAGGAGCGCTTCGCGGGCCGCGACGACGTCGAACTGTATATCTACCCGAACGCCGATCACGGCTTCAACTGCACCGAGCGCGCGAGCTATCACCAGCACTCGGCAGCGCTCGCGCATGGCCGCACACTGACTTTCCTCGGCACCCACGCATAAGTTACGCTAGAGGCGCGACGTGCCTGCGTCGCGCCTTGTGCACCGGGCCCGCGCACGCAGCCCGCGCGTGCCGCCATCATCATTCCAGTCCGCGGGGGCCGTCGTCGTGCAATCCGATTATCTCGATCATGACGCGATCGGTCTCGCCGATCTCGTGCGCAAGCGCAAGGTGAGCGCGCGCGAATTGCTGGAAACCGCGATCGCGCGCGCCGAAGCCGCCAATCCCGCGATCAACGCGATCGTTCTGAAGGATTACGACGCCGCCCGCCAGCGCGCGTCGCGCGAGCAGGCGAACGGCAGCGCTAATGCCCTCGCCGACGGACCGCTCGCAGGCGTGCCCTATCTGATCAAGGATCTCGGCCTGCCCGTCAAGGGGCTGCGCATGTCCATGGGCAGCCGCCACTATCGCCATTACGTTCCCACCGAAGACGCGCCCATCGTCACGCTGACGCGCGCCGCGGGACTCAATATCTTCGGCAAGACGAGCACGTCGGAAATGGGCCAGATGCCTTATACGGAGCCCGAACTGTTTGGGCCGTGCCGCAACCCATGGAGTCTCGATCACACGCCGGGCGGATCGAGCGGCGGTTCGGCTGCCGCCGTCGCCGCGGGCATCGTGCCGCTCGCGCATGCATCGGACGGCGGCGGCTCGATCCGCATTCCGGCGTCGTGCTGCGGCCTGTTCGGACTCAAGCCGACGCGCGGACGCCAGCCGTCGAATGCGGTGCCCGCGCCCGGCGATCTCGGCATCGACCATGCCGTCTCGCGCAGCGTGCGCGACAGCGCATTGCTGCTCGATCTCACGTCGGGCAACGCCGACCGGCCGATGGGCGCGCCCGGCACTTTCCTCGCCGCGACGGGCGAAGCGTGCAAGCCGTTGCACATCGCGTTCGTGACGGACCCGATGCTCGCGCCCGCGCTGTCCGCCGACGCCCGCGCCGCACTCGACGACGCCGCGCAGCTCGCGGCATCGCTTGGCCATCACATCGAACCCGTGACGCTTGGCATCGACTTCGCGAGCCTGCGCGAAGCGTTTCTGATGATCTGGTCGGTGAGCGCCGAAAACCTCGTGCTCAGAGCCGATCAGATCACGGGGCGCAAACCGAATCGTGAGGAATTCGAAATCGCGACGTGGACGATGGGACACATCGGCCGCAAATTCGGCGAGCGCGAATTGCCCGCGGCGCTCGAAGCGCAGCGTCTGGTGAGCGCGAAACTCGCCGATCTGATGACGCGCTACGACGTGATCCTGTGCGCGACGCTCGCCGCTGCGCCGATCAAGATCGGCGAAATGCAGCCCACTGCCATCGAGAAAATGCAGATGCGCGCCGTCACCACGGTTCCCGTCGAACCGCTGATGCGCAAGCTGCTGACGGAAGTGTCGAACAAGGCGTTCGCGTGGGCAGGCTGTACGGAGCTGTTCAATCTGACGGGACAGCCGGCGATGTCGGTGCCGCTCTACTGGAACGCGCGCGGCTTGCCGATAGGCGTGCAGTTCGCGACGCGCGAAGGCGGTGAAGCGACGTTGCTGCGGCTTGCCGCGCAGCTGGAAACGGCGCGCCCGTGGTTCGACCGGCGGCCGCCGTTGATGCCGGCTCGCAGCTAGCGTTTAACGCCGTTCCAGCGGTCTTTCAAGGGTATCGATGGGCTTGCGCATCGCGTCGAGATCCGCGTGACGTTTCGCTGGCATGCATGCGACGGCGACGATCGACAACGCGAGTCCGCCCATCACGTAGTACGTCGGCGCGAGCGGCGAACCCGTCGTCTCGATGAGCCACGTGACGATGAACGGCCCGAAGCCGCCGAACAGCATCACCGCGAAGTTATAAGCGAGCGACAGACCGGTCGAGCGAACGTTCGCGGGAAAAAGTTCGGCCATCAGCGCGCCGAACGGTCCGTAGTAGCCGGACAGCGTAATCGACAGGATCACCTGCACGAGAACCAGCTTCGACACGCTGGGCGCGCCTTCCAGCCACACGAACAGCGGATAGATCGCCACCAGCGTGACGACCAGCGACCACAGAGACAGACCTTTGCGTCCGATACGGTCCGACCATGCGCCCGTCAGCGGCGACAGCACGGTGAGCAGCAGATTGCCGACGATCACCGCCGTGAACGAATCCGCGTACGGCAGTTTCAGCTGCTTGACCGCGAAGGTTGGCAGATAGCTGATGAGCACGTAGATCGTGACCGTCAACGCGACCACAGAGCCAAGACCGCAGAACACGTCGCGGCTATGGTGCGCAAAAAGCTCGCCGAGCGTCGCGCGGCGCGCGGTCTGCTTCGCGTGCAGAAATGCTTCGGAATCCGCGAGATTGTGGCGGATGTAGAAGCCGATCGGTCCGATCACGAGCCCGATGATGAACGGCACGCGCCAGCCCCACGATTTCAGCGCTTCCGGCGACAGGCCGCGCGTCACCAGCGCGCCGACGACAGCACCGAGCAGCAGCGCTGCCGCCTGGCTCGACATCTGCCAACTGCCGTAGAAGCCGCGCTTCGAGAACGGCGCGGCTTCGATCAGCAGCGCCGTCGAACTGCCAAACTCGCCGCCTGCCGAAAAGCCTTGCAGCAGACGTCCGACCACGATGATGAGCGGCGCGCCGATGCCGATCGCCGAATACGGCGGCGCGATCGCGAGCAGCAGAATGCCGAGCGTCATGAGCGCGATCACGAGCGACAGCGCGGCCTTGCGTCCCGCGCGATCCGCGTACAGGCCGAGCACGATGCCACCGACGGGCCGCATGAAAAACGCGACACCGAAGCTTGCCGTGGTGAGAAGAATCGACGAGTAGTCGTTGCCGGAGGGAAAGAAGAGTTCTGCGATGACGACGGTGAGAAAACCGAAGACAGTGAAGTCATACCACTCGAGCGCATTACCGATGACGGCCGCCGTGACCGCCCGGGTATTGAGGCTCCTGGATGCTTGTGACATCGATGTCTCCGGCCTTAACCGAGGCGTCGGGTGCGTTGGATTGAATTTGATTCGAATGGGCTGTCGTCAGGCCCGCGCGCACGCCATGCGAGTGTAAAAGAGCAGGACATCCTATTTCAAGCAACTTTCATACGACAAAGAGCGCAACGCCGTTGTGCACGGCGTGCGCTCTTCGAGACTGCTGCGAAAGGCGTGCGCGGCGATGCTGCATTGCATCGCATAGCGGACGCCCCATGAAGCCGAAGCTGGCTGTATCAGGCCTTCTTGTTATATGCGCTGCACCAACCCTTGCTCGCGACCTGCTTGCCCGCGAACATCGGGCAGCCTGCGTAGGCGTCCGTGGCCTTGCCCTGATAGAAGCTGCAATTGCCGCAGTCCTGCCCGGCCGCATATTTCGGGTACTTCGCCTTGTCGACCCTGCTCGCGTCTTCCTTGTAGCCGAGCGCCTGCGCGGTCGGATCGGATTCGGAGACCTTCGGCGCATCGGCGAACGCCTGGCGCGACGACAGCGCGATCGTCGATGCCACACCGATGCTCGTGATCAGAAACGTACGACGGGAATTGTTCATGGGACTCGCTCCATTGGCATTGTGGGGATCTACGCTGTTCTGACGACAGCGATCCCCAAGCATAGCAATGAAGCCGGCGCGCGTGACGCGTCAAATGTCGGTCATAAGGAAATCCGTAGCGTGCGGGCTTGAGAAAGACTCGCACGCTATCCCCGCGCCGTATCACGCAAGCACAAGCTCGCGGGTCGCGTTCGCGTCGTTATGCGCGTCCGCTGACTTCGCACACGCGCTGCGCGATCGCAAGCGACGCCGTCAAACCCGGCGACTCGATACCGAACAGATTCACCAGACCTCGCACGCCATGTGCGGCCGGACCCTGGATCAGGAAATCGGCGGCAGGCTCGCCCGGACCCGACAGCTTCGGACGAATGCCCGCATACGCCGGCTGCAGCGCGTGATCGGGCAGCGCGGGCCAGTAGGCGCGGATCGCCGCATAGAACGACTCGGCGCGCTGCGGATCGACGTCGTAGTTGATCGCATCGACCCATTCGACGTCGGGGCCGAAACGCGCCTGGCCGCCGAGATCGATCGTCAGATGCACGCCGAGTCCCGCTTCGTTCGGCATCGGATAGATCAGCCGGTTGAACGGCGCGCGCCCCGAGATGCTGAAGTAGTTGCCGCGCGCGAGATAGAGCGGCGGCACGTGGCGCGCGTCGAGTCCGCGGATCTTGCGCGCGAGCGCATTCGCGTGCAGCCCGGCGCTGTTGATCACGCACGCGGCGCCGATCGTCGTCGGCGAGTTGCCGCCGACCTTGACGACGAAGCGGCCGTTGACCGCCTCGATGGCTTCGACGGGTGCATGAAATGCGCAGATGGCGCCGCTGCGCTCCGCGTCACCGAGCAGTGCAAGCATGAATTGATGGCTGTCGACGATGCCCGTCTGCGGCGAGAACACGGCTTCGACGCATTGCAGCGCGGGTTCGAGCGCCTGCGCTTCCTCGCCGCTGATCCGCATCAGGTCGAGCACGCCGTTTTCCTTGCCCCGCGCCATGATGGCCTCGAGCTGGGGAATCTGGTTGCGCGCGGTTGCGACCAGCAGCTTGCCGCAACGCTGGTGCGGCACGCCGCGTTCGGCGCAGTAGTCGTAGAGCATTTCGCGGCCACGCACGCACAGCGTCGCCTTGAGCGAGCCGCGCGGATAGTAGATACCCGCGTGTATGACTTCGCTGTTACGGGAACTCGTGCCGACGCCGATGGCATCGGCCGCTTCGAGCACGATCACTTCACGTCCGCGCGCAGCCAGAGCGCGCGCGACGGCCAGACCGACGACACCCGCGCCGATCACCACACATTCGATCTGATCCATGTCCCTTGGACGCGGCTCGATGCACCGCGTTCTACCTCGTCATCCACCCGGATTTCGATAGCGTGCGGCACCGTCACACCCATGACCGCGTGCTGTCGAACGCTTCACATGCACAATGCGAAAACGCCTGACACGCCACAGACACAAATGCCCGCAGCCAGTTCCGGCTGCGGGCATCAATATGTGGGAGCGCGTCGCCCGTTTGAGTCAGTGTACGCCCACGACGCTCATTCCTGGTGAATTTGGCGGCCTCGCGTTTTCATGCGTTCCGCTTGCGCCACAACGGGCTTGATCAATCGGCGACAGTTGTGCGTTTGAACAGGTGGCGCACGTCGACATGCGCAATCGGCACCGTGTAGCCGCCCGTTGCGAATTGCTGCGGATACGCCGGCGCGTTCGGATTCAGGCTCAGCTCACCATTCGCGCGGGCTTGGGCCAGCTCAGTCCTCACCTCGGCGCGCGTCTTCGGACCGTTGACTGCGGACGGCGATTGCGTCGGCGCAGGGCTATAGCCGCTCGCGAAAGCGGGTGCCGCGACCACTGCGGAAATCAACAACGCTGCAAGCGAAAGCTTCTTCATGATCGGTTCCTGAGGTGAAGTCCGGGAGAAACGCGGTGTGCATTTCGATGGAGGCAGTCTAGTCTTCACCTATCGGTTTACCGACCCTCATTAACGAAATTGACTGTTGTCGAAATTCGCTCAGATAAGCAGTGAATCGCGCTGTTTTTGCTATGAAATAGGCGCCTAATTGAAACAATAAACAGGCCGAGTGAGCGCGGCCTGTCGGCGGAAATGGCACATGCTCCGCTAGAAACCGATCGGTTTGCGGCGCGAGTTGTAGTCAAGGCGGATATCGTCGGCAGCGATGTGGTCGCGGCCCGCGATACGCGCCGAGCCGAATCCGTTCAGGATCGCGCGCCGCATTTCGCGCGGCGACGCCTGCGTAAGCGCGTCGAGGGCGGCGCCGCCCAGTTCGACAGGAAAGCGCTGGCCCCAGCCGTGCGCCGAGCGGATTTCGTCGTAGATCGACTGCGCGATGCGCCGCGCGCCTTCGCGATCCGGCGGCGGAATTTCGTAGACGTTCATCCGGTTCAGAATCGGCTCGGGAATCGCGCGCTCGTCGTTGGCGGTGGCGATCCAGATCACATGACCGGCGTTGATCGGAATTTCCGCGAATTCGTCGATGAAGGTCTGCGCGGTGTCGTGTTCGAGCAGCGCGTAGAGCGCACCGAGCGGATCGTATTGCGAGTCGCCCGTCGCCTTGTCGATTTCGTCGACGGCAATCACGGGGTTCGCATAACTGCCGTGCACGAGCGCGTCGAACACCTTGCCCGGCTTCGCGTTCTTCCATTGCGACGACGCGCCCGACAAAATCCACCCCGCCGTCAGCGAACTCATCGCGACGTAGTGATACGCGGTGCCGAGCATGCGCGACAGCTGCTTTGCGAAGTGCGTCTTGCCGATGCCGGGATCGCCGAGCAGCAGAATCGGCATCAGTTCGAGGCGGTCGTCCGTTTCGAGGCACAGCGCGACCTGCTTGCGGATATCGTCGAGCGGTTCGCTGAAGTTGGGCAGCGAGCCGATCAGATCGTCGATGGACGGCATCCGGTTCGGCTTCACGCAAAAGCGCAGATTGCCTACCTTCAGCATTTTTTCGTATGTCGAGCGCAGTGCGTCGCTGGCGCCGTCGCCCAGTTCGTTCAGCGCCGTCTCGACCTGTTCCAGATCGTAGACCTTGCTGAACGACGCAACCGCGATTTCCTGTTTCACCATGGCCGTTGTCATCGCTTCACCCCGTCGAGCTGTTCTTGCAGCCGCAGCGTCCGCGACGCTGCACCAATTTCAGTGTAACGACGAGAAAATCGCATGCAAGCCAGCAGCCACGCCGGTCTGCTGCTAATCGCACACGGCGGGCGAGGTGTTTGCTTGAATCGACACGTCCGCGTCCCTATTTGCAAGATAGTGTTACCGCCGCGCGCTGAACCTTGGTTCCAGATCGGGTGTCAGAAATCCGATATCCCGATAGGGCGTAAGATGGTCGGCGGTCGCAAGAAAGAACGCGCGGACATAGCACGCATTGGCGAAACGCAGCGATTCCGGAGACGCTTTGTACATGTGGAAAACCAGCCTCGTAGCCGCCCTGCTCGGCGCCACGCTCATCGCACAGGCCGGCTCGGCCCAGGCGCAACAGCGCAGTGCGCCGCCCGTCGTCAAATGGGAACTGCAGGTGATGCGCGACGGACAGCAGATCGATTCGTTCGACGGCACGACGACCGTCGGCCAGGCGCGCACCGACACGCATCATCATGTGGTGCAGAACAACGTCGGCTGTAAGGACGTACCGGCGGGCAACATCGATCTGTCGCGCACGCTGACCGTCTCGCCGACACAGGCGGACGCGACGGGCGTCACGTTCGCGATCGACGCCCAGGAAACACTGCAGGAGCCGGGCACGCGCACCACGGATACCGGCTGCAAACTGCCGCCGCAGCCGCGTCAGGTGAGCGCGAACCATCCGGGGCTGAAAGTACCGCCGGGCGACTGGACCTCATGGACGATCGTCGACAAAGACCCGAATCTCGTCTATCGGTTGCGTGCAAGCGTCGCAAACAACCCGTGACCTCAACGAACGACGTGGATAACGCGGCATGCGAAACCCCGAAGAACTGATACGCGAAAACCTCGACCGGAAAGACTTCATCGCTGTGAGCTGGAACCTGCATAAGGGGCGTTCGCCACTCGGCTTCCAGGCCTGGCAGGCGATGCAGCGCTGGGTGCAATCCGTCCATGCCGACGCGTATTTTCTGCAGGAAGCGATGGCGCGCCGGATGCCGGGGCCCATGCTGGCAAGCTCGTTCGGGGCGCGCATGGGTGACTTCGACAATGACGTGTGGCACTGCCAGGCCACGGAAATCGCCGACTCGCTGCGACTGCAGATCGCGCTCGGACCGAACGTGTTCAAGCCGTCGTGGCGGCACGGCAACGCCATCCTGTCGCCGCATCCGCTTGATCTCGGCGGACGCTGGGATATCTCGGCGCACCGCTTCGAACGGCGCGGCCTGCTCGTCGCGCGCGCCACATTCGGCGGCCATTCGGTGACGCTGCTGTGCGCGCATCTCGCGCTCACGCGCCAGGCGCGTTTGCGGCAGATGAACTGGATCGCGCACTGGATTTCCAAGGAAGCGCCCGACGGTCCGCTCGTGCTCGCGGGCGATTTCAACGACTGGCGCAACGATTCCGTGCCGCTCTTTCGCGAGCACGGCCTCGAGGAAGTGGCGACGCTGCTCGGCGAGACGGGCCGCACATTTCCCGCATTTTCGCCGGCGCTTGCGCTCGACAAGATGTTCGTGCGCGGCATGAAGCCGATCGAATGGATCCAGCCCGCGCAAGAGACTGCGTGGCTGTCGGACCACCTGCCGTACATGGCGCGCCTGCGCGTCGAATAAACGCGTGGCAGCGTCAGTCGCGCTGCGGTTTCCAGTTGAGTTCGGCGCTGATCGCCTCGCCGGGCTGAAGCACGTGGTAGCCCGAGCGGTCGCGCGTGTCTTCGTCGGCGTTGAAGCAGTCGGTCGTGTTCGTGACGGGCTCGACGCAAAGCTGCGCGTCGTTCGCGGGCGCAAACACCACCAGATGATCGAATGGCGCATCGGCCGTCATCGTCAGCGAGCGTTGCTCATTCGGCCACGCAATCGTTGCGCTGCGCTTCCAGTTGCCGAAGTTGTTGTCGAGGTCGAACGCGTCGGCGTTCATGCCCGCCTCGAGCGCATCGACGGCAGGGTGTGAACCCAGATGCGTCGGCAGCACGTCGGCGTCGGCGTGCCACATGGCCTCGACGTCCGCCGTGACCAGCGTGTTCGATGTGCGCGGGTAATACGGATGGTGGCCCATGCCGAACGGCATCGCGCTCTCCGACAGGTTCTGCGCGGCAAGCGTCACGCGCAATGCATCGCCGATCAGTTCGATACGCTGGCTCGCGCGATAGCGGAACGGCCAGTCACCGCGCCGCTGGGGATCGGGCACATGCTCGAACTGCAGTTCGACACAGGCCGACGTGCGCGCACCGACTCGCCACGGCCTGCGCCACGCATGTCCGTGCAACGCGTGCGCGTAGCGGTTGCCGTCGCCGCTCAAATCGATCTCGCGTCCATCGAATGCGAAGCGCGCATCGCGTATGCGATTGCAATATGGAAAGAGCGGAAAGCTCGCCATCCGCAATGGATCGCGATCGGCGAGCGCCGCGCGCGTCGCGGGACGCAGCCAGTGCAGCACGCGCTGCGACGCCCCTTCGCCCACCACGCCGTAGTAAGCGGCAATCGATCCGCCCACTTCCGGCGCCACGACGAGCGTCGTCTCGCCGCTCGACAACACGACAAGCGAGGCATCGTCGATGCGCAGATCGGTGGCGGGATCGGCCGCGGACGGATGGAAAAAAGCTTCGCGCATAGTCGTTTGAGTCATCGTGGGCGGTGGCGACAGTCGGCGGGCGCTCGGTCGAAAACACGCGAAAGCGCGCGCGAAAGCACCCCTGCGCGAGCGAGAATCGCACGCCAGAACCCTTTCGGTCAATATTATTAGTAATAAACCGTACAGAAGCACGCGGTCCGGTGCTCATGCCGGATGCAAAAATGCGGGGTTTGCGCGTGTTGTCCGGCGCATATTATTAGTGTTACCGTCGACACCACGATGCCTGCGGCATTCACCGTCAACGAGCCGCCGTTGCGCGGCCAGATCAATGAAAAAATCGACTCAACGCCGCCCGACGATGACCGATATCGCCAAGCTTACCGGCGTATCGCAATCGACCGTTTCGCTCGTTCTCAACAACGCGACCAGCGCCAAGTTTTCCGAAGCGACCCGCAACAAGGTGCTCAAGGCCGCGCAGGACCTCGGCTATCGCCTGTCTGCGCGCGAGCCGCTGCCGCCGTCGTCCGACGAACGCAATCTGATCATCTATCTCGCCGACGAAATCTCGACGAGCCCGCATCCCGTCGTGAACATCGACGGCGCGCGCGACGCCGCCTATGCGAACGGCAAGCTGCTCGCCGTCTACTCGACGCACGGCAACGCGGACATCGAACAGCAGGTGCTCGACGCCGTGCTGACGAGCCCGACGGTGTTCGGCGTGATTTACGCGACCGTCTATACCCGCAAGGTCGCGCTGCCCGCCGCGCTGTCGCGCGTGCCGACCGTCCTGCTGAACTGCTACACCAGCGAGGGCGGCCAGTCGTCGATCGTGCCCGCCGAAGTCGCGGGCGGCCACGTCGCGACGGAATATCTGCTGCGCGCGGGACACAGGCGGATCGGCTACATCAACGGCGAGCACTGGCAGGACGCGGCCAAAGACCGCCTGAAGGGCTATCGCACCGCGCTCGCCACGGCAGACCTGCCGTTCGCGCCGGAACTGGTGCGCGATGGCGACTGGAGCTCGGGCACGGGCTTCGAGCACACGCTGTCGCTGATGCGCGAACCGCATCCGCCGACGGCGATCTTCTGCGCCAACGACCTGATGGCGCTCGGCGCGATCGAGGCGCTCAAACAGCTCGGGTATCGCGTACCCGACGACGTCTCCGTGCTCGGCTACGACGATCAGGAAATCGCGCGCCATACACATCCGCCACTGTCGACGGTCGTGCTGCCGAACTACGAGCTGGGCCGCTGGGCCGTCGAAACGCTGCTGCAGGAAGTACACAACCAGGCAGCCGGCGCACCCGTGCGGCACCGGATGGTGAAGCTCGACGGTCCGCTGATCGAACGCGGCTCAGTCAGGGAAATTACCGAGGCAAAACACACCGCAATTAATATTATTAGTGATTGACCAATAATAATTCGCGATGAAATAATCGGCACGACCGGTCACCACTGAAGTGCCGGCGGCAGTTGAAGCACAAAAGCAAAACACACCAACTGAACTGGTACCTGGAGGAAGACATGGCGTCGCACAATCGGGATTCGCGCCGGCAACGGCTCCAGCCGCTCGCGGCAGCATGGCTGGCAATCGCTATGGGATTCGGTATGGCCTCGGCGCAGGCCGACGATCTGCCGAAGATCCCCAACAAGAAACCGCTGAAAGTCGGCTTCGCGCAAACGGAGAGCAACAATCCGTGGCGCCTCGCCGAAACGCAGAGCTTCAAGGAAGTCGCAGCCAGGTGCGGCTGGCAGATGGTGATGACGGACGCCAACGGCTCGAACTCGAAACAGGTATCGGACATCCAGAGCATGATCGCGCAGCACGTCGATCTGCTCGTGTTCCCGCCGCGTGAAGAGAAGCCGCTCGCACCCGTCGTGCTGCAGGCGAAGAAGGCGGGCATTCCCGTGATCCTCGTCGACCGCAACGTCGATCAATCCGTGGCGAAGGCGGGCCGCGACTACATCACGTTCATCGGTTCGGACTTCATCGACCAGGGCCACCGCGCCGCCGACTGGCTCGTCAAGGCGACGGGCGGCAAGGCGAAGATCATCGAACTCGAAGGCACGACGGGCGCGTCCGCCGCGAACGACCGCAAGAAGGGCTTCGACGAAGTGATCGCGAAGAATCCGGGCATGTCGATCATCGCGTCGCAAAGCGGCGACTTCGCGCGCGACAAGGGCCGCCAGGTGATGGAAACGCTGTTGCAGGCGCATCCCGATGTGACGGCCGTGTACGCGCACAACGACGAGATGGCGCTCGGCGCGATCGCCGCGATCAAGGCGGCCGGCAAGCAGCCGGGCAAGGATATCCAGATCGTCACGATCGACGGCACGATGGGCGGCCTCGACGCGATCGCGGCGGGCGAACTCGGCGCGAGCGTGCAATCGAGCCCGTTCTTCGGCCCGCTCGCCTGTGATGTCGCGCAGAAATTCGCGAAGGGCGAAAAGGTGCCGACGTGGGTCAAGGTGTCGGACCGCTTCTACGACAAGGGCAACGTGCAGGAAAGCATGCAGTACGGCTATTGATGTGATCCAGGCAGGGCCACGGCGAAGCGCACACGCGCTTTGCCGGCGGGAAGGGTTCGAAGCGACGTGTCCGTTCGCGCGCGTTCCGGCGCCCGGCGGGCCGTCGCTTCGCTTTGTCGGGCGTACCATGAACGTCGCGCCATGCAGCATTGCCAGCGATGCCGCACGGGACGAGAGCGTCCACCCTCGTCGACACAGGAGACATACGTGACGCAATCCCACGCGCTTTCGGACGCGAAGCCAGGCGACACGCCGCCGTCCCGCGCGCCCCTGCTCGATATGCAGGGCATCGATATTTCGTTCGGCGGCGTACCCGCGTTGCGCGGCGCGAATCTCAGCGTCGCCGCAGGCGAGGTGCACGCGCTGATCGGCCAGAACGGCGCGGGCAAATCGACGATGATCAAGATCCTCACGGGCGCTTACCGGCGCTCGGGCGGCAACGTGCGCTTCGAGGGCCGCGAGATCGATTTCCGCACGCCGAAGGAAGCGCGCGAAGCAGGCATCAGCACGATCTATCAGGAGATCAACCTGGTGCCGTTCCGCTCGGTGGCCGAAAACATTTTTCTGGGCCGCGAGCCGCGCCGTTTCGGTCTGATCGACTGGCGTGAAGTGCAAAAGCGCGCGTCCGCGCTGCTCGAATCGTTCGGCTTGCAGATCGACGTGAAGAAGCCGGCTGGCAGCTATTCGACGGCGATTCAGCAGATGGTTGCGCTCGCGCGCGCGGTGTCGTCGGACGCGAAGATGGTCATCATGGACGAATCGACTTCGTCGCTCGACGAACGCGAAGTCGAGCTGCTGTTCACCGTAGTGCGCAAGCTGCGCGACGACGGACGCGCGGTGATCTTCGTGTCGCACCGGCTCGACGAACTGTATGCGCTGTGCGACCGCGTGACGGTGATGCGCGACGGCCAGACGGTCGCGCAAAGCGCCATGAAGGACATCGACAAGCGCCAGCTCGTCACGACGATGCTTGGCCGCACGCTCGCTGCCGTCGTACGGGAAGACAGCGCCGCCCGCGAGGCCAACCTCGCGCGGCGCGGCGGCAAGGCGATTTCGGCGCGCAACCTGTCCGCGCATCCGAAGGTGAGCGACGTCTCGCTCGACGTGCACGCGGGCGAGGCCGTCGGGCTCGCGGGTCTGCTCGGCTCGGGCCGCACGGAAACGATGCGTCTTCTGTTCGGCGCGGACCCTGCGGAAAAAGGCACGCTGTCGATCAACGGCGAGCACGTCGCGCTCAAATCGCCGCAGGACGCAATCGCGCGCGGCCTCGCGTATCTCACGGAAGACCGCAAGGCGGAAGGCATCGTGCCGGAGCTGTCGGTGCGCGACAACCTCACGCTCGTCTGTCTGCGCACGCTGTCGAAACACGGCGTCGTCGATGTGAAGAAACAGCAGGCGATCGTCGAGCGCTTCATCGCGTCGCTCGGCATCAAGCTGCGCTCGCCCGATCAGCCGATCCGCGAACTGTCGGGCGGCAATCAGCAGAAGGTCCTGCTCGCACGCTGGCTCGCTGCGCAGCCTTCGCTGCTGCTGCTCGACGAACCCACGCGGGGCATCGACGTCGGCGCCAAAGCCGATGTCGCGAAGATCGTGCGCGAACTGCGCGACGAAGGCATGGCGGTGCTGCTGTCCGCCTCGGAACTCGAAGAACTGACGGCCGTGGCCGATCGCGCCGTCGTGATCCGCGACGGACGCACGGTCGCCGAACTGGATGGCGCGCAAATGAGCGAATCCGCGATCATGGACGCGATTGCCTGGGGCAGCGCGGGCACCTCGCAACTGGCGGAAGCTGCGCAATCCGCTCATCTCGACGATGCACAGGAGGGCCAGCGTCATGGCTCATGAGTCGCCGCTCGCTGCGGCAACCGCCGCAACGCCCGCTGCGTCGACGGTGAAGACGAAGCGCCGGATTGCGATTCAGCGCGAGATCGTCGTGCTGCTCGCGATGCTCGTGTTCAATCTGCTGTTCACCCAGCACTTCTGGTCGCTGCAGACGTTCAACGTCAATCTGACGCAGGTGGTGACGATCGTGATCGTCGGCATCGGCATGACGCTCGTCGTCGCGACGGGCGGCATCGATCTGTCCGTGGGCGCATCGATGGCGATCGCGGGTGCGATCGCGCCGATGCTCTTCATGCACATTGCGGGACCGACGGGGATCGCGCTCGCCTTCGTGCTGCCGATTCTGGCCGCCGCCGTATGCGGCGTGTTCAATGGCTTTCTCGTCACGAGGCTCGCCGTGCAGCCGATTGTCGCGACGCTCGTGCTGTTCATCGCGGGGCGCGGCATTGCGCAGGTCGTCACCAATGGCAGCCTGCAGGCGTTCAACAATCCCGCGTTCCAGTGGATCGCGCTCGGCAAGGTGGCAGGCGTGCCGTTCCAGGTGCTGCTGATGTTCGCACTCGTCGCGTTATTCGCGTGGGTCGTGCGCAAGACGCTGTTCGGCCAGTATCTGCTCGTCACGGGCGGCAATGAAAAGTCCGCGTATCTGAGCGGCGTGCCGACCGCGCGCGTGAAGATGATCGCTTACACGCTGTGCGCGGCGCTGTCCGGTCTCGCCGGGCTGATTTCGATTTCGGTGAATTCGTCGTCGGATGCGAACGTGGTCGGGCTCGGCATCGAGCTCGATGCGATTGCGGCCGTCGCGGTCGGCGGCACGGCGCTGACGGGCGGCAAGGCGTATATCGGCGGCACGCTGATCGGCGCGCTGATCATCCAGTTGCTGCGCTATACGCTGCTCGCGCACGGCATTCCCGATGCGGCCGCGCTCGTCGTCAAGGCGGGCATCATCATCGCGGCCGTGTACGTGCAGCGGCGCTCGCGCTGAACGAACCGGGGACAACCATCCGATGAAAAAGAATCTGCCCATTCTCATCGCGCTCGGCGCGCTGATCGTGCTCGGCCTCGTGCGCTACGAGCACTTCGCCTCCGAGTACAACATCACGTCCTTCTGGCGCTACAACGCGATGTTCGCGCTGATCTCCGTCGGCATGGCCTTCGTGATCATCACGGGCGGGATCGATCTGTCCGTCGGCACGGTTGCTGCGATGTCGAGCGTCGTCGCGGCGCTCGCGAGTCCGTACGGCGGCTGGGTCGCGGTGCTGGCGGGCGCGGCCGCGGGACTTCTGGTGGGCGTGCTTAACGGCATCATCATCACGCGCATGAAGATCCTGCCGTTCATCACGACGCTGGCGACGAGCCTCGGCGCGCATGGCCTCGCGCTGCTGCTCGGCAAGAACGACGCGGTGTCGATTTCATCCGACACCATCTTTGCAAACTTCGGCCAGGGCGATCTGTTCGGCCTGCCGATTCCCGGCCTCATCGCGCTCGTCGCCGCTGTCGCGGGCTGGCTCGCGCTGCGCAGCACGCGCTTCGGACGGCATTCGCTGGCGATCGGCGGCAGCGAGGAAGCGGCGCGTCTGATGGGGCTGAACGTCAATCGCACGCTGGTTGCCGTGTATGCGGTGAGCGGGCTGCTCGCGGGACTGGCGGGCGTGATCCTCGCCGCGCAGTTCGGCGCGGGACAGCCGAACGAAGGCGTCGGCTGGGAACTGTTCGCGATTTCGGCCGTCGTGCTGGGCGGCACGCTGCTGACGGGCGGCGAGGGTTCGATCGCGATGACGATCGCGGGCGTGCTGCTGCTGGGGCTGGTGTTCAATCTGCTGAACTTCGAAAACGGACTGGGATACATCAGCCTGTCGGCGTACTGGCAATCAGTCATACGCGGCGTGTTTCTGCTCCTCGTGATCGTGCTGCAGGCACGTGTGCTCAAGCAGCGGGCGCATAAGCGTGCTGAGCCGGGCGCGCGAGCCGGCGCCGGGCAAACGGCGGGATGACGCCCCGGCGAGCGGACCCTGCGCAGCGCGCCGGTTCGCAATCCAACCTGCGAAGCGGGAGTAAGATCGCGCTTCTGCCTTCATTTCCCGCTCAACGCGCCGCGGCTCTGCGCGGCAAATCGTCGCCATGCACCACTACCTGCCGATCCTGCTGCAAATCGCCATCGTCTACCTGGTTGCGTTGATCAGTCCCGGTCCCAACTTCTTCATGATCACGCAGCTGTCGCTGGCGGGCCGCCGTGGGCTCGGCGCAGCGTCGGCGCTTGGCGTCGGGACGGGATCGACGATCTGGGCATCGCTGGCGATGCTCGGCTTTGCGACCGTGCTGCAACGGATCGACTGGCTGTACAACGGTATTCGCATCGCGGGCGCGATCTATCTGGTGTGGTTCGGCATCAAGCTCGTGCGCGCGAGCACGAAGCGTGGCGAGGCCGTCGTCGTGAACATCGACACGCCGCCTGCCAGCGACCGCGGCGCATATTTCCGCGCGTGGCGCTCGGGCATGCTCACGTGCCTGACGAATCCGAAGTCGTGCGCGTTCTGGACCAGTATCTTCGCGACGCTGTTCCCCGCGCATCCGCCGCTGTGGTTCTACGGCGTCGCGCTCGCGATGATCGGCGTGATGTCGGTCGGCTGGTACGGCAGCGTCGCGCTGATGTTCGCGACGGAGCGCACGCAGCGCGGCTATCGCCGCTTGCGCCGGCCGATCGACGGCGTCTGCGGCGCGGTGCTCGTCGGTCTCGGCGCGAAGCTTGCGGCCGAAAGCTGAGTGCGGCAATGTGCGGCGTCTAACCGCACAGCAAGCTGATTTTGTTCAGGTTTCCAGCTTCGCAAGAAGGGTCAATGCTGCAGCGCGCGATACGTTTCCGGTATTATTCCGGGATAGCGCCTACCCGCGCCTGTTTTCGCTGAACACCCGCCGTCACCAGATGGCCGACGGACAAACGCCTGTCGCGAATGGGCAAGACCCGATGGGCAACACCCGCGCGGGTCATCCGGGCACAGACCCGGCGCCGTACTACCTCAGCAGTACACCCAAGCCGCGCCGCAGTTGAACGTCACGGGCAAACCGGACCTCAGCCGCGCCGGCGCTTGATAACCCGCTGGACAGATCACATCCACCGCCCAACCCGTCGCGGCAATGCCCGAGCCGGTAACGCGGTAAAATAGCGGATTGCGCATCATTCCCCGTCGATGCCGACAAGGGACGATGCATCGCCTTTGCCGTGCCGGCCCCGCTTTTTGTGTGGCCGACCTTGTTTTCGCACCATCGAAGAAGCCATGAGCAACCTGAATCCACAAACCGTCCTGAGCGTCCACCACTGGACCGATACGCTTTTCAGCTTCACCTGCACGCGCGATGCGTCGTTCCGCTTCGAAAATGGCCAGTTCACGATGGTCGGTCTCGAAGTCGACGGCAAGCCGCTGATCCGTGCGTACAGCATGGCTAGCGCCAACTATGAAGAGAACCTCGAATTCCTGAGCATCAAGGTGCAGGACGGCCCGCTGACGTCGCGCCTCCAGCATCTGAAGGTCGGCGACCAGGTTCTGATCGGCAAGAAGCCGACGGGCACGCTGATGGCCGACAACCTGCTGCCCGGCAAGACGCTGTGGCTGCTGTCGACGGGCACGGGCCTCGCGCCGTTCATGTCGATCATCAAGGATCCGGACGTGTACGACCGCTACGAGCGCGTGGTGCTGACGCACACCTGCCGTTTCGTCGACGAACTGGCGTACAAGGAATACATCACGGACCACCTGCCGGCGCACGAGCACATCGGCGAACTGATCCAGGAAAAGCTGGTGTACTACCCGACAGTGACGCGCGAGCCGTTCGCGAACCGCGGCCGTATTACGGACCTGATCGAAACGAAGAAGCTGTTCGACGATCTGGATCTGCCGCACTTCTCGCTCGAAAACGACCGCGTCATGCTCTGCGGCAGCCCGCACATGCTGCGCGACACGCGTGAACTGCTCGACAGCCTCGGCTTCCAGGAAGGCAGCAACAACAATCCTGGCCATTACGTCGTCGAAAAGGCGTTCGTCGGCTAAGTCAGCCGTTTGCGCCCAAGCGGGTGTCGATGACACCCGCGCCTGCCGAAACACCCGGAACCGGAGCCTTTGCGCTCCGGTTTTTCTTTTTGCGCGCCGGTTACGCATCTCCGCACACCCGGAACTTCACGTCGCGAACATCCTGGCGGATGCCGCCTGGCACCGCCGCTCTTCAGTCAGATATCAGGTTACAAATACCGCTGCTTCGCGTTTACTTTTCATGTAGGAATTTTTCTGACATCGATCGGCGATCCGCAGCAACTATTGCGTGAATATTGCGCCACAAGCCTTAATTGCCGGCCATTTTTTCTTTTTTTGCGATATGATCCAGGCAAGCAGCATTTGACAGACTTTTAACAAAACTGTCTTCTATTTGTTACAGAATGTAAATCTCGTTACGCCGCGGCGTAGCGTTTTTCCGTCGCGACGCTTCCGGCGACGGACACATCTGGGGGTCAGGGTTCGCATGCGTTCTTTCGTCTATCTGCTGCCGGTGCGTCGCCATGACGCCGGCCATTCCGCTTCGTGAGCAGGGCCGTGGATACATCGATCGTCGTCCCGATGCACGGGCACGGTACGAGCGCTCGCACGGCTGACGCCCAGCGCGCGTCGGGCGCGCGTGCGAGCCGCGCTGCCAAAGCCGCGCCCGCATCCGGCACAGCGGCGCGAACGGCATCCGCGGACGAAGTCACGCGTCTCAAGGCACGCGTGCGCGAACTGGCCTCGGAGCTGACGCGCACGCAGGAAGCGACGCGCCGCCGCGTCGCGCAGGAACTGCACGACAGCCTCGGCGCCGAAGTGACGGCCGCGCGCTTCGCGCTGGCGAACGTGGAAACGTGGCTGCCCGCCGACGCCCCGCCTCAATGCACGACCGCCCTCGAAACCGCGCAGCGCTCGCTCGACGCCGTCACGGAAGCTGCGCAGCAGGCCGTCACCGAATTGCACGCGCCGACGCTCGACAAGGGCATCGTCTGCGCGCTGTCGCACTGGATCAACACCTTCGCCGCGCGCACAGGCCTGCGTATGAGCTTCGTGTGCGCCGCCGACGCGCGGCTCATGCGCCTGTCCGCCGACGCATCGCTTGCCGTCTTCCGCGTCGCCCAGGAGGCGCTGAACAACGTCGCGAAGCACGCCCGTGCGTCGGGCGCGGACATGCGCATCGAAGCGACCGCGCATTATCTGAGCATCGTCGTCAGCGACGACGGCATCGGCATTCCGCCGCACGCCGGTCAGGACGAGCGACAGTTCGGACTGGCAGGGATGCGTGCGCGCTGCAACGCGTTCGATGGCGAGCTGCAGGTCGGCGCGTCGGACGGCGACGCGAGCGGCACGACCGTGCACGCGCGTTTCGAGTGGAAAGCGCTGATGGGCAACGCCTCGCGCCCGCGCGCGCGGCGCACTGCAATCCGCCTGTGATCCCGGCGCCTGTATCGCTCCGTTCCTGAACCCTGACTGTCCGTTATGACTCTGCGCATTCTGATTGCCGAAGATCACGCCATCGTTCGACAGGGCGTGCGGCAGCTGCTGATCGACCGCGGCGTCGCCGACGAGGTCGCCGAGGCGCAGACGGGCACCGAAGTGCTCATCGAAGCGTCGAAACATGTTTTCGACGTGATTCTGCTCGACATCTCGCTGCCGGACATGAACGGCGTCGAGGTGCTCAAGCGCCTCAAACGCAAGCTGCCGCGCGTGCCCGTGCTGATGTTCTCGATGTATCGCGAGGATCAATACGCCGTGCGTGCGCTGAAGGCGGGCGCGGCGGGCTACCTGTCGAAGACGGGCGACACCGCGCAGATGATTGCCGCGATCCAGCAGGTCGCAGCGGGCCGAAAATACGTTAGCCCGGCGATGGCGGAAGCGCTCGCCGACTACGTCTCGTTCGACGGCGAGCAGCTGCCGCACGAAAAGCTCTCCGACCGCGAGTATCAGACGCTGTGCATGCTGGCGTCGGGCAAGCGTCTGACGGACATTGCGGTGGCGCTGTCGCTGTCGGTGAAGACGGTGAGCGTCTATCGCACGCGGCTGCTGGAGAAGATGAAGCTGCGCAACAATGCCGAACTCACCTTTTATGTGATGAGCAATCGTCTCGTCGACCTGAATCCGGCGATGACGGCGTAATCCGGCGCGCCGCATTCGCGGCGCCCGCGTGTTGTGCACCAGCAAGGGCCTGTCGGCCCACTTCCGCTAAAATTGCGGGTTTTCCCGACATTGGGCGCGCCCACACGCGTGCTTCACAGGAGACCCCGCCAAATGTCCCTCTTTCGTAAGAAGAACGTCGAGCACATGATCGCCGGCGCGCAGGCCGCCGGCCTGAAAAAGGCGCTCGGCGCGCTCGATCTCACCTTTCTCGGCGTCGGCGCCATCATCGGCACCGGCATTTTCGTGCTGACGGGCACGGGCGCAGTGCAGGCCGGCCCGGCGCTGATGCTGTCGTTCATCATCGCGGCCATTGCGTGCGGCTTTGCGGCGCTCGCCTATGCGGAGTTCGCATCGACGATCCCCGTCGCCGGCTCGATCTACACCTATTCGTACGCGACGCTCGGCGAGCTGGCCGCATGGATCATCGGCTGGGATCTGATGCTCGAATACGGTCTGGCGACGTCGGCGGTATCGGTTGGCTGGTCGGGTTATCTGCAATCGCTGCTGTCCGGTTTCGGCGTGTCGCTGCCCGTCGCGCTGACGGCGGCGCCCGGCGCGCTGCCTGGCCACGAGACGCTGTTCAATCTGCCCGCGTTCCTCGTGATGATGGCGATCACGACGCTGCTTTCCGTCGGCGTACGCGAATCGACGCGCGTGAACAACCTGATGGTCGCGATCAAGGTGACGGTGGTGCTGCTGGTGATCGTCGTCGGCGTGTTCCATGTGAAGCCTGAGAACTGGCATCCGTTCATGCCGCACGGCTTCAGTGGCGTATTCGGCGCGGCGGCCGTGATGTTCTTTGCGTTCATCGGCTTCGACGCGGTGTCGTCGGCGGCCGAGGAAGTGAAGAGTCCGAAGCGCGACCTGCCCATCGGCATCATTGCGTCGCTCGGCGTGTGCGCGGTGCTGTATGTGGCCGTGGCGGCCGTCGTGACGGGCATCGTGCCGTTCGCGCAGTTCGCGAACATTTCGCATCCGGTGTCGTATGCGTTGCAGGTGGCGGGTCAGAACTGGGTCGCCGGTTTCATCGATCTTGGCGCGGTGCTCGGCATGCTGACGGTGATTCTCGTGATGGCTTACGGCCAGACGCGGGTGATCTTTGCGATGTCGCGCGATGGTTTGCTGCCGGCGGCGTTGTCGAAGGTGCATCCGCGGTTTGCGACGCCGTTCGCGACGACGTGGATCGTTGGGATTGTGTTTGGCCTGATCGGCGCTCTGGTGCCGCTGAATGTGCTCGCCGAGCTGATCAACATCGGCACGTTGGCGGCGTTTTCGATGGTGTCGATTGCGGTGCTCGTTTTGCGTCGCACGCATCCTGAATTGCCGCGGGCGTTTCGGTGCCCCGGCGTGCCCGTTGTGCCCGTTCTTGCTGTTGGCTCCTGTCTGTTTTTGATGGTGAACCTCGGTGCTGTTACCTGGATTGCGTTTGTGGTCTGGTTGGTCGTTGGGATGGGGGTTTATTTTGGGTATTCGCGGAGGCATTCGAAGTTGGCACATCCGCGACGGTAATTGGCCTTCGGGGCGCGGGCGATGCCACTGGGTTTTGCGCTCTGCGCCTCTGCGCCTCTGCGCTTTCGCTGGCATACGCGTTTTCGTAGCGGTGCTTCAGGCGTTGCCCCCAGGTTTTGCGATCTGCGCCTCTGCGCTTTCGCTGGCATCCGCGTTGTCGTATCGGTTTGCTAGCGTTGCCCCTGTGCGGGGCGGCACTTACTTTCTTTGCCGCCGCAAAGAAAGTAAGCAAAGAAAGCCGCTCACCCCGCCAGTTCTGGTTGTTGCCTGCGGGCCCCCAGCGGGTCCCGCACTCCAGACGGCATCGCACTTTTCCACGCGTGTTGCCAGCGCCTTGAACAGGCACATCACCCACTCCACTCACCCGTAGCGCAGCCAGCGGCAGCGAACGGTCTGCGCCGCCCAGGTGGCAAACGGTGTGTAGATTGTCGCACCGTACGCGTTGGCGCTTCTACGACACCGATCCCGCTTTTCAGTCCGGAGTGGTGCACTTCCATCGCGACGGCCTACACACCGTTTGCCACCTGGGCGGCCGTGGACTTTCTGGTAACGCGGTTCGTAACGCGGGGGCGTGGAGTGGGGGATGCGGATCTGAGGGCGCTGGCAACGGGCTTTCGGTAGCTCGATGCCGCGTGGAGTGCGGGACCCGCTGGGGGCCCGCAGGCAAACACAAGAATTAGCGGGGTGAGCGGCTTTCTTTTGCCTACTTTCTTTGCCACCGCTGCAAAGAAAAGTAGGTGCCGCCCCGCACAGGGGCAACGCGTGCAGCACCGATACGAAAACGCGGATGCCAGCGCAGCAAAAAGCAAAACCCAAAAACCCAGGAATAGCGACTAGCGTCGCAGACGAAAGAAAGAAAACCCCGCACTGCAACATCCTCCCGCCCTCAACCATCGAAACGCCGTAGGCAAAACTTCAAACGCCGTGGGCACAGTTTCCATATAGCCGCCTATCGTTTTTTGTGTTTTACTTTTCGACACAAACAAAAAACAACAGCAACAGCAACAGCAACAGCAACAGCAACAGCAACAGCAACAGCAACAACAACAGCACCCAACCGATCCGGACCCTCCCGGCAGGCAGGCGGTAGGAAGTGAATGCGGGCCCGAACCGGTCTCGCCCCATCCGGGGCACAAATCCAGGGGCGTCCCCAAGGAGACAGTTCATGGCGATCAGCATCAGTCTGACGGTGAACGGTTCACCCGTTACCGCGAACGTCGAGTCGCACACTCTGCTTGTCCAGTTTTTACGCGAACAGTTGCGGCTGACGGGAACGCACGTCGGCTGCGATACCGCGCAATGCGGCGCGTGCACCATTCATCTGAATGGCCGCGCCATCAAGTCCTGCAACATGCTCGCCGTGCAGGCCGAAGGCCAGGAAGTCACCACGATCGAAGGGCTGTCGAAAAACGGCGAACTGCATCCGATGCAGGCCGCCTTCCGCGAATGCCACGGCCTGCAATGCGGCTTCTGCACGCCAGGCATGGTGATGAGCGCGACCGCGCTGGTCGAGGCAAACCCGAATCTCACCGAAGACGAAGTGCGCCGTCAGCTCGACGGCAACCTGTGCCGCTGTACGGGCTATCACAACATCGTCAAGGCCGTCGTTCAGGGCGCGGAAGGCATGAAAGCCGGCGCCTCGTCGAAAGCCACGGCCAACGCCTGAGGAGCCCGCCATGAATGCACCCGATTCGCATCGCATGGTGGGCATGCCCGTCAAGCGCAAGGAAGACTATCGCTTCCTCACGGGTAACGGCCAGTACACCGACGACATCGTTCTTCCCGCGCAGACCTACGCCGTCTTCCTGCGCTCGCCGCACGCGCACGCGCGCATCAAGAGCATCGACACATCGGCGGCAAAGCAGTCGCCCGGCGTCGTCGCAATCTTCACGGGCGCCGATCTCGCTGCTGAAAACGTCGGCGGATTGCCGTGCGGCTGGCTGATCCACAGCGTCGACGGCAAGCCAATGCACGAACCGCCGCATCCCGTGATCGCTCATACGAAGGTGCGCCACGTCGGCGATCAGGTCGCGCTCGTCATCGCCGATTCGGTGAAGGCCGCGAAAGATGCCGCCGAGCTGATCGAAGTCGATTACGACGAGCTGCCCGCCGTGATCGACACTGCCCACGCCGCCGATGCCGGCCAGCCCGCCGTGCACGACGAAGTGCCCGACAATACCTGCTACACATGGGGCCACGGCGACAAGGCCGCGACCGACGCCGCGTTCGCAAAGGCGCATCACGTCACGACACTCGACATCGTCAACAACCGCCTCATTCCGAATGCGATCGAACCGCGCGCCGTCAACGCCAGCTATTCGCCGCAGGACGACAGCTACACCGTCTACGTCGCGAATCAGAATCCGCACGTCGAACGGCTGCTGATGGCGGCTTTCGTGCTGTCGCTGCCGGAATCGAAAGTCCGCGTGGTCGCGCCCGACGTCGGCGGCGGCTTCGGTTCGAAGATTTTCCTGTATGCGGAAGACGTCGCGCTGACGTGGGCGTCGAAGAAAATCCGCCGCCCGGTGAAGTGGACGGCCGAACGTTCCGAAGCGTTTCTCTCCGACGCGCATGGCCGCGATCACGTGACGAAAGCCGAACTCGCGATGGACGCCGACGGCAAATTCCTCGCGATGCGCGTGCACACCATCGCGAACATGGGCGCCTATCTGTCGACGTTCGCCTCGAGCGTGCCGACCATCCTCTACGCGACGCTGCTCGCCGGTCAGTACACGACGCCCGCCATCTACGCCGAAGTCAAAGCCGTCTTCACGAACACCGTGCCCGTCGATGCCTATCGCGGCGCGGGACGTCCGGAAGCGACGTACGTGGTCGAGCGTCTCGTCGAAACGGCCGCACGCGAGATGAACATGGATCCCGCCGCCATCCGCCGGCTCAACTTCATCCGCTCGTTCCCGTATGCGACGCCCGTCGGCCTCACCTACGACACGGGCGACTACGAAACCTGCCTCGCCCGCGCCCTCGAACTCGCGGACGTGAAAGGCTTCGATGCACGCCGCCAGGAATCGGAGAAGAACGGCAGGCGGCGCGGCCTCGGCTACTCGTGCTACATCGAAGCGTGCGGTCTCGCGCCATCGAACATCGCGGGCGCGCTCGGTGCACGCGCGGGCCTGTTCGAAGCGGGCGAAGTGCGCGTGCATCCGACGGGCTCCGTCACCGTCTTCACCGGCTCGCACAGCCACGGCCAGGGCCACGAAACGACCTTCGCGCAAGTCGTCTCCGACCGCCTCGGCGTGCCGCTCGATAACATCGAGATCGTGCACGGCGACACGGGCCGCATTCCGTTCGGCATGGGCACGTACGGCTCACGGTCGATTGCAGTCGGCGGCTCGGCGATCATGAAGGCGCTCGACAAGATCGAATCGAAAGCGAAGAAGATCGCGGCGCATCTGCTCGAAGCATCGGCGGACGACATCGAGTTCAAGGATGGCACCTTCCGCGTCGCAGGCACCGACCGCACCAAGACCTTCGCGGACGTGTCGCTCGCGGCCTACGTGCCGCACAACTATCCGCTCGACAAACTCGAACCCGGTCTCGACGAAAGCGCGTTCTACGATCCGACCAACTTCACGTATCCGTCGGGCGCGTATATCTGCGAAGTCGAAGTGGACGTGGACACGGGCGAAACGCGCATCCAGCGCTTCACCGCCGTCGACGACTTCGGCAACGTCATCAATCCGATGATCGTCGAAGGACAGGTGCACGGTGGTCTCGGTCAGGGCATCGGCCAGGCGATGCTGGAACGCTGCGTGTACGACAACGAAAGCGGTCAGTTGCTGTCCGGCTCGTACATGGACTACGCGATGCCGCACGCGTCCGATCTGCCGTCGTTCACCGTCGAAACCGCGAAGGGCACGCCGTGCACGCACAATCCGCTCGGCGTGAAAGGCTGCGGGGAAGCGGGCGCAATCGGCTCGCCGCCTGCCGTGATCAACGCGATCATCGACGCACTCGCGCCGCTCGGCGTGAAGGACTTGCAGATGCCTGCCACACCGCATCGCGTGTGGTCCGCGATTCACGCTGCGCAACACTCACGTCCCTGAGCGGAGCCCGACATGTATTCATTCGACTATCAACGTGCAGCCGATCCGAAAAGCGCCGTCGACGTGCTGACAGCCGACAGCGAAGCGAAGTTTCTGGCGGGCGGACAAAGCCTGCTGCCGACGATGCGCCTGCGTCTCGCGCAGCCGTCGAAGCTGATCGACGTCACGCGCATTCCGCAGTTGAAGGAGATCCGCGTCGAGCCGCAGAAGGTGACGGTCGGCGCGGCCGTCTGTCATGCGGACGTAGCGAACAACGCGGACGTGCAGCGCGTGTTGCCTGTGCTCGCGTTTCTCGCCGGCCACATCGGCGACAGGCAGGTGCGCTCGCTCGGCACGATCGGCGGATCGATCGCGAACAACGATCCGGCGGCGGATTATCCCGCCGCCGTGCTCGGACTCGACGGCACCGTCGTCACCGACCGGCGCCGCATATCGGCGGCGGACTTCTTCGTCGGCATGTACGAGACGGCATTGCAGCCCGACGAACTGATCGTCGCCGTCGAGTTTCCCGTGCCGGAAAAAGCGGCGTACGAGAAGTTCAGGAATCCCGCGTCGCATTTCGCACTGGCGGGCGTGTTCGTCGCGAAGACGGCGGGCGGCGTGCGCGTGGCGATCACGGGCGCGGCGTCATCCGTGTTTCGCGCGACGGACATGGAGAACGCGCTCAACGCGAACTTCACGGAGGCCGCCGCACGCGGCGTGACGATCGCACCCAACGACCTCAACACCGATATGCACGCGAGCCCCGAATACCGCGCTCATCTGATACCGGTGCTGACGGCGCGCGCGGTGAGGGCGGCGCTCGGATAACGAACGCCGCGAGCCAGGAAGCGTTCGACCGACATGAGGCCCGGCGCGTCCGGGCCGTTTCGTTTTTCGGTTTCTTCAGTTTTTCCCGGGAGAACCATGCAGCCCGCTTCAATCGACGACACCCTCGCCCAGCTCACCGCGCAAGGCTACTTCGCGAGCCGCGAACTGGCGACCGCGCTCTTTCTCGCGCTGAGGATGGAGCGCCCGCTGTTCGTCGAAGGCGAGCCGGGCGTCGGCAAAACGGAGCTGGCGAAGGCGGCCGCGGGTCTGCTCGGCACGTCGATGCTGCGGCTGCAATGCTACGAAGGGCTCGATACGGCGAGCGCGTTGTACGAGTGGGACTATCCGCGGCAGATCATGGCGCTGCGGCTCGCGGAAGCGGCGGGTGAAAAGCCGGACAG
Source organism: Paraburkholderia azotifigens (assembly GCF_007995085.1). Classification (GTDB taxonomy): domain Bacteria; phylum Pseudomonadota; class Gammaproteobacteria; order Burkholderiales; family Burkholderiaceae; genus Paraburkholderia; species Paraburkholderia azotifigens. The sequence goes on from NZ_VOQS01000001.1 coordinate 2,351,720, forward strand.
CAGCACGCTGTATCGCGACGAGTTTCTGTTGAAGCGCCCTTTGCTGCAGGCGCTGCTGCCCGACGAGCGTCATCCCGGCGCGCGGCGCGTGCTGCTGATCGACGAAATCGATCGCGCCGATGAGCCGTTCGAAGCGTTTCTGCTCGAACTGCTGTCGGATTTTCAGGTGTCGATTCCCGAATACGGCACGGTGCGCGCCGAGCATCCGCCCCTCGTCGTGATGACGTCGAACCGCACGCGCGAAGTGCACGACGCGTTGAAGCGGCGCTGTCTGTATCAATGGATCGGTTATCCCGAGCGCGAACGCGAGCTGGCCATCGTCGCTGCGCGCGCGCCCGAAACGGGCGAAGCGCTGCAACGGCGTGCCGTCGATTTCGTGCATCGTCTGCGCGGCATGGATCTGTTCAAGGCGCCGGGCATCGCCGAAACGATCGACTGGTGCCGCGCGCTCGCCGCCCTCACCGTCACCGAGCTCGATCCGCAATCGGTACAGGACACGCTCGGCGTGCTGCTCAAGTATCAGGACGATCTCGCGCGCTTCGACGCCGATGAGATCCGGCAATGTCTCGCGGCGGCGGAGTAGCGTCGATGTTGACCGCCCACGACACCGAACCCGCGACCCTCGCGCGCAACGTCGTTCACTTCGTGCGTCTGCTGCGCGGCGCCGGTTTGCCGATGTCGCCCGCGCAGGCCGTCGATGCGCTCGACGCATTGCGCTGGATCGATCTCGACCGGCGCGACGACGTGCGTGCGGCGCTCGCTGCGCTGCTCGTACGCGCGCCCGACGAGCGCGAGCTCTTCAACGCCGCGTTCGATCTGTTCTGGCGCGATCCCGACTGGGAAGGCAAGCTGCGCGCGTTGCTGCTGCCGAAGGTGACGAGCGGCATGCCGCCGCCGAAGCGCAATAACCGGCTCGCCGATGCGCTCGCCGTTCATCAGGCGAAGCAGCGCAAACCGGCCGCATCGTCCGGCGACAAGGACCAACACGAGTTGCACGCGCACGTGACGTTCAGCGCGGAAGAGCGTTTGCGTCATCGCGATTTCGATACATTGACGGCCGACGAATGGCGCACGCTGCGTCATCTGATTCGCGGACAGCGCCTGCCGCTTGCGATGGAACCGACGCGTCGGCTGAAAGCGGCGTCGCGCGGCGCGCACGCCGACCTGCGCGCGAGCGCGCGCCATGCGGTGCGCGCGGGCGGCGACTGGACGGTGTGGAAATACCGCGCGGCGGTCGAGCGCAAGCCGCCGCTCGTGCTGCTGCTCGACATTTCCGGCTCGATGAGCAGCTATTCGCGCGCCGTGCTCTATTTCTGTCATGCGTTGCTGCAATCGCGCGAACGTCTGCAGGTGTTTCTGTTCGGCACGCGGCTCAGCAACGCGACGCGCGCGCTGAAGGAACGCGACCCCGATGTCGCGATCGCGGCGCTCGCCGGTCAGGTGGTCGACTGGTCGGGCGGCACGCGGATCGGCGCGGCGCTCGCCGAATTCAACCGGCGCTGGGCACGCAGGGTGCTGACGGGCAGGGCGACAGTGCTGCTCGTCACCGACGGCCTGGATCACGAAGCCATCGACGTGCTCGAAACCGAAATGGCCCGCCTGCGACGCTTCGCGCATCGCATCGTGTGGCTCAATCCGCTGTTGCGTTACCGCGAGTTCTCGCCGAAAGCGCGCGGCGTACAGGCGATGCTTCCGTTCGTCGACGCGCACAAGCCGGTTCACAATCTCGACAGCCTGGCTGCGTTCGGCCGCGATCTCGCGCAATTGACGCGCGTGCCCCGCGATGCCGCGCGCACCGGGATATCTGGAGGAACAACGTCATGGAACTGACCGAAACCTACACGCTGCCCGTGCCGCAACAGCGCGCATGGGAAGCGCTGAACGACACGGAAATCCTGCGCGCGTCGATTCCCGGCTGCGACAGCATCGAGCCCGATGGCGACAATGCGTACGCCGTCGCGTTGAGCGCGTCCGTCGGTCCCGTGAAGGCGCGTTTCAAGGGCCGCATGGAACTCACCGATATCGACGCGCCCAACACCTACACGATCGTGTTCGAAGGCCAGGGCGGCGCGGCTGGGTTCGGCAAGGGTCAGACGCACGTGAAGCTCGAGCCGGACGGCGATGAAGCGACGAAGCTCACCTACACGTCGACGGCGCAGGTCGGCGGCAAGCTCGCGCAGATCGGCTCGCGGCTCATCGACGGCGCGGCACGCAAGCTCGCCGGTGAGTTTTTCCGGCGCTTCAGCGAACAGGTGTCGGGCGGCGGTGACACCGCGCAGGCAGAATCCGCCGATTCCGGCGACACTGCAAGCCAGTCCGCCGACGGCGAAGGTGCCGGCGAAGGCGGTGGCGAAGAACCGAAGAGGAAGAAATCATGGACAGCGTGGATCTCGAAGTCCTGAAGAGCAGCGCGCGCTGGCTCGAGCAGGGACATCGCGCGCTACTCGTGACGGTGGTGAAGACGTGGGGCTCGTCGCCGCGTCCCGAAGGCGCGATGCTCGTCGTGCGCGACGATGGCGCGGTGGTGGGATCCGTGTCGGGCGGCTGTATCGAGGACGATCTGATCGATCGCGTGCGTCAGCGCGGCATCGAGCAGACGAAGCCCGAAGCGGTGAAGTACGGCATCACGGCGGAAGAAGCGCATCGCTTCGGTTTGCCATGCGGCGGCACGATCCAGCTGGTTCTGGAACCTTTGACGAAGGCGAGCGGGATTGCCGAACTGTGCGAAGCCGTCGAAGACGGCCAGCTCGTTGCGCGTACGCTGGACATGGAGACGGGCGTCGCGCGTCTCGGTCCCGCGCAGGCAACCGATGGCGTCGATTTCGACGACAGGCGCCTGCTGACGATACACGGCCCGCGTTACCGGATGCTCGTGATCGGCGCGGGACAACTGTCGCGCTATCTCTGCAACATCGCGGTGGGGCTGGATTATCAGGTGACGGTGTGCGATCCGCGTGAAGAGTACACCGACGAATGGGATGTACCCGGCACGAAAGTCGTACGCACGATGCCCGACGACACGGTGCTCGACATGAAGCTCGACGAACGTTGTGCGGTGATCGCGCTGACGCACGATCCGAAGCTCGATGATCTTGCTTTGATGGAAGCGTTGAAAACGCCTGCGTTCTATGTCGGCGCGCTGGGCTCGCGGCGCAATAACGCGGCGCGGCGTGAAAGGCTCAAGGAATTCGATCTCACCGAAACGGAACTGGCGCGGCTGCATGGGCCGGTTGGGATTTATATCGGCAGCAGGACGCCGCCTGAAATCGCTGTGTCGATTCTGGCTGAAGTGACGGCGGCAAAGAATGGCGTGTCGTTGCCGACGTTGTTGCAGGTCGAAGGCGCGAAGGCCGCGCGTGAGATTGCGGCCAGCGGTGGGGCGGCTTGTCGTATTCCTGAATAGTTCTCTGTCCTTGTGGTTGGACCGCGAGCCTGGCTGGCTCGCTCGCGGTCCGTCTCTTCTGCCCGGCATGGCCGTTCGGCTGACTGTCGCTGAGCATCTCTGATCCATAGCATCGAATTTTTGCGGACTCTGCTTCGCGGCCTATGTGTCGCGTCGCGTTTGGTCCGCAGGTCGCCAATATTCCCTTGACGGAATATTCCTTGGAGGCTATATTTTCGATGACCTGGGATGTTGAGTACACCGATGCTTTTTTGGCCTGGTGGGAAGGGTTGCGGGAGGCGGAAAGGGAATCGGTCGATGCAGCGATCGATTTACTGGAAGAGGCCGGTCCGTACCTGCGGTTTCCGCATTCAAGCCGGATCATAGGTTCACAAGTTGGCAATCTGCGGGAACTGAGAATCCAGCATCGCGGAAGACCCTATCGGGTGTTGTATGCGTTCGACCGACGCCGCGTCGCTCTTTTGCTTCTTGGCGGAGACAAGACGGGGCACGACCGCTGGTATGAACAGAATGTGCCGCGCGCCGAAATTCTTTATCGGCTGCACCTCGTGCAGCTAGAACGTGAAGGATCCAGAAATGGCAAGAAAGTTTGAAGAGCTACGGGCGCGCATGTCGCCTGAGTCCCGCGCACGCTCGAAGGCAATTGCCGACAAGCTTCGCGCCGAAATGCCCCTGTACGCCCTACGCCAGGCGCGTGGCCTCTCTCAAGAAGCGCTAGCCCAACGCCTCAACGTCAAGCAACCCAGCATCGCGAAACTCGAGCAACGCACGGACATGTACATCTCCACGTTGCGCGATCATATCCGCGCGCTCGGCGGCGAACTGGAGATCATCGCGCGCTTCCCGGAAGGCGACGTGAAGCTCACCAATTTCGCGCGGCTTCCAGACCCGACGCGCGAAGAAGACCGCGACGACTGACGAGCGCCGTCAGCAAAACGCGAGCATCACATCAACCCGCACACCACCGCCGCCACGATCGATCCGCCGATCAACACAGCGCCCACAGTCCGGCGCCTGTTGAGTTCCGTCCACAGCAGCACACCCGTCAGGGACAACAGAATCAGACTGCCCGCGATCGTATCGATCAACAGCACCCAGCCGACGCTCAACCCCGTGCCCTTGTGCAGATTGTTCATCGTGCCGAGAAACGAGTTCTGCGTGCGCTTCACCGACACGAAGCCGTTGCCGACCCAATACTCGGCCTGCACGTTCTGCCCCGGACCGGCGATCCCGACCTGCCAGAACTCCGGCTGCACGGCGCTCTGATCGCCCCACGCGACGGGATGCGCGGGCTCGCGACGCACCCTGCCCGGTTTGCCGTCGATATGCAGTTCGTCCTTCATCCAGCGCGACATGTCGCCCGGCGACTGGAAGCCCTTCTGCGGCAGCGCAATCTGCAACTGCTCGACCTGCGGCTCGCCCGACGACACCTTCAGCGGCCCTGCCCGATGGTTCAGCAGGAAGCCCGTTACACCGAACAACAGTCCGAGCACGGCGCCCCATAACCCGACCCAGCCATGCACCTTGCGCAGCCACTTGATGAACGTCGCGCGCCGCGAGCGCTGGCGCCGCGCGGCCCGTTCGTCCGCATCCAGGTGCTGGACCCCACCAGGCATCGCGCCCGCACGGGTGGCTGGCTTCAGTTCGATCGATTCGGGCACGTTCATCGTGTTCCTGGCAAAACGGGTCGTGGGTCGCCGACGCGCGGCAACGAGGTTAATGGAGGCTGGAAGTGCCGTTCCGGAGCGGAAACGGATCGCCCGAAACGCTGTACGACCTGAGCCGTGCGGCGATTCAGTGCCGAAAACAGGGAGCCATCGAAGAGCTGGCTTGCTTGTCACGAGGAGAAAGATGACAAATGGCTGGCGACGCCCTTCAGATGAGAATAACTATCATTACACATAATGTAAGTTTCCTCAACGGCGAATGCCGGCGCCTGGATCAGAAAAATGGTGTCCTTGTGTGCGGTCTGCCCGCTTGACACAAACTTTGTGTGACTTTGAAGTGAGGGATGCGACAGAACTAGACCAATTCCTTCGGACGCCTGACTCCCCATGCGCCTTTTCACGATCCTTTGTGTCGCGACGGCCTCGTGCGTCTTTTGCCTGTGCGCAGCCCGCGCTGCCGACACCGTCGGCGGCAGCGAAGCGACGAACCATGCGGGCATCGCGACGCTCAACGCCGCCGCCGGCGCGCCCATCGAACCGTACACGAACGAACGCGAGACGCAGATCTTCACAGTGAACGCCGACGGCTCGTACACGAAGATCGATGACATGACGCTGCACGTGAACAACGAAGCGGGCGTCGCGCGCGTCGCGCAGTACTACATCTGGTTCAACCGCAACATGGCGAGCGTCGACATTCTGGAGGCGTACACCACCTCCGCCGACGGCACGCGTCACGACGTGCGTCCGGAGCAGATTCGAGACGTGCAGGAAGCGCGTTCGTTCGATGCGCCGATGTTCCAGGACATCCTCGAAAAGGTGATCGTGTTTCCCGCCGTCGAGCCGGGCGCGCGCGTGCATCTGAAGTACAGGAAGACGCAGAAGCAGCCGATCGTGCCCGGCCACTTCAGCGACTTCACGCCGCCCGACCTCGCGCCGACTCACAACTTCCGACTCATCTACGATCTGCCCGCCAACAAACCGCTCTATGCCGACGCGCGCGGCTTCATCGCGCAGCCGCCAGCGACGCAGAATGGCCGCACGCGTTACGAGTTTCGCTACGACAAGGCGCACTTCGCGCGGCTCGAATACGGATCGATCGCGTACGTGAGCTACGGCGACCGGCTGATGGTGTCGACGTATCCCGACTACGCCGCGTTCGCCGCGAAGTATCGCGAATCGGCCGCCGATGCGAGTGCCTCAGACCCCGCCATCGTCGACCTGGCGCGCTCGCTGACCGCGCGCGATCCGACTCCGCGCGCAAAAGCCAAGACGCTCTACGACTGGATCCGCAAGAGCGTGCGCTACGTGGCCGTGAACATAGGACGAGGCGCGGTCGTGCCGCATCGCGCGACGGATGTCCTCACGCTCCGCTACGGCGACTGCAAGGATCACGTCGCGCTGTACGGCGCGCTGCTCGATGCCGTCGGCATTCGCAACGAGCCCGCGTTGATCAGCAGCGGCACGATCTACACGCTGCCCGACGTGCCCGGCTATGGCGTGTTGAATCACGTGATCACGTGGCTGCCCGACTTGCAGCTTTATGCCGATTCGACGGCGCCCAATGTCGAGTTCGGCTATCTGCCTTCCACCGACATGAACCGCCCCGCCGTTCTTGTCGACGCAGGCGTGGTGTCGCGCACGCCGTCGACGGCCACGATGTCGCGCACCACCGATCTGTCGATCGACGTCGCACCCGACGGCTCGGCAGGCTTCGTCTACCAGCTCGAAGCAGCAGGATGGGTCGCTGAACAAGGACGCGCGCTGCTGCGCATGCAAACGCCCGCCCAGCGCGAAGAATCGCTGCAGGCCGAACTGCGTTCCGTGAATCTCTCGGGGACGGCGACGCTATCGTCCAGCAACCTCAACGCGACGGATGGCCCGCTGTCGATGACGATGAAAGGCAAGCTCGAAGACTTCGTCGTGCCAGGCACGGCCGCGTCGATTCCTGCACTCACGAGCTTCGTCGGCGGCTTTCAGTCGGACGTGCGCTACTGGCTCGGCGAGCGGCAGCGCACGCAGCCTTACGTCTGCCGCAATGTCGAGCTGCACGAGCGCACGCGCATTGCACTGCCTGCGAATTTCAGCGTGATCGACATGCCGGAAGCCGTGGCCGCGCAAGACCGCTTCATCGACTATCGCTCGACGTACTCCTACGATGCGAACGCACATGTCATCACCGTGACGCGCGACGGCTACACGCGCTTCGGCAGCGAAGTGTGCTCACCGGATGACTTCACGCAGATGCGCGCGGGCATCGAAACGATCGGGCGCGATGTGCGCGCGCAAGTGATCGTCCGCTCGACGCTCGCGAAAGTAGCGCAGCGCGCATCGTCGACAGCGCCGGCGCCGTCGCGCACGATGGCCGACTCGCAACGCCGCCCGCAAACCGCCGACTGATAAAGCACGAAGTCACACGGGCCAGAGCGGTCCTTCCTGCATCGCGCCGATCTGCTCGCGCAACTCGAGAATGCGGTCTTCCCAATAGCGCTGCGTGTTGAACCACGGAAACGCGGCAGGAAACGCCGGATCGTCCCAGCGGCGCGCAAGCCACGCCGAGTAATGAATCAGCCGCAAGGTCCGCAACGCTTCGATCAGATGCAGCTCGCGCGGATCGAACTCGCAGAAGTCCTCGTAGCCCGCGAGCAGATCCGTCAGCGCGCGCGACGCCTCCTGGCGTTCGCCTGGCAGCAAGAGCCACAGATCCTGAATCGCGGGACCCATGCGGCTGTCGTCGAAATCGACGAAATGCGGGCCTGCGTCGGTCCACAGCACGTTGCTCGGATGGCAATCGCCGTGCATGCGCAGCTGACGCACATCGCCCGCCCGTTCGAACGCCTGCTCGACGCCTTCCAGCGCCAGATTCACGGCGGCTTGCCACGCGGCGCGCACGTCGGCGGGAATGAAGTCTTGCGTGAGCAGATAGTCTCGCGGCTCGTATCCGAAGGTATGGATGCCGAGCGTCGGACGCGCCGCGTAATTCGCCGTCTGACCCACGGCATGAATGCGCCCGATGAACCGGCCGAGCCATTCGAGCGTGTCCTTGCGATCGAGATCGGGCGCGCGGCCGCCGCGACGCTCGAAGACGGAAAACCGAAAACCGTCGAACGTATGCAGCGTGGCGCCATTGAAGGTGCGTGCAGGCACGGCGGGAATTTCGCGCGCGGCCAGCTCCGCGACGAACGCGTGCTCTTCGAGAATCGCTTCGTCCGTCCAGCGTTCGGGCCGGTAGAACTTCGCGACGACAGGCGGCCCGTCTTCGACGCCGACCTGATACACGCGGTTTTCGTAGCTGTTGAGCGGCAGCATGCGCCCATCGGTGCGCACGCCTACGGAGTCGAGCACGCTGTCGAGCGCGTCGAGCACCACTTCCGGCGTGAGCCGGGCGAAAGGAACGGCGTGGCCGTCCTGCGGAATTGGAGTGTCTTCGTTCATGCCCGCATTGTGCGCCGTGCCGGGCACAAAAACGAGCGCGGTATGACCCGCGATTCACTCGCGACGCGGCGTCGTTCAGCGGCCGCACACCTCGCCATTCACGACAGCAGCAAGCAAAACCGCGCTCAATGTACCTGTGCGCCTGCGGGACGAACGAACTCGCCCGTGTCGATCAGATCCTCGAGGAAAAAGGGTTCCGTGTTCAACATTTTCGACGTACCCGGCTCGCCGGCGTACCACGCCACCATCGCCATGTCGCCGAGAATGCGCATCACGATTCCGCGCGCGCCTTGTGGCACAGCGATATGCACGGACCGAACAATAGAACCGACTTGCATGATGTTTCCCCGTTCTCCCGATTGCCGGCTTGTTCGGGACTGCGCCGGTCAATGTGCTGATAAAAGCGCCGCAACGCGCAAATGGTTGCATGCGCACCTGACTCGAAAAACCGAGGGCGGGGATCGACTTACCTTCGACCACTGTCTTGCGGAAGCCAACCCGTTGAGCCCCATTGTTGCCCTTTTGAGCCTTTTGGCAAAGCAAAAAGTAAGGCCTCGTCAGGCGCTCATCCGGTCGATTCGACTTACGAAACCCTGACTGTAACAGCCCGTAACAGGGTCATCATAAACCGACCCATCCACTCGTCTCAAAAATGTCGATGTAAGCTACGATACGCGCTATATTCCTGTCGCGCACGCCCGGCCGGGCCGCCGTCGCGCAATGCTCGCTGCCACCAGAAGCAGCCGCCCCCGCCTTTACCGGACCGCCCTTCCATGTGGATCGTTCGTCTCGCGCTGCGGCGCCCTTATACGTTTGTCGTTCTCGCGCTGCTGCTGCTGATCATCGGCCCGCTGACGATACTGCGCACGCCTACGGACATTTTCCCGAACATCGACATTCCCGTGCTGTCGGTGATCTGGTCGTACAACGGCCTGCCCGCCGACGAGATGGAAAAGCGCATCGTGCTCAACTACGAGCGCGGATTGTCCGTGGCGGTGAACGATATCGAGCACGTCGAATCGACTTCGATGAACGGCATCGCCGTCGTCAAGATTTTCTTCCAGCCGCACGCCAACATCAGCGAAGCGCTCGCACAGGTTACGGCGCTGTCGCAATCGCAATTGCGTTCGCTGCCGCCCGGCATCACGCCGCCGAACATATTGCGCTACAACGCATCCACCGTGCCTATCCTGCGGCTGTCGCTCTCTTCACCGTCGCTCACCGAGCAGGAACTGTACGACTACGGTAACAACTTCCTGAAGACGCAGCTCGCGACCGTGCCGGGTGCATCGGCGCCGCTACCGTACGGCGGCAAGCAGCGGCAGATCATGGTCGATATCGATTCGCGCAAGCTGCAGGAGCGCAATCTGTCGCCGATGGACGTGGTGAATTCGATCACCGCACAAAACCTGATCGTGCCCACAGGCACCGCGAAAATCGGCTCGACGGAATACTCGGTACAGATGAATTCGAGCCCCGATTCGCTCGCAGGCCTGAACAACATCCCGATCAAGTCCGGCCCGAACGGCACGATCTACATTCGCGACGTCGCGCATGTACGCGACGGTTATCAGCCGCAGACCAACATCGTGCGCGTCGACGGACAGCGCGCGTCGCTGCTGACGATCAACAAGAGCGGCAATACGTCGACGCTCGAAATCGTCGATCGCATCAAGACCATGATGCCGGCGCTGCGCAATCTCGTGCCTGAGTCGCTGAACATCGATCCCGTCGCCGACCAGTCGCTGTTCGTGCGCGCATCGGTGCAAGGCGTGCTGCGTGAAGCGCTGATCGCCGCGTGCCTGACGGGTCTGATGATTCTGCTGTTCCTCGGCAACTGGCGCGCTACGTTGATCATCGCCGTGTCGATTCCGCTGTCGATGATCACGTCGATCATCGCGCTGTCCGCGCTCGGCGAGACGATCAACATCATGACGCTAGGCGGGCTTGCGCTTGCCGTCGGTATTCTCGTCGACGACGCGACCGTCGCGATCGAAAACATCAGTCATCAGCTGGAACAGGGGAAGAACCTCGAACAGGCGATTCTCGACGGCGCGCATCAGATCGCGATTCCAACGCTCGTGTCGACGCTTTCCATCTGCATCGTGTTCGTGCCGATGTTCCTGCTGACGGGCGTCGCGCACTATCTGTTCATCCCGCTCGCCGAAGCCGTCGTGTTCGCGATGCTCGCGTCGTATTTCTTCTCGCGGACGCTGGTGCCGACGCTCGCGAAGTATCTGCTGCGCTATCACCATCGTCCCGCCGACTTCCATCATCCGCAGCAAACGCGCAATCCGTTCATGCGGATGCACCTCGCGTTCGAGCGCGGCTTCGCGAACGTGCGCGCGCGTTATCGCGAGTTTCTCGTGGCGCGCGTCACACGGCCCGGCCCGTTCGTGACGATATTTCTGGGCTGCTGTCTGCTGTCGCTGCTGCTGATGCCGTTCCTCGGCCGCGACTTCTTCCCTGCCGTCGACGCCGGCACGATCGCGCTGCACTTGCGCGCGAAAACGGGCATGCGCGTCGAGGAAACGGCCGTCGTCACGGACCGCGTCGATGCGCGCATCCGCGAGCTGATTCCGCGCGGCGAGCTGCATTCGATCATCGACAACATCGGTCTGCCCGTGTCGGGCATCAACCTGTCGTACAGCAACACGGGCACGATCGGCACGTCGGACGCGGACATTCTGATCACGCTGAACCCGGACCACCATCCGACAGCCGACTACGTTCGCAAGCTGCGCCGCACGCTCACCGACGAATTCCCCGGCGTGCAGTTCGCCTTCCTGCCCGCGGATATCGTCAGCCAGACGCTGAACTTCGGCATGCCGTCGCCCATCGACGTGCAGATCGTCGGACGCGACGTGCAGGGCAATCGCGCGTTCGCCGCGCTGTTGCTCGACAAGCTGCGCGCCATTCCAGGTTTTGCCGACGCGCGCATCCAGCAGCCTTCGGATCTGCCGCGCATCTTCGTCGATGTCGACCGCACGCGCGCGCAGCAGGCCGGTTTCACACAGCGCGACGTCGCGAGCAATCTGCTCATCACGCTCTCCGGCAGCCAGCAGACGACGCCGACGTTCTGGCTGAATCCGCGCAATGGCGTCAGTTACAACGTGATCACGGAAGCGCCGCAATATTCGATCGATTCGCTGCAATCGCTCGCGAACATTCCGCTGAACGCGAACGGCCACACGAACATTCTCGGCGCGCTGTCGACGATGCATCGCACGGCGGGCAACGCGGTGCTCACGCACTACAACGCGCAGACCACGATCGACATCTACGGCACGGCAGACGGCCGCGATCTCGGTGCGGTGTCCGACGACATCCAGAAGGTCATCGCCGACACGAAGGCGCAATTGCCGAAGGGTTCGTCGATCGAACTGCGCGGCCAGGTGCAGACGATGAACGATTCGTTCTCGGGCCTGCTCGCCGGTCTCGTGTTCGCGATCGTGCTGGTGTATCTGCTGATCGTCGTGAACTTCCAGTCGTGGCTCGATCCGTTCATCATCATCACGGGGTTGCCGGGCGCGCTGGCGGGCATCGTGTGGATGCTGTTCCTCACGCACACGACGCTGTCGATTCCGGCACTGACGGGTGCGATCATGTGTATCGGCATCGCGACGGCGAATTCGATTCTCGTCATCAGTTTCGCGCGCGAGCAGCTGCTCGAACATGGCGACGCGACGCGCGCCGCGATCGAAGCAGGCTTCACGCGTTTTCGCCCGGTGCTGATGACGGCGCTCGCGATGGTGATCGGCATGGTGCCGATGGCGATCGGCCTCGGTGAAGGCGGCGAACAGAATGCGCCGCTCGGGCGCGCAGTGATCGGCGGACTTGCGATCGGCACGATTGCGACGCTCGCGTTTGTGCCCGTGGTGTTTTCGATGATCTATCGACGGCTGTCGGAGCGGCGCGCACGCGCCGCCGCGCATGTCGTCCATAAGCCGCAATGACGTGCCCTGAGTGGACGCGAAGCGGCTGCAAACTGGCCGCTGTCATAACAACGATGCGCAAGCACAGTATCCGGAGTGCAGATGGAAGTGAATCGTCCTGATGAGTCCGCGCCGCACGGGGAAGGCCCGCGCGGCTCATCGAAGCGCGCGCGCTGGATCGCGGCCGGCGCGGCTATCGTCGTGCTTGCGCTCGCCGCGCAAGGCATCTGGTCGCGTCACGATGCACACGCCGCGCTCGAACGCGATGCGCAGCATGCCGCTCAACTGAGCGTCGAAGTCGTCAAGCCGCAGAAGTCGGCGGCGGCGCTCGACCTCGTGCTGCCCGGCAACGTACAGGCGTTTCTCGATACGCCGATCTACGCGCGCACCAACGGCTATCTGAAGAAGTGGTACGTGGACATCGGTGCGCACGTGAAGGCGGGACAACTGCTCGCCGATATCGACACGCCCGAAGTCGACGATCAGCTGAAGGCCGCGAGCGCGGATCTCGAGAATGCGCAGGCGAATTACGCGCTCGCCAGAAGCACCGCCGACCGCTGGACGGAGATGCTGCGCAGCAACTCCGTCTCGAAGCAGGAAACCGACGAGAAGGTCGGCGACATGCTCGCGAAGAAAGGCACGCTCGACGCGGCGCGCTTCAATGTCGCGCGGCTCGGGAAGATGCAATCGTTCCAGAAGGTCTATGCGCCGTTCGACGGCATCGTGACGGCGCGCAATGTCGATGTCGGCGCGCTGATCGATGCGGGCAGTTCCGGTGGCCCGGCGAAAGAGCTGTTCCACGTCGCGCAGGCCGACCGGCTGCGCGTCTACGTGAACGTGCCGCAGGCTTACGCGCAGGAAGTGAAGGCGCAGCAGACCGCGTATCTGACGCTTACGGAAACGCCGTCGAAGCACTATCCCGGCACCGTCGCGCGCACGGCAGGCGCCGTCGATGCGCAGCAGCGCACGATGCTCGTCGAAGTCGACGTCGACAACCGCAACGGTGATCTGCTGCCCGGCGCGTATGCGCAGGTTCATTTCGCGTTGAAGTCGCAGGTCGCGGCGCCGTTCACGCTGCCCGGCAACGCGTTCCTGTTCCGCCCCGACGGCGTGAAGGTCGCCACCGTCGATGCGCAGCAGCGCGTGAAGCTCGTCAAGGTCGCGCTTGGTACCGACTATGGGACGCGCGTCGCCGTCGCGTCGGGACTGACGGGCGACGAACAGGTGATTCTGAATCCGCAGGATTCGATCGTCGACGGCGCGGCGGTGCGCGTCGTGCATCCGAAGGCGGGCAAGGCAGCGGCTGCTTCGGGTGCCTCGGGCGGTCTGCCTTCCGCGCAAAACGAACAGACTTCGAAGGCATCAGAGTGAGCACGTCACGCATGCGTCTGCGTTCAGTTGCTCTCGCCCTTGCAGGCACGAGCCTGCTTGCCGCGTGCACGCTCGGTCCCGACTACAGGCGCCCGACGGCACCCACGGCGGCTACGTACAAGGAAGTCGAAGGCACAGGCTGGAAAACGGCCGAACCCGCCGACGCGCATATCCGCAGCGCCTGGTGGGAGGTCTACAACGATGCCGCGCTGAACGCGCTCGAACAGCAGGTCGCGAGCGAGAACCAGAACGTGCAGGCCGCGCAGGCGCGCTTTCGCGCGGCGCGCTCGCAGGTCGCGCAGTTCCGCTCGCAGTTCTTCCCTGTCGTCACGATGAACGGCGGCTACTCGCGCGCGCGCTCGTCGGAAAACGTGAAGTTCAAGTCGACGGCGGGCAAGACGCTCGACGACTGGATCGTCGGCGCCGACGCGACGTGGGAACCCGATCTGTGGGGCCGCGTGTCGCGCAGCGTCGAAGGCGCGCGGGCGAACGCACAAGCCAGCGCCGCGGATGCGCAAAGCGCGTTGCTGTCGATGCAGGCCGAACTCGCGACGGATTACTTCGAATTGCGCGGCATCGACCGCGAGCGGCAATTGCTCGACGACACCATCGCCGCCTACAAGGAAGCCGTCGAACTCACGCAGAACCGCTACAAGGGCGGCATCGCGACCGACGCCGATGTCGCGCAGGCGCAGACGCAATTGCGCACAACCCAGGCGCAGTCGATCGATCTCGGCGTGCAGCGCGCACAGCTCGAACACGCGATCGCGATCCTGACAGGCCAACCGCCTTCGACGTTCTCGCTGCCCGTCGCGCCGCTCGTCGCCGTGCCCGTGATCGCACCCGTCGGCGTGCCGTCGACGCTGCTCGAACGACGGCCCGATATTGCTTCCGCCGAACGGCGTGTCGTCGATCTGAACGCGCAGATCGGCGTCGCGACTGCGGCCTATTTTCCGAATCTGATCCTGTCAATGACGGGCGGACTGGAGGCGACCAACTTCAGCCAATGGCTGCTCGCGCCGAGCCGTTTCTGGTCGCTCGGGCCGTCGCTTGCGGGCACCTTGCTCGACTTCGGCGGACGCGCCGCGCAAAAGGCCGAGGCGCAGGCAAACTACGATGAAGGCGTCGCGCAGTATCGTCAGACGGTGCTGACGGCGTTCGGCCAGGTGGAAGACAACATCGCGGCCTTGCGCGTGCTCGAACAGGAAGCGCAGACGCAGGACGACGCCGTCGAAGCCGCGCAGCGCTCGCTCGCGATCATGACGAACCGCTACAGGAACGGCGCGATCACCTATCTCGATGTCGTCGTCGCGCAAACGACGGCGCTCAGCAACGAGCGCGAAGCCGTCTCGATCGCGCGCCGCCGGATGGCTGCGAGCGTCGCGCTGATCAAGGCGCTGGGCGGCGGCTGGGACGCGACTTCCCTGCCCACCGACGAGCAGCTCACTGATCCCGACGCAGCCGGCCAGCCCGCGAGCACTGTGTCCGCCACGCGTAGCTGAGGCGCGGATCGCGGACTTCCCGGTCCGCGTCCTGCTGCAGAGTTCGACGACGCCCGCTGCGCATTCGGCGTATCGTTGAGCCCTCGCGCGCCTGCCGATGGCGCGCTTTTCACTGCTTCTCATCGTTTCCGGGAGTTTTGTTGTGACCGCATCGTCGGACCCGAGTCGGCCCGCTGATTCTTCGTCTTTCGCCTCATCCTCTTCTTCCTCTTCCGGCGCGCCGTATCTCGAGCGCGGCACGCGTGCCTACTGGCGCGCCAGTCTCGCGCTACTGTTCGCCGGTTACGCGACGTTCTCGCTGCTCTACTGCGTGCAGCCGCTATTACCCGCGTTCTCCGCTTCGTTCGATGTGAGCCCTGCGCAAAGCAGCCTGTCGCTATCGCTGACGACGGCGGCGCTCGCGCTCGCCGTGTTCGTCGCGGGCTTCGTGTCGGAAGGATGGAGCCGTCATCGTTTGATGACGGCTTCGCTCACCGCTTCGTCGCTGCTCACGCTCGCGGTCGCGTTCACGCCGCAATGGCACGCGCTGCTGTTGTTGCGCGCGCTCGAAGGACTCGCGCTCGGCGGCGTGCCTGCCGTCGCGATGGCGTATCTCGCGGAGGAAGTGCACCCGGACGGTCTCGGTCTTGCGATGGGCCTGTATGTGGGCGGCACGGCCATCGGCGGCATGGCGGGGCGGGTCATTACGGGTGTGGTCGCGGATCTGTTTTCGTGGCGCGTCGCGATAGGCACGATCGGCGTGCTCGGCATTCTGTCGATGCTCGCGTTCCGCTCACTGCTGCCGCCGTCGCGGCATTTCGTGCCGCGGCGCGGACTCGGTTTTGCGCATCACCGCGCGGCGCTGGCGACGCATTTCCGCCGCCCCGGTTTGCCTCTGTTGTTCCTGATGGGCTTCGTGCTGATGGGCAGCTTCGTCACGCTGTACAACTACATCAGCTACCGGCTGCTCGCGCCGCCGTTCGGTCTGAGTCAGACGGCCATCGGCGGGATCTTCGTGGTGTATCTGACGGGCGTGGTCGCGTCGCCATGGTCGGGCCGCATGGCCGACACGTTCGGACGCGCGCGCGTGCTGACGGGCAGCATCGTCATCATGCTGTGCGGCTTGCTGCTGACGACCACGCAGTCGCTTACGCTGATCGCATGCGGGATCGCCTGCGTAACGTTCGGCTTCTTCGCGGGGCACGCGGTTGCGAGCGGCTGGGTCGGACGGATCGCCAAGGAAGCCAAAGGCCAGGCGGCCGCGCTGTATCTGCTCGCGTATTACCTGGGGTCGAGCATCGTCGGCTCGTACGGCGGGCGCGTGTGGGCGGCTTACGCATGGACGGGCGTCGCGGCGCTCGTCGGCGGATTGCTGCTGATCGGCATACTCGCGTCGACGCGGCTGCGCGCCCGTGAACGCAGCGGCGCCGCATAGCGTCGTTCCTGCAACGCGTGCAACGCTCGCCAGCGCTTCGACCGGTAAAACGCATATTCAGAAAGGTCGACGTAAGCGCGCGGTTGCATCGCGCGAAATTCTGCTCACAGCCGCCTGCAGCGCGCAAAGCCTTGCCCCGCTTCGCTTTGCCGCCCAAGGGACAGAAGCGCGCGTGCGCTGCAACCCACAATACGCATCGATACCGTCTCCTATACTGTTTTCAGGCGCGCCGCATGCAGTCGCGTCCTGGCGATTACACAAAGGAGACAGGCATGCACTACTTCACGATCGGTGATTTCATTCTGGTCATTCCGATGGCGCTGGCCGGGGCACTCTTCCTCGGTGCGCTGCCCTGCAAAACCGAGTTCAGGCACAACACGCTGCGTGTGCTGGGTGCGCTGCTTGGCGTCGTGTTTGCGGTCGTGCTGGTAGAGGGCTTGCCTGCGCTCGTTTAGCGAAGCGATTTTCGCGTCTCGTGCGTTGGGCGAAACAGCCCGGCGCGGAAACGAAAAAGCCGCCCATGTGGGCGGCTTTTTTAATGTGGCATCGGCTTGCGAATGCCTCGGCTATCAGATGTGCTGATCCGTCGACGGCTTCTCCCACAGATTCACGCTGCCTTCCGTCGCATAGCGATCGATTTCCGCCAGTTCTTCCGCCGTGAACGACAGGTTCTTCAGCGCCGCGACGTTCTCGCGAACCTGCTCGGCCTTGCTCGCACCGATCAGCGCCGACGTCACGCGCGAATCGCGCAGCGTCCATGCGAGCGCCATTTGCGCGAGGCTCTGGCCGCGGCGTTGCGCGATGTCGTTGAGCTTGCGCACGCGTTCGATGTTCTGCTCGCTCAAATGCTCCTGCTTCAGCGAACCGCCGCCCGCCTTGTTGACGCGCGCATCCTGCGGCACGCCGTTCAGGTACTTGCCCGTCAGCAGACCTTGCGCGAGCGGTGTGAACGCGATCGCGCCCGAACCCGTTTCTTCCAGTGCGCCGAGCAGCTCGCTTTCGATCCAGCGGTTCAGCATGTTGTACGCGGGCTGATGGATCAGCAGCGGCACCTTGTATTCGGCAAGCAGCTTCGCCATTTCGCGCGTCTTCTGCGCGGAGTACGACGAGATGCCGATATACAGCGCCTTGCCCTGCTGCACGGCGCTCGCGAGCGCGCCTGCCGTTTCTTCGAGCGGCGTGTCGACGTCGAAGCGGTGCGAATAGAAGATGTCGACGTAGTCGAGACCCATGCGCTGCAGGCTCTGGTCGAGACTCGCGAGGACGTATTTGCGCGAACCGCCGCCCTGGCCATACGGGCCGGGCCACATGTCCCAACCAGCCTTCGACGAAATCAGCAGCTCGTCGCGATACGGCCTGAAGTCGTCCTTGAAGATGCGGCCGAAGTTCGTTTCCGCGCTGCCGTACGGCGGCCCGTAGTTGTTCGCGAGGTCGAAGTGTGTGATGCCGAGATCGAACGAGGTGCGCAGGATCTCGCGTTGCGTCGAGATCGGCGTGGTGTCGCCGAAGTTGTGCCACAGGCCGAGCGACAGCGCGGGCAGTTTGAGACCTGACTTGCCGCAAACGCGGTACTGCATGTCCGAATAGCGTGCTGAAGCTGCTTCGTAAGCCATTGCTGGAGTCCTCTGAAATGGAGTCGGCGATGCGGGTCGCGCATCGCGTGGGTAAAGCGTTGTATTCGTTGTAGTTGGTCCGATGTGCCGTCTCTGCATGCCGTCTCTGCATGGTACCGGTATCAAGCGACCCTGCTATTTCGGCGCGATCCGGTACGCAGATGGCAACCAGGCGGCGACGGCCCAACACCCTATGTTAGCCAATCGCCGCGCCCGCTGCAGACGCCCACACTGCGGGACGCGCGGCATGGACGCCGTGCCGTCGATCGCCTAGACTTTCGGCCAAATTATTCATCGATGAAGGAGTGTTCATGACCAAAGCGATCTCGCTCGCATTGATCGCCGGCGGCGTGGTGCTGCTGTACTTCGGCGGCCAGTCGTTCCATTCGTTCAGCAACGATGTGTCGCGGGTCTTCACCGGTTCGCCGACCAACAAGACCATCTTTCTGATTGCGGGCGGCATCGTCGCGACGCTCGCCGGCCTGATCGGGCTCGCGTCGAGCAAGCGCTGACGGGGCCAACGCATTCCCGTCGGGACGCGGCCCGACGGGACGCTCAGAACGCCACTTCGGGCTTCGACGCCGAGCGCGAACCCGGCAGCGGCACATTGCTCGCGCCGTGATAGGTGTAGACCAGCGAGAACTTCACCTGATCCGACAGATTCTTCCCCGCCGAATGCAGCGTGTTGCAGTGGAAGAAGACCACGTCGCCCGCCTTCAGCACGGGCGACACCGCTTTCTGGATCAGCGCGGCATTTTCAGGCACGTCGGAACGGAAAAACTTCGCTTCGTCGAAGCGGTCCGACGTGAACGCCGCGGCATGCGAGCCCGGTACGAACCAGAGCGCCCCGTTGTCGACGGTTTCATCGCCGAGCGCGAGCCACACCGACACCAGATCGTCCCGCTCGAACGACCAGTAACGCACGTCGCGATGCCAGCCCGTCAGGCTGCCGTACGCGGGATGCTTGGTCATCATGCAGTTGTGATGCGCGCGCGACAGGCGCGGCTCTTCGCCGAAATACAGCTCCATCCAGCCGCGGATTTCCGGCGCCGTCGCCCATTCGGCGAAACGCGGATGACGCGCATACGCGTCGAGCAGACGCCGCACCGTATGCCCGCCTGGCGCTTCTTTCGACTCCGGCGCACCCGGATAGCGCAGATCGGCTTCGAATTCGACCGGCTCGGCCGCCGCCTGCAACTGCTGGCGCGCGATCTGTTTCATCTCGTCGCAACGCTCGGGCGTGATGAGACCCGGCACGACGACAAAACCCTGCTCGCGCAGCACCTGAATCTGCTCTTTCTTCGAATGGACTGACATGGGCGTTCCGTTCAGCTAGCGTTCGTTCGACAACCGGCTCTCATTGTAAAACGGGCACGATCGTATCGTCGCCAGGTCATGCGTGCGACCGCTCGCCACGTGCAAGCGGGATGGGCGCAACTGCACGCCGGATGGGCAGTCGCGCACGTTCTTCGAGCGCAAAGGGCGCGATCATGCGGGCTTCGTCCTCGTAAAAACCCCTATCCCTCTGGACTTTCGACGGTCATCAATCACGTGTAGCCTTTCGACCATGTCGATTGCAACACACGCTATTTCGCCGTCGACACGGCCATCCGCAGCCGCTGTCGTCTCATTCCGTTTTTCCTCAGGCTATTGCGTCCCCTTCGCTGGCATGGATGGTGCTGCTTTTGCGGCACTTTTCGTCGCTCGCCAAGCGGCCCACGCAGCCTGATCTTTGAGCCATGCACAGTCCATTCAGCACTCGACTCAGCCGCGCGTTCAATGCCGCGCGTCCCGCACGCCGCCATATGGTGCGTGCCCTTCGCCACCATTCCGCGCGCACGCGTGCGCTCGCCGAGCAACTGCGCGACGTGAAGCCCGTCGATAGCGTGCGCTTCTGGTTCCGCACCTTCTTCAGCGCGTTGCGCATACAGGGCGCGTCGCGGCGTCTGTCGCTGCGCACGCTGCTGCGCAACCCCTCGCCCGTGCGGATGCTCGGCGTGTCGCCGCGCGCTGCGAAGGCCGCCAGTGTGCCGCGTGCGACGAGCCGCCGCCCGCGACGCCTGTCGACGACGAGCGAAGGCTGGTTCGCGTTTGCGCACTGAGCGCTCGCCGGGTCTTAGACGCCCTCGGGTTACAGCGGACGCGCGATAGCGCCCGCCAGATCGTTGGCGCGCGCGTCAGAAAAAACGCCCTGCATGCGTTTGCATGCAGGGCGTTCTCTTTTGCAGCTCGCTTCGGAACGGATACCGCGCGACGCGCGCGACATTCGGCCGCGCGGATCGCTCGCATCTTCGTTCAGGCGAGAGCGGCAACCGGCTCCGTGCCGGCCGCTTCAGCCAGCGCGAGCGCCTTGTCGGTGGCTTCCCACGTGAATTCCGGCTCTTCGCGGCCGAAGTGGCCGTAGGCAGCCGTCTTTTCGTAGACCGGGCGCAGCAGGTCGAGCATCTGGATGATGCCCTTCGGACGCAGATCGAAGTGTTCCTGAACCAGGCGCGTGATCGTCGCATCCGACACGCGGCCCGTGCCGAATGTGTTGACCATCACCGACGTCGGTTGCGCAACGCCAATTGCGTACGACACCTGGATCAGCGCGCGCGATGCCAGACCCGCGGCGACGATGTTCTTCGCGACATAGCGGCCGGCGTACGCAGCCGAGCGGTCGACCTTCGACGGATCCTTGCCCGAGAACGCGCCGCCGCCGTGCGGAGCCGCGCCGCCGTACGTATCGACGATGATCTTGCGGCCCGTCAGGCCGCAGTCGCCCTGCGGGCCGCCGATCACGAACCGGCCGGTCGGGTTCACGAGGAACTTGATGTCGCCCTTGATCAGTTCAGCCGGCAGCGTCGGCTTGATGACTTCTTCGATCACGGCTTCGCGCAGTTGCGCCAGTTCGATTTCCGGTGCGTGCTGGGTGGACAGCACGACGGTGTCGATCGAGTGCGGCTTGCCGTCGACATAGCGGACCGTGACCTGCGACTTCGCGTCCGGACGCAGCCAGGGGAGACGGCCGTCGCGGCGCAGATTCGCCTGGCGCTCGACGAGACGGTGCGACAGGTGGATCGGCAGCGGCATCAGTTCGGGCGTTTCGTCGCACGCGTAGCCGAACATCAGGCCCTGGTCGCCGGCGCCCTGATCGAGGTTGTTGTCGTGCGCGCGGTCGACGCCTTGCGCGATGTCCGGCGACTGCTTGTCGTACGCGACGAGCACCGCGCAGCCGCGGTAGTCGATGCCGTAGTCCGTGTTGTCGTAGCCGATGCGCTTGATGGTTTCGCGCGCGACCTGGATGTAGTCGACGTTGGCCGTCGTGGTGATTTCACCCGCCAGCACGACGAGACCCGTGTTGCACAGCGTTTCCGCGGCAACGCGCGAATATTTGTCCTGGGCGAGGATCGCGTCGAGAATGGCGTCCGAGATCTGGTCGGCGACCTTGTCCGGATGCCCTTCGGAGACGGATTCAGAAGTGAAGAGGTAGTCGTTAGCCACGTTACAGGCTCCTTGTTGGTTACGGTTGAGTTTCACGTAGCCTGCTTCGAGCCTGAAGCGGCGACGCTTTAGCGGATTTCCTGACCGCCGGGCGACTATCTGAAAGATAAACGTCCGTCGGCTTCGCCCCGCAAGTTGTCTATTAACTCGGCGAAGCCCTTATTATAGCGACTTCTTTCAATTGTCACAGAGTGCCTGCGCGTGCGGTATATCGTCTACTTCGCCGTTTTTCTTTACCCCGTGCGGTCTCGCGCACATAGGGGAGCCGTCGCATGCTGAGCCGTCTGGGCGTCACATTCGCCATCGGTCTGCTCAAACTGTTCGCGCTGCTGCCGTACGGCTTCGTCGCCCGGCTGGGCGACGGCCTCGGCTGGCTGCTGTACCAGATTCCGAGCCGCCGTCGCCGTATCGTCCATATCAACCTGAAGCTGTGCTTCCCCGAATGGAGCGACGAGCGTCGCGAGGAAGTCGCGCAGAAGCACTTCCGGCATGCGATCCGCAGCTATCTGGAGCGCAGCGTGCAGTGGTTCGGCTCGGCGAAGAAGCTGGAAAAGCTGATTCAGCTCGACAGCGAAATCGATCTCACGGACCCGAATCTGCCGCCCACACTGTTTCTGGGCTTTCACTTCGTCGGCATCGAGGCCGGTTCGATCTTCCTCAATTATTCGCTGAAGCGGCCGTGCGGCTCGCTGTATCAGCCGATGTCGAACGAGCAGCTCGAAGCCGTCGCCAAAGCGCAGCGCGGCCGGTTCGACGCCGAAATGGCAAGCCGGGCCGACAGCGCGCGGATCGTGCTGCGCTGGCTGCGCGACCGCAAGCCGGTGATGCTCGGCGCCGACATGGACTACGGCATCCGCAATTCAACCTTCGTGCCGTTCTTCGGCGTACCGACCTGCACGCTGACGGCCGTCGGGCGCCTCGCGAAGGTCGGGCACGCGCAGGTGGTGCCGTTCATCGGCGAAGTGCTGCCGAACTACAAGGGCTACCGGCTGCGGGTCTTCAAGCCGTGGGACAACTATCCGACGGGCGACGACGACGCCGACGCCCGCCGCATGAACGCGTTTCTCGAAGAGCAGATTCCGCGCATTCCCGAGCAGTACTACTGGGTGCACAAGCGCTTCAAGACCCGCCCGCCCGGCGACCCGAGCTTTTACTGAAGCGCGTCGACGCCGAACGGGCGAGACGCACGGACAGTCACTTACAATAGCGGCATGAAACTGAAATTCACCAAAATGCACGGCGCGGGCAACGACTTCGTCGTGCTCGACGGCTACACGCAACCGCTCAACCTGACTGAAACGCAGGTGCGCGCGCTCGCGAACCGGCATTTCGGCGTCGGCGCGGACCAGCTGCTGGTAGTCGAAAAGCCGACCGTCGACGGTGTCGATTTCAGATACCGCATCTTCAACTGCGACGGCGGCGAGGTCGAGCATTGCGGCAACGGCGCGCGCTGCTTCGTCAAGTTCGTGCGCGACGCGCGTCTCACTGACAAGCGCAGCGTCCGCGTGCAGGTCCAGAACGGCGTGATCACGCTGACCATGCAGGACAACGGCGAAGTCGTCGTCGATATGGGCGCGCCCGTGTTCGAGCCGGCCCAGGTGCCGTTCGACGCGAGCGGCCTCGACGCACGCCGCGAAGCCGGCGACACGCTCTATCCGCTCGACATCAACGGCGCGACGCGCTGGGTCTCCGTCGTGTCGATGGGCAATCCGCACGCGGTGCAGGTGGTGGACGACGTCGATGCGTTCCCCGTGCTCGTCGACGGGCCGGTGATCGAAAGCCATCCGCGCTTCCCGCAGCGGGTGAATGCGGGCTTCATGCAGATCGTCGGGCGCAACGAAGTGAAGCTGCGCGTCTACGAACGCGGCGCGGGCGAAACGCTTGCGTGCGGCACGGGCGCGTGCGCGGCCGTCGCGGCAGGTATTCGCCGCGGCCTGCTGGATGCGCCCGTCATCGTTCATACGCACGGCGGCACGCTGACCATCACGTGGAACGGCGAATCCGCGTCGCCGCTGATGATGGCGGGCCCGGCCGCCACCGTGTTCGAAGGCGAGATCGAACTGGCCGACTGAATTTCTCACCGTCGCGCGCAGGCTGAACCGCGCGGCGCAGCAGCACGACCGACAGCAAAGAAGCGCGCAACCTTTAAGCTGAAACCATGAACGATCGCGAAGTCGCCGACTACCTGCTAGCCAACCCCGAATTCTTCGCCGAGCACGCCGAACTGCTCGCTTCCGTGCGGCTCGCGAACCCGCACGGCAAAGCTGCCGTCTCGCTGCAGGAACGTCAGATGGACATGCTGCGCGAGAAGAACAAGCACCTCGAGCGGCGTCTCGCCGAACTGCTGCGCTACGGGCACGAGAACGACAGTATCGCGTCGAAGTTCGGCCGCTGGACGACGCGCGTGATGGCAGAACGCGATCCGGGTGCGCTGCCGCGCACGATCTCGGGCGGTCTGCGCGATGTGTTCGATGTGCCGCAGGCGGCGCTGCGCGTGTGGGAAGTGTCGGGACCCTACTCACAGGCGGATTTCACGCGCCAGGTCGGCGAGGAAGTGCGCATCTTCGCGAATAGCCTCGCCACACCGTACTGCGGCGCGAATACGGGCTTCGAGGCGGCGCAGTGGCTGACGCCGGCCGTGTCGGCCGTTGCCGGTGAATCCGCGGCGTCGGGCGAAGGCGCGGCTGCAAACGGCAACGGCACCGAATCGATCGCGCTGATCGCACTGCGCGACCCCGAGGCATCGAATGACGCCGCCGCGTTCGGCCTGCTCGTGATGGGTTCGCCCGATCCGCGCCGCTTTCACGACGGCATGGCCACCGACTTCCTCACGCAGATCGGCGCGCTCGCGAGCGCTGCGCTGAGCCGTCTGCTGCCGCGCTGAGCGCCCCGACGTGACATCCGCCGACCCGATCGCCACCTATCTGTCGAGCCTCGAGCACGAACGGCGGTTGTCGGCACATACGCTGCGCGCTTACACGCACGAACTCGACGAACTGAAAAAGCTCGCGAACGGCCGGCCGCTCGAAAGCCTCACGGCCACCGACATCCGCGGCGCCGTCGCGCGCGCGCATGCGGGCGGGCTGTCGGCGCGCTCGATCGGGCACCGGCTGTCCGCGTGGCGAGCTTTTTACCGCTGGCTCGCCGGCCGCATCGAACTGCCCGCGAACCCCGTCGCGACAGTGCGCGCACCGAAACGCGCGAAAACGCTGCCGAAGGCGTTGTCCGTCGACGACACGCACAAGCTGATGGAATCGCCCGCGACGGCCACGGCGGAAGGGCTGCGCGATCACGCGATGCTCGAACTGTTTTACTCGTCGGGCCTGCGCCTGTCGGAACTGGTCGGTCTCGACGTGCAGTTCGCCGATGTCGACGGTTATCGGTCGACTGGCTGGCTGAAACTCGATGAAGCCGAGGTCGAAGTGCTCGGCAAGGGCAACCGGCGGCGCTCGGTGCCTGTCGGAAGCAAGGCGCTCGAAGCCTTGCGCGCCTGGCTCGCCGTGCGCGGCGAACTGGTGAAGCGCGATCCGCATCCGCTGTTCGTATCGGTGCGCGGCAACCGGATGTCGCCGAACGTGGTCCGCGACCGCGTGAAACGCGCGGCGCTCACGGCGGGCATTCCCGCGAACGTCCATCCGCACGTGCTGCGCCATTCGTTCGCGACGCACGTGCTGCAGTCGAGTGGCGACCTGCGCGCGGTGCAGGAACTGCTCGGCCACGCGAGCATCGCCGCGACGCAGGTCTACACCGGCCTCGATTTCCAGCACCTCGCGCGAATCTACGATCAGGCGCATCCGCGCGCCAAAAAACGCGACTGACGCTGCCCGACGCGTATCGGGCGGCCGGTCAACCCTGCTTTGCCGCTTCGGGCGGCGCATTGTTCTGCTGAAATTCTCACGAAGTCATGAATACCGTTACGCTGAAACCGTCGAAAGAAAAGTCGCTGCTGCGCCGCCATCCGTGGGTCTACGCGAACGCGATCGACCGCGTCGACGGCAAGCCCGCCGCCGGCGCCACTGTGCTGGTGCGCGCGCACGACGGCCGCTTCCTGGCGCGCGCCGCCTATAGCCCGCATTCGCAGATCCGCGCGCGCGTCTGGAGTTTCGACGAGAACGAGCCCGTCGATCACGCGTTCTTCAAGCGCCGCGTGCAGCGCGCGCTCGCGCATCGTCAGGCGATGGTGCACGACACAGGCGCGACGCGCCTGATCTTCGGCGAGGCCGACGGGCTGCCGGGCTTGATCGTCGATTACTACATCCAGGACGACGCGACGAAGCGCGGCCAGATCGTCTGCCAGTTCATGGCGGCGGGCGTCGAAGCGTGGAAAGACGCGATCGTGCAGGCGCTGACCGGCGCGACGGGTTGCCCGAACGTTTATGAGCGCTCGGACGTGTCGATCCGCGAAAAGGAAGGGCTCGAACAGACCATGGGCGTGCTCGCCGGCGACGCGCCGCCCGAGACGCTGATCGCGAGCGAAAACGGCGTGCGCTATCACGTCGACGTGCGTAACGGCCACAAGACGGGCTTCTACGTCGACCAGCGCGACAACCGCGCGCTGGTGCAGCAACTGTCGAAAGACCGCGACGTATTGAACTGCTTCTGCTACACGGGCGGCTTCTCGCTCGCGGCGCTCAAGGGCGGGGCGAAGCGCGTGGTATCGATCGATTCGTCCGGCGAGGCGCTGGCGCTCGCGCAGGAAAACGTGAAGGCCAACGGCTTCGACGCCGAACGTGCGACGTGGCTCGACGCCGACGCGTTCAAGACGCTGCGGCGCCTCTACGACGAAGGCGAGCGCTTCGACCTGATCGTGCTCGATCCGCCGAAGTTCGCGCCGTCGCGCGAGCATGTGGACCGGGCCGCGCGCGCTTACAAGGACATCAACCTCACCGGTCTCAAGCTGCTGCGTCCGGGCGGCCTGCTTTTCACGTACTCGTGCTCGGGCGCGATCGATGCTGAACTGTTCCAGAAGATCGTCGCCGGCGCGGCCGCCGACGCGCGTGTCGATGCGCGCATTCTCAGGCGCCTCGGCGCGGGCGTCGATCATCCGCTGCTGACGGCGTTCCCGGAAGGCGAATATCTGAAAGGCCTATTGTTGCAAATCGCGTGATCGCCCATAGTTAGGCGTTATTTCCCTGGCATCGGCGGGGCACTGACAGCCGGACAGCGGCGTCCGCGCAGTTATGCTTCAATATTCTGCTGAATTCCTGCGGTTCGGGCCCAGCGCGCAGCGCGGTCCGTACCCAGATCGACGAACACAAGGCGACTCCACATGGCGAACAACATGATTCCCGTCACTATCCTGACCGGCTTTCTCGGCAGCGGCAAAACCACGCTGCTCAAGCGCATCCTGAACGAGAAGCACGGCATGAAGATCGCCGTGATCGAAAACGAGTTCGGCGAAGAGAACATCGACAACGACATCCTCGTGCAGGACACGGGCGAGCAGATCATCCAGATGAGCAACGGCTGCATCTGCTGCACGATCCGCGGCGACCTCGCGCGCGTGCTCGGCGACCTCGCAGCGCAAAAGCAGGAAGGCAAGCTCGACTTCGACCGCGTCGTGATCGAAACGACGGGTCTCGCCAACCCCGGCCCCGTCGCGCAGACCTTTTTCATGGATAACCAGATCGCCGACGAATTCCTGCTCGACGCCATCATCACGCTCGTCGACGCGAAGCACGGCAATCATCAGCTGGACGAGCACGAAGTCGTGCAGCGTCAGGTCGGTTTCGCGGACCGGCTGTTCGTCACGAAGTCGGATCTTGTCGACGAAGCGGTGCTGGGCGACCTGCGCCACCGTCTGCTGCACATGAACCCGAAGGCGCAGATTCGCGTCGTCAATTTCGGCGAAGCGGACATCAAGGAAATCTTCGATCTGCGCGGCTTCAACCTGAACGCGAAGCTGGAAATCGACCCGGACTTCCTCGCGGAAGACGAACACGATCACGCGCATCACGATCACGCGAACTGCGATCACGATCATGGCCATTGCGATCACGAAGGCCACGACCACGGTCATCATCACCATCATCACGCGCACCACGACGACAAGATCAAGTCGTTCGTTTTCCGCAGCGACCGCCCGTTCGACCCGAACAAGCTCGAAGACTTCCTCGGCGGCATTCTGCAGATCTATGGCGAGCGCCTGCTGCGCTATAAGGGCGTGCTGTACATGAAGGGCGTCGATCGCAAGGTCGTCTTCCAGGGCGTGCACCAGATGATGGGCAGCGATCTGGCCGCCAAGTGGCAACCCATCGAGAAAAAGACGAACAAGATGGTGTTCATCGGCATCGAACTGCCGCAAGACCTGATTACCGACGGTCTTGAAGCCTGCCTCGTCTGATTCGTTCTCTGTTCAACTGCAGTCCGCGGGCGGGCGCTTCGGCGCCCGCCGCTGAACGTCATTGCTCGCCATTTGCTCGCGTCTGAAGCGCGAAAAAGACCGCAAAAACACAAGCACGGCAATTTAACAGTCGGTTTGCGGTCAAAGCACGTGAAAACCCTGTTGCGAGAATACGTGCACGACCATCGCTTTTTAGTGAACAGCGCGTTATATTTTCACGATAAGTGGAGTTTGCGGCAGGGATTTCCCTCGCTTGCTGATTCGTATTGTGATTCAGTTACAATACGGCCCCGCTGGAGAATGAGAACGAATTGCCCGGTTTAAAGCGCGAAGTCGCGTTGCAGCCGTGCCGGGCCGAAAACGGCGCCGGAAAATCTGATCCGGGGACATCGCCGATATGCCGGCCAGCACATTCCGGCTCATAACGCGCTGCCGGGAAGCATTGCCTCAGGAGCATGGGAAGAATCGGTTTCCAGAGGAGTTCGGCCCCGCACCGGCGC
Organism: Paraburkholderia azotifigens; assembly: GCF_007995085.1. Taxonomy (GTDB): domain Bacteria; phylum Pseudomonadota; class Gammaproteobacteria; order Burkholderiales; family Burkholderiaceae; genus Paraburkholderia; species Paraburkholderia azotifigens. Next base: position 2,380,386 of record NZ_VOQS01000001.1, read on the forward strand.
TTCGGCGTCACGACAGCCCACCGTCCGTGTTCGCCGGCGCTCATTTGAGCGTCATCGAGGCGCCTTTGCGGGCAACACGAAAGTGCGGGCAATGATTTGCCTCACATTGAAGAAGCAAGCCAGATGACGACGAAACGACTCTTGACCGAAGCCGAAATCCTGAAGATGAGCGACAAGGATTACATGAATGAGGATCAGCTCGCTTTCTTCAAGAACCGGCTCGAACAGCTGCAGGCGGACATCCTCCGCAATGCCGGCCAGACGACCGAGAACCTCCGCGAAACCGTGATCGTGCCAGACCCGGCCGACCGCGCGACGATCGAGGAAGAGCATGCGCTGGAACTGCGCACGCGCGACCGCGAGCGCAAGCTGCTGAAGAAGGTGCAGCAATCCATCGCGCGCATCGAATCGGGCGAGTACGGCTGGTGCGAGGAAACGGGCGAGCCGATCGGCATTCCCCGCCTGCTCGCGCGTCCGACCGCCACCCTGTCGCTCGAAGCACAGGAACGCCGCGAACTGCGCCAGAAGCTGTTCGGCGACTGATCGACGGGCGGCGCGGTTTTCGGGGTCCGCGCCCCAGATACGCTTCGTCAGAGGCGCACGGTGAATCGTGCGCCTCTTTTTCTTTTGCGCCGCGCGTTTCGGTGCACGCTCGCCCGAATCTCTGACGGGAGATCGGTAAATGCGCATTGCATACGGCCATGCGCGAACGAATCGTCAGCACGTTTTACCGCGGCGAACCCGCGTCCTATAGCGCACACGCCTTTTCTCGCGCTCATTCCACATCGGCTCTTGATAAGTCCGCGCACGCCCTAAAATAATCCCGACATGCGTTGCACGCGCGCGCGGCACCCGGCATCGCGCGCCGTCCGCTCTCGGATTCCGTGGTTGCGCATTGGCGCTTCCGCGTCCCCCCTTGCTTTACAAAAGGAACGCATATGGAGCAATTTCACGGCACGACGATCGTCTCCGTGCGCCGCGGCGACAAGGTCGCGCTCGGCGGCGACGGCCAGGTCACGCTGGGCAATATCGTCATGAAAGGCGGCGCGAAGAAGGTCCGGCGCATCTTCAACAACAAGGTGCTCGTCGGCTTCGCGGGCGGCACGGCCGACGCGTTCTCGCTGCTCGACCGCTTCGAAGCCAAGCTCGAAAAACACCAGGGCAATCTCACGCGCGCTGCCGTCGAACTTGCCAAAGACTGGCGCACCGACCGCATGCTGCGCCGTCTCGAAGCCATGCTGATCACGGCCGATGCGACCACCACGCTCGTCATCACAGGTAACGGCGACGTGCTCGATCCCGAAGGCGGCATCTGCGCGATCGGCTCGGGCGGTGCGTACGCGCAGGCGGCAGCCAAGGCGCTCGCCGACAACACGGATCTTTCGCCCCGCGAGATCGTCGAAAAGGCGCTGGAGATTGCCGGCGACATGTGTATCTACACGAACCACAACCGCGTCATCGAGACGATCGAGTAAGGACACACGATGAGCACCATGACTCCCGCCGAGATCGTCTCGGAACTCGACAAGCACATCATCGGCCAGCATCGCGCGAAGAAGGCGGTTGCCGTCGCGCTGCGCAATCGCTGGCGCCGTCAGCAGGTCGCCGAGCCGCTACGTCAGGAAATCACGCCGAAGAACATTCTAATGATCGGGCCGACGGGCGTCGGCAAGACGGAAATCGCGCGGCGCCTCGCCAAGCTCGCCGACGCGCCGTTCATCAAGATCGAAGCGACCAAGTTCACGGAAGTCGGTTATGTGGGCCGCGACGTCGACAGCATCGTGCGCGACCTGATCGAAATCTCCGTCAAGCAGACGCGCGAAACCGAAATGCGCAAGGTCCGCACGAAGGCGGAAGACCTCGCCGAAGACCGTATCCTCGATATCCTGCTGCCGGGCGCGCGCAGCACCGTGGGCTTCGGTTCCGGCACGAGCGAAGCGAGCGGCGACGAGTCGAACACGACGCGTCAGACGTTCCGCAAACGCCTGCGCGAAGGCGCGCTCGACGATAAAGAGATCGAGCTCGACATCGAAATGCAGACGCCGACCATGGACATCATGGGCCCGCCGGGCATGGAAGACATGACCGAGCAGATCCGCTCGATGTTCGCGAACCTCGGCGGCGGCAAGAAGACGCGCCGCAAGATGAAGGTGAAGGAGGCGCTCAAGCTCCTGACCGACGAAGAAGCCGCGAAGATGCTGAACGACGAAGAGGTCAAGACAAAGGCCGTGCAGAATGTCGAGCAGAACGGCATCGTGTTCCTCGATGAAATCGACAAGATCGCGGCGCGCAGCGAAGCGGGTGGCGGCGAGGTCTCGCGCCAGGGTGTGCAGCGCGATTTGCTGCCGCTCGTCGAAGGCACGACGATCAACACGAAGTATGGGATGGTGAAGACGGATCACATCCTGTTCATCGCGAGCGGGGCGTTCCATCTGGCGAAGCCGAGCGATCTGATTCCCGAATTGCAAGGGCGCTTCCCGATTCGCGTCGAACTGGATTCGCTGTCGGTGAAGGACTTCGAATCGATTCTCGTCGCCACCGACGCCAGCCTCGTCAAGCAATATCAGGCGCTGCTCGCAACGGAAGACGTGCACCTCGAATTCGCCGACGACGGCATCCGCCGTCTAGCGGAAATCGCGTATTCGGTGAACGAGAAGACAGAGAACATCGGCGCACGCCGCCTCTATACGGTGATCGAAAAGCTGCTCGAAGAAGTGTCGTTCTCGGCGGGCAACCACACCGGCAAGAGCGTGCTGATCGACGCGGCCTATGTCGACCGTGCGCTGAACGACGTCGCGCAAGACGAGGATCTGTCGCGCTACGTGCTGTAACGCGGCAACCCGCAATTCAAAAGCAAAAGGCGGCGTTCCGATGGAACGCCGCCTTTTTTCATGCCGCTTGAAAAGGCTACGTCACTGCTTGACGGGCCGCTTCGCCAGCTTGCGCTGCAACGTGCGCCGATGCATGTTCAGCGCGCGCGCCGTCGCCGAGATATTGCCGCCGTTCTCGGCGAGCACACGCTGAATGTGCTCCCACTCGAGCCGCGCCACCGACAGCGGCGTCGGGTTCTCGATCGCCTCCTCTGCCTGCAATGCGCTCGCTTCCGTTTGCAGCGCCGACAGAATCGTTTCGACGTTCGCGGGCTTGGCGAGGTAGTTGTCGGCGCCATCCTTCACCGCCTGGACGGCCGTCGCGATGCTCGCGTAGCCCGTCAGCACCAGCATCCGGGCGTTCGGCTGCAGGTCGCGCAGCGGCGCGACGAGGTTCAGCCCAGAATCGTTGCCGAGGTGCAGATCGACGGTGATCTGCCCGAACTTCTGCTGGTTCGCGAGGCGAATCGCTTCGTCGGCGTTGTGCGCCTCGGACACGGTAAAGCCGCGGCGCGTCAGGCCGCGCGCCAGGATGCCGGAGAACACTTCATCGTCGTCGATAACCAGAAAATTCTTGTCGCTCATGCTTGTTTCTCCGTATTGGACGACGCGGCGCCCTGCCGGCCCGCGCCCGTTTGCTCGCGGGCCAAAGGCAACCGCAACACCGCGCGTGTGCCGCGCGGCTTGATTTCACTGACGTCGGTGAGCTCGATCGATCCGCCGAGCCGCGCCGCCGCCGAAAACGCCAGATACAGCCCGACGCCGTGTCCGCCCTGCGTGCTGTCGACGGGCGCCGCACCCAGCAACCCGCGCAGCGCGGCCGGCACGCCGGGACCGGCGTCGCAGACTTCGAATTCGATCGACGCGGGCTCGACCAGCTTCGCCGCCAGCGTCACGTGATCGCGGCTCGCGCGCGCGGCGTTGTCGAGCAGGATCGTGAGAATCTGGCTGACGGCGACGGTATCGTCGAGACCGACGTTCGCAGGCGGCTCGCCGAGACGCTCGAATTTCACATGCGGATGCCGCAGGCGCCACTGGTCGGCGAACGAGTCGAGCCATTCGTCGACGCGCTGGCGGCTGCCCTGGGTCGATGCGCGACTCCGCAGACGCGCGAGCGCCGACGTGCACAGCGTCATCTGCTGGTCGAGGATGTCGAGGTCGGCGGCGTAGGGCTTGAGGCCATCGTCGCTGCGCGCGGCGTCGCGCAGTTCTTCCGTGAGCATCGCGATGGTCGACAACGGCGTGCCGATTTCATGTGCAACCGTCGCGGCCTGCACGCCCAGCGCTACTGCGCGCTCGTCGCGCAACAGACGCTGCTGCGCATCGCCGAGCGCCGTATCGCGCTGACGCAACGCCCGCGACATGCGCGCCACGAACCACGCGATCAGGCCGACGCTGACCATGAAGTTCACCCACATGCCGGCGCGGTAGTAGTCGAACAGATTCGCGGGATTGTCGAGATTGAGCGGCACCGACTCGAAGCCGAGCACCGCGTAGCAGGCAACGGCGAAGGCCGCGAGCCACGCCATCAGATGCCAGGGCAGCACGGCCGCCGCAATGGCCAGCGATGGCAGATACAACGACACGAAAGGATTGGTTGTGCCACCCGACAGAAACAGCAATGCCGACAGCGCGCCGAGATCGACCCACAGCTGCCCGAACAGTTCGAGATTCGATTCGGGCTTCTGGCTCGCGACGCGCAGCCAGGTCAGCCCGTTGAAGATCACTTCGAGCCCGATGACGAGCAGCATCGCCGGCAACGGCAGCTTGACGCCCACGAAGGTCTGGACGAACGCAATCGTCACGAGCTGCCCGATGATCGCGAGACTGCGTAGCCAGAAGAGATGTCCGAGGTTGACCCGGCCAGTGATGGTTATGCGGTGCATCCTGCAAGTTTACCCGTTGGGACCAGTCTTATTCATCTAGCGAATGTTGGGAACTATAGTGTTCTTTATCGTTTAACGTACGCCCGCCACTCTTTACGCCCAATGCTTAAGACTTCACTTGATCCATATCAAGTTCTTTTGGATTCCTTCCAGACATTTCTGCGTCAAGCTGTCGCAGCACAAGAACACAACGATCGCGTGGCACGCGACATCTGGCTCCAGGCCGCTTCGCATCTGTTTCCGACGGATGTCGATTCCATCGCCGCGCTGATTCCGCAACTGCTTGCCGGGCAACACGCCGCCGACGCCGAAGCGATTGCCCGGGCCTGCGCCGCGCTCGCGCCGCGCGATCCCAGAACGCACTTTCAGCTCGGGCTCACGCTGCAACTGATGAATCGGCATAGCGACGCCGTCGCGCCCTATCGCGAGGCGCTCGCGATCGATCCCGAGCTGCCTAGCCTGCGGAACAATCTGGCAGCAGCGTTGATGTCGGCGAATCCTGCCGATCCGGAAGTAGCTGCTCTGCTGTCGGCTGCACTCCAGGAAAGTCCCGACGATGCCAACGCGTGGATCAATCTCGCGAAGTCGCGCCTCGCGGGTTTCGATCTCGACGGCGCGCTCGAAGCCGAGCAGCGCGCAATCGAGCTTCAGCCTGGCAATCCCATCGCGCTCGGCAATCACGGACAGACATTGCGCGAAGCGCAGCAATGGGAAGAGGCCGAACGCTTCACATCGGCCGCGTATCGCGCGGCGCCCGGCAACGCATCGTTCCTGTCCAATCTCAGCATGCTGCACCTGCTGCGCAGCAACTACGCCGACGGCTGGCGCGAACATGAGGCGCGCTGGGACGGATCGAAGGAACTGGCGGGCAAGCGTCCCGTCATGCCGGGACCGATGTGGCGCGGCGAATCGCTCGCGGGCAAGACGCTGCTGCTGTGGGGCGAACAGGGCATGGGCGATCTGCTGCAGTTCTGCCGCTACGTTCCGCTGCTGGCCGAGCGGGTGCATCGCGAAGGCGGGCGGCTCGTGTGGAATTCGTTTCCGCAGATGGGTGCGCTGCTCGCGCGCGCTTGCGCAACATGCCGATCAGTTCACGCTCGGCGGCGGCGTCGACCATCTGCCGACGTTCGACTATGAAATCTCGCTGCTCTCGCTGCCCTTGCTGTTCGGTACGCGGGAGGAAACGATTCCGTCGACTGTTCCCTATCTGCACGCCGATCAGCGAGATGTCGATGCGTGGCGTCAGCGCCTCAAAGGCGAGAACCGGCTCAAGGTCGGGCTCGTCTGGACGGGCAGCCACGGACATCAGCGCAACCCATACCGGCGGGTCGGACTCGAGCGATACGTCGATTATTTCCGCGAACTCGACAATGTCGCTTTCTATTCGCTGCAGCCAGGTGCGGGAGCCGAAGTCGCGGCGGCTCGCACAGCCGGGCTCGATATCACCGATCACACGGCAGCGTTCAAAACCTTCGACGACACGGCGGCCTACGTCAGCGCGCTCGATCTCGTGATCACCGTGTGCACATCCGTTGCGCATCTGAGCGGCGCGCTCGGGCAGCGCACCTGGGTACTGCTCGACGTCAATCCGCATTGGGTCTGGCTGCTCGATCGCACGGACAGCCCCTGGTATCCGGGCGCGACCTTGTATCGGCAAGCGCAGTTCGCGCAGTGGGAGCCCGTGTTCGACAGGCTGACACACGATCTCGGCGCACTGGCCGCTTCGCACCAGCAGTAATCCGCTCGCTACAGCCGCTCGCTACAGCCACTCGCTACAGCCAATAAGCGCGGCGCCTCAATCCGGCGCCGCGCCGCCTTCTTCGGCGCGCGTGCGCGCAATCACACCCGCAAGGCATTCGGGACACAGACAGCCTGTGCCGGATACCAAAGCCCCGGCAGGCAAGGCCGGCATCGATGCGCACCAGCACGCCGAGCGGTCGCCGCGCGCGCCGCAGTCGAACACGCGGCGGCAGCGCGGGCAGCGCACGCTCGACGTAACGGAAGATTCAAGCGATTCGGATGGGGACGGATTCATGACAGCGGGATGAAACCGGTCAGTTGATTCGGACATGATGCCACTTCCGACGACCCAGCAAAATGTCTGCCCGCCGCTCGCGGGGCATGCCCGGCTTTTTCCAGATGGCCGACTTTTCCGGCTTCGAGCGAACTTACCCGCGCGCCAGCGGCCCAAACCTTCCATCGCATCCGTGCGGGCGATGAAAAACCGGCGTCGCAACCCGTCGTCCGTTGCGTGGAAAGCACGTGTTTCCGCAGTGCGGAAAAATGCCCGGAACCCCCGCGGCGGCACACGTCGAATTCACTATTGCACCGCGCCAGTTGTGTACAATCCGGCCTTGTTTTCACCGTTTCCGTCCGAGCCGCCGCCATGTCCGAAACCCCCGACCTGTCCCAGATCGCCCCCACGCTGAAAGCTGAGATTCTCGCCGAGGCGCTGCCCTATATTCGCCAGTACCACGGCAAGACCGTTGTGATCAAATACGGCGGCAACGCGATGACGGAAGAGCGCCTGAAGCAGGGTTTCGCGCGCGACGTGATCCTGCTGAAGCTGGTCGGCATCAACCCGGTGATCGTGCACGGCGGCGGTCCGCAGATCGATCAGGCGTTGAAGAAGATCGGCAAACAGGGCACCTTCATCCAGGGCATGCGCGTCACCGACGAAGAGACGATGGAAGTCGTCGAATGGGTGCTGGGCGGTGAAGTGCAGCAGGATATCGTCACGCTGATCAACCACTTCGGCGGCCACGCGGTCGGTCTGACGGGCAAGGACGGCGGCCTGATCCACGCGCGCAAGCTGCTGATGCCGGACCGCGACAACCCGGGCCAGTACATCGACATCGGCCAGGTCGGCGAAGTCGAGGCGATCAACCCGGCCGTCGTGAAGGCGCTGCAGGACGACGCGTTCATCCCCGTGATCTCGCCGATCGGCTTCGGTGAAGACGGCCTGTCGTACAACATCAACGCGGACCTCGTTGCGGGCAAGCTGGCTGTCGTGCTGAACGCCGAAAAGCTCGTGATGATGACGAACATCCCCGGCGTGATGGACAAGGAAGGCACGCTGCTGACCGACCTGTCCGCGCGCGAAATCGACGCGCTGTTCGCCGACGGCACGATCTCGGGCGGCATGCTGCCGAAAATCTCGTCGGCGCTCGACGCCGCGAAGAGCGGCGTGCGTTCGGTGCACATCATCGACGGCCGCATCGAGCATTCGGTGCTGCTCGAAATTCTGACGGAACAGCCGTTCGGCACGATGATCCGCTCGCACTGAGCGTGCGGCGTATCCCGGCAACGTTACACCTCCCGTATCGCGCGAAGCACGGCACGCTGGCCGCCGTGCTTCGCAGAAGGCATACTGGCCTTCCGTCTTTCGCGCAGCACGCTGCGCTGTCCAGAATCTTCCCCGTAACGCTTCGCGCATCGTCTGCATCGGATCGCAGCCCTTGCGCACGCGCGCGGAATCCACGACATCATGCGCACTTCCCGTCCGAAGCGCCGTCGGCCGCAGATTCACGCCGGCACGCCCGTCTGGCTGTTCGACCTCGACAACACGCTGCATCACGCGTCGCACGCCATCTTCCCGGCCATCAACGCCGCGATGACGCAATACATCATCGACGCGCTGCAAGTCGAGCGCGACGAAGCGAACCGTCTGCGCACCGGCTACACGCAGCGCTACGGCGCGGCGCTGCTGGGCCTCACGCGCCACCATCCCGTCGATCCGCATGACTTCCTGAAGTACGTTCACACATTCCCCGACCTGCGCGCGATGCTGCGCAGCGAACGCGGGCTGAAACGTCTCGTCGATGCGCTGCCGGGCCGCAAGATCGTGCTGACCAACGCGCCCGAAGCGTATGCGATGGATGTGCTGAAAGAACTCGGCATCGAGCGGCTGTTCGAGCGCGTGATCGCGATCGAACACATGCGCGACCGCCGCTTCTGGCGCGCAAAGCCCGATCACATGATGCTGCGCCGCGCGATGCGCGACGCGCACGTGCGTCTCGCCGATGCCGTACTTGTCGAAGATACGCGCAGCCACCTGAAGAACTACCGGCGGCTCGGCATCCGCACGGTGTGGATCGTCGGCCATCTGCCGCGGCCGGCGCGTGCGGACGGCACGCCTGCGCATCTGCCCGGCACGGGGCGCCCGCACTATGTCGACCGTCGCATTCGTTCGCTAAAATCCTTGAGACCGGGCACTCGCCCGGAAGGCCGATCGGACCGCTGATGGTGCATCCGGCCCGGCAACGACAGGGACGACAGACATGCAGCCGATCCGCAAGCATGACGAGGACGTAACCGAAGACCAGCCGGCCGCGCCGCGTGCCACGCGCCTGAAACCGGGCGAGCGGCGCGTGCATATCCTCCAGACACTCGCCGCGATGCTGGAGGCCCCGAAGAACGAGAAGATCACGACGGCGGCGCTGGCCGCGCGCCTCGGTGTGTCGGAGGCGGCGCTGTACCGTCATTTCGCGAGCAAGGCGCAGATGTTCGAAGGGCTGATCGAGTTCATCGAGCAGACGCTTTTCGGGCTCATCAACCAGATCATCGCGAAAGAGCCGAACGGCGTGCTGCAGGCACGCGCGATCGCGCTCACGCTGCTCAATTTTTCGGCGAAAAATCCGGGCATGACGCGCGTGCTGACCTGCGAAGCGCTCGTCGGCGAACACGAGCGGCTCACCGAGCGCGTCAACCAGCTGCTCGAGCGCGTCGAGGCGTCGCTCAAGCAGTGTCTGCGGCTTGGCGTAATGGACGTATCGAGCCACAAGGAACATGCGGAACAGAACTCGATACCGCTGCCCGCCGACTACGATCCCGTCGTGCGCGCGAGCCTTCTGCTCAGCTACGTCATCGGGCGCTGGCATCGCTTCGTGCGCAGCGGCTTCTCGCGCGCGCCGATCGAACAGGCCGATGCGCAACTGCGGCTGATCCTGCAATAGGGGCGCTTTCTGCAGGCGCGCCGGAATTTCCGATATACTGTGCTTGGGCGTTCATGACGGCCCCAAGGTTTTAAACGCGCCGATTTGCTGACTCGATTGCGGGCGCGCGAACCAGCGGATGAGGTCATTCATCGTCCCGGTTCACTACAAATGCGGCTAAAGAGGTCGTCAGCCGCGCACATCCTCCTTCCGCGCATACGCCGACACCATTTAGCCGCCCCATGTCAGAAGGCGGAATGAATGGAATCGATCGGGATCGTCACTCCACAAACAATGCATTTCTCCGAGCCGCTGCGCCTGCAGAACGGCAGCTCGCTTGCGAACTACGACCTCGTCGTCGAAACGTACGGCACGCTCAATGCCGCGCGCACTAACGCCGTGCTGGTGTGCCACGCGCTCAACGCGTCGCATCACGTCGCGGGCGTCTATGCGGACGATCCGAAGAACGTCGGCTGGTGGGACAACATGGTCGGCCCGGGCAAGCCGCTCGATACGAACCGCTTTTTCGTGATCGGCGTGAACAACCTGGGTTCGTGCTTCGGCTCGACGGGTCCGATGAGCATCGATCCGTCGACGGGTCGTCCGTACGGCAAAAGCTTCCCCGTCGTGACCGTCGAAGACTGGGTGAACGCGCAGGCGCGCGTCGCCGACGAGTTCGGTATCGAGAAATTCGCCGCGGTGATGGGCGGCAGCCTCGGCGGCATGCAGGCGCTCGCGTGGAGCATGATGTATCCGGACCGCCTCGAACACTGCATCGTCGTCGCATCGACGCCGAAGCTGTCCGCGCAGAACATCGCATTCAACGAAGTCGCGCGTTCGTCGATCCTCTCCGATCCTGACTTTCACGGCGGCGATTACTACGCGCATGGCGTGAAGCCGAAACGCGGCCTGCGCGTCGCGCGGATGATCGGCCACATCACGTATCTTTCCGACGACGACATGGCCGCGAAGTTCGGCCGCGCGCTGCGCCGCGCGGAAGGCGCGGAGGACGTCTACAACTTCAACTTCGACGTCGAGTTCGAAGTGGAATCGTATCTGCGCTATCAGGGCGACAAGTTCGCCGATTACTTCGACGCGAACACCTATTTGCTGATCACGCGCGCGCTCGATTACTTCGATCCCGCGAAAGCCTACGACGGCGACCTGACGGCCGCGCTCGCGCACACGAAAGCGAAGTATCTGATCGCGAGCTTCACGACCGACTGGCGGTTCGCGCCCGCGCGCTCGCGCGAACTGGTGAAGGCACTGCTCGATCACAAGCGCCAGGTGACGTACGGCGAGATCGACGCGCCGCACGGCCACGACGCCTTCCTTCTCGACGACGCGCGCTATCACAACCTGATGCGCGCCTACTACGAACGCATTGCTGCAGAGGTCAACGCATGAACCAGCGGGCTCTCGATTATCTTGCGACGCGGCCTGACTTTCGCGCGATCGCCCGCTGGGTCGAGCCGCGTGCGACGGTGCTCGATCTCGGTTGCGGCGACGGCTCGCTGCTGTCGCTGCTGACGGAAGAACTCGAAGTGTCGGGCTACGGCATCGAGATCAACGACGCCGGCGTGCTCGCGTCGACGAAGAACGGCATCAATGTGATCCAGCAGAATCTGGAAGACGGCCTGCGACTGTTCGAAGACGGCAGCTTCGACTTTGCGATCCTTTCTCAAACGCTGCAAACCATTCACCAGACGGCCGCGATCCTGCGCGAGACGGTGCGCGTCGGTAAGGAATGCATCGTGTCGTTCCCAAATTTCGGGTACTGGCCGCATCGTCTCTCCGTTTTGCAGGGACGCATGCCTGTGTCGAAGTCGCTGCCTTATCAGTGGCACAACACGCCGAACGTGCGCGTGCTGACCATCAAGGACTTCGAGGCGCTCGCACCGGAAGTCGGCATCGAGATTCTCGATCGCGTGGTCCTGCATGGCGGCCAACAGGTGCGTTGGGGCGTGAACTGGCGTGGTAGTCTTGCGGTCTATCGCGTCAAGAAAAGCTAACGTCACTCATCTCATGTCGAACCCGCCACACGAGGCGCCTGCACTAACCGCACACGAAGAACATCCCGGCTGGCGCGCGTTTCTCAACGCGCGCATGCTGATCTGCGTTTTCCTCGGCTTCACGTCGGGGTTGCCGCTATTCACGCTCGTCTATCTCGTTCAGGCCTGGTTGCGTTCGGAAGGCGTGAACCTGAAGGAAATCGGCCTGTTCGCGCTGATCCAGTTTCCCTATACGTGGAAGTTCATCTGGGCACCGCTGATGGACCGCTATGTGCCGCGTCTGCCTGGCTGGCGTCCGGGACGCCGCCGCGGCTGGATGCTCGCGACGCAGATTCTCGTCGCCGTCGCCATTGCATCGCTCGGCATCGTCTCGCCGCGCGACTCGATCTGGACGGTGGCCGCGCTGACCGCGCTCGTCGCGTTCTTCGGCGCGAGCCAGGACATCGTGATCGACGCGTATCGACGTGAACTGCTGCACGACACCGAGCAGGGTCTCGGCAACGCCGTGCACGTGAACGCGTACAAGATCGCGGCGCTCGTACCCGGTTCGCTCGCGCTGATCCTGTCGGACCACATGCCATGGGCGACGGTGTTCGTCGTCACGGCCGCATTCATGCTGCCAGGCATGATCATGACGCTCGTCGTCAGCGAACCCGAAGTGCACGGCAAGCCGCCAAAGAATCTGCGCGAAGCCATCATCGAGCCGTTTCATGAATTCATCACGCGCGACGGCTGGCGCGGCGCGCTGTTCGTGCTCGGCTTCATCTTCCTGTACAAGCTCGGCGATACGATGGCGACCACGCTGTCCACCTCGTTCTTTCTCGATATCGGCTTTTCGCGCACGCAGATCGGCGTGATCGCGAAGACGACCGCGTTCGGTGCGAGTCTCGCGGGCGGCATCATCGGCGGCATTGCGCTGATGCGCATCGGCATCGGCCGCGGGCTGTGGATCTTCGGCATTCTGCAGATGGTGTCCACGCTCGGCTTCGCGTGGCTCGCGCATGTCGGGCCGACATCGCCGGGATTGACGGCCGTGTACGACATCGCGGTCGCAATCAGCGTGGCTACGACGAAGCTGCTGTCGCTGCTCGGCGTCGGCTGGACGGTGCAGCTCGATCCGATGTCGGTCGCGCTCGCGATCGTGTACGGCTTCGAAACTTTTACCACGGGTCTTACGCTCGCCGCGTTCACCGCCTATATCGCGAGCACGACCGATCCGCGTTACACGGCGACGCAGTTCGCGCTCTTTACGTCGCTGGCCTCGGTGCCGCGCACGCTGGCGTCGGCGGCAAGCGGTTTCGTGGTGGCGCAGATTGGCTGGTTCGACTACTTCATTGTCTGCACGGCGCTTGCTATACCAGGCATGCTACTGTTGTTTCGGATCGCCCCTTGGAGAAAGCAGTCGTGATGGTGTTTGCGTCGCGGCGCGCCGCCATTGGCCGGGCTTTGCGCGCCGTTTCCCGTCGATTGCCTGCATATCGCATGCGCGCGCCTACCCGTGCGTTGCATGTCGCTGCTCTTGCCGCATGCGCGGGTTTTGGCGTCGTATCGGCATGGCAAGCGAACGCGGCTGAGCCGACGTCGAACGTCAGCGCGCCGCCCGCAGCGAACCCACCATCGGCCCCGTCTACTCCGCCGGCACCTCCCACACCCTCGGCGCCGAAATCGGAATCGGCACCGACGGCTACGTCCGGCGCATCCGTGCCGTCCAATGCAGGCTCCGCAACGACTCAAACGCCCGTGACCGCGCGCACGCCCGCGCCGACCCCGCCGCCGCCCACGTTACCGACGCCGTTCCAGCCGAACCAGCAGTTGCGTTATGGCGGCTACGCCGTGTTCCGCAATCTGATTCCGTCGCCGATGCTCGAAGCACAATCGGCAGAGGAATTCGATCAGATCGCGCGTGGCGCCGAGCACATGAACCGGCTTTATCCGCCATCGGATCCGCATGTGCAACGAGTTCAGTCGATCGTCGACAAACTCATTCCGTATTCGCTGAAATGGAACGATCGCGCGAAGAACTGGAAGTGGGACGTCGCGGTGCTGCGTTCGCCGGACATTCGCGCGTACTGTCTGCCGGGCGGCAAGATCGTCATATACGGCGGCATGCTCGACAAGGTCAAACCGAACGACAACGAACTCGGCATGCTGCTCGGACATGAAATCGCGCATGCGCTGCGCGAACACGCGCGCGAGCGGCTCGGCGAGCAGCAGGCCGCGCAACTCGGATCAGGGACGATTCCGCAACTGTTCGGCCTCGCCGATCTCGGCGCGGCGCCGCTCGGCATCGGCTCGCAGCTGGTGGAAATGAAGTACGAACGCGCCGACGAAACGGAAGCCGATGTGATCGGCAGCGACATTGCGTCGCGTGCCGGTTTCGATCCGCGCGCGGCCGTCACGCTGTGGGACAAGCTCGCTGTCGCGACGCGCAGCAATCGCGATCAGGGCTTCATCTACGTGCATCCGTACACGCCGGCGCGGCGCGCGGACATCATGAAGCGGCTCGCCGACATGCTGCCGCTGTACGCGAAGGCAATCGGCAAGTCCGTCGATACGCTGCCCGACTATGCGGGCATCGGCCGCCCGCGGCGCACGACCGTGAGCGACTGACGCGCACCGCGGCGTTTACTTCGCGAGCTTGTGGCTGTAGTCGACGGTCACGGGCGCGTGATCGCTGAACTTGATATCGCGAAACACGTCGACGCGCTTCGCAGTGGCCGCAACGCCCGGCGTCGCGATCTGATAGTCGATACGCCACCCGACGTTCTTCGCATATGCCTGACCGCGATTGCTCCACCACGTGTATTGCTCGGGCCGCTGGTCGAGCGTGCGGAACACGTCCACATAGCCGACTTCGTCAAACAGCTTCGTGAGCCACGCGCGCTCTTCCGGCAGGCAGCCCGAATTTTTCTGGTTGCCCTTCCAGTTCTTGATGTCGATTTCCTTGTGCACGATGTTCACGTCGCCGCACACGATCACTTCGCGTTCCTTCGACAGCGCCGCGAGATGCGGCATGAACTCGTCCATGAAACGATACTTCGCCTGCTGGCGCTCGTCGCCGCTCGAACCCGACGGCACATAGACCGAAATCACCGACAGATTGCCGAAACGCGCTTCCACATAGCGCCCTTCGGGATCGAACTCTTCGCTGCCGAAGCCGATCACGACCTCGTCCGGCTCGTGACGCGTATACAGGCCCGCGCCGCTATACCCCTTTTTCACCGCATGCTGGAAATAGCCTGTGAAGCCGTGCGGTGCGAGGAACTCAGGCGTCATGTCGTCCTGCGAGCACTTGATTTCCTGCACGCACACGACATCGGCCTTCTGCTCGCCGAACCAATCGAAAAAGCCCTTCTTGGCCGCCGAACGGATGCCGTTCAGATTGGCCGTGATCACACGCAACATGGTTTTCCTTCGTTGTGTTTTCGTCTATTCGACAAGGTGAAGATCATTCGACTATCACGCCCTTCAGCGATTCTTTCCCCGGCGGGAATTCAAGCTTCAACGACTCGAACGCGCGCAGCAGCAGTTCGCCGATCATCACGTTGCGATGCGTCTTCGAGTTCGCGGGAATCACATACCACGGCGCGTATTCCGTCGACGTCGCCGCGAGCGCATCCTCGTACGCATCCTGATACTTGTCCCACAGCTTGCGCGCGTCGAGATCGGACACATCGAATTTCCAGTGCTTCGTCGGATCGTCGATACGCGCTTGCAGACGCTCGCGCTGCTCGTCCTTCGAAATATGCAGCATGCACTTGATGATCGTCGTACCGTTTTCCGCGAGCGCCAGTTCGAAATCGCGAATGTGCCGGAAGCGGCGATCGCGGTCGTCCTTGCTCAAGATGCCGAGCACGTACGGCACGAGCACATCTTCGTAGTGACTGCGGTTGAAGATCGTCAGTTCGCCGGCGGCGGGCGCCTGCGAATGGACGCGCCACAGGAAGTCATGCGCAAGCTCGTTGAGCGTCGGCGCCTTGAACGGCACGATGCGCAAGCCGAGCGGATCGACTTCATGAAACACGGCGCGAATCGTGCCGTCCTTGCCGCTCGTGTCCATGCCTTGCAGCACGAGCAAGACGCGCTGAACGCGCTGCGCGTGCAGTCGCTCCTGCTGCGCATCCAGTGCCGCGCCGATTTCGGCGAGACGTTCGCGGTCGGAGTCTTTCGCTCCCGTCGAAAACGGCTTCGTCGACGGATCGACGTTAGCGAGAGAAAACTTCGATTTGCCGCCCGCGTCGAAAAAAGGCACGCGATATTCGTCGAGACCGTTCTTCTTTGCCATCTCCGGGTTCTCCTCTGCGACGCTCTACACCAGGTGAAAAAGCAAACGGGCCGTTGCGCGACTTTCGATGCGACAACAGCCCGTCCTGCCAATACGCTACAGCGCGGCTACAGCGTTCAGCCCAGCTTCTTCTTCAGCAGTTCGTTGACCTGCTGCGGATTCGCCTTGCCCCTGGTCGCTTTCATCGCCTGACCGATCAGCGCATTGAACGCCTTTTCCTTGCCTGCGCGGAATTCCTCGACCGACTTCTGGTTCGCAGCAAGTACTTCGTCGATGATCGCTTCGAGCGCGCCCGTATCCGAAATCTGCTTGAGGCCCTTCGCTTCGATGATGCGGTCGGCGGCGGCTTCGTCGGTGGCCTTCTCTTCCCAGATGGCGAGGAAAATTTCTTTCGCGATCTTGTTCGAGATCGTGCCGTCGGCGATGCGTTGAAGCACCAGCGCCAGTTGCGCGGCCGATACCGGGCTCCCGGCGATATCGAGGCCTTCGCGGTTCAGTTGCGACGACACCTCGCCCATCAGCCAGTTCGCCGCGACCTTCGCCTGCGCCGCGCCAACTTTCGCCACGACGGCTTCATAGTACGCAGCCATCGCCTTGCTCGACGTGACGACGCCTGCGTCGTACGGCGTGAGACCGTACTGGTCGACGAAACGCTTCTGCATCGCCGCCGGCAGTTCCGGCAACTCACCCTTCACGCGCTCGACCCACGATGCGTCGATCACGAGCGGCATCAGATCGGGATCGGGGAAATAGCGGTAATCGTGCGCGTCTTCCTTGCTGCGCATCGAACGCGTTTCGCGCTTGTCCGGATCGTACAGACGCGTTTCCTGCACCACGGTGCCGCCGTCTTCGATCAGTTCGATCTGACGGCGCACTTCGTACTGGATCGCTTCTTCGAGGAAGCGGAACGAGTTCAGGTTCTTGATCTCGGCGCGCGTGCCGAATTCCTTCTGACCGACAGGACGCACCGACACGTTTGCATCGCAGCGGAACGAGCCTTCCTGCATGTTGCCGTCGCAAATACCGAGCCACACGACCAGACCATGCAACGCCTTCGCATACGCGACGGCTTCCGCGGCACTGCGCATTTCCGGCTCGGTGACGATTTCGAGCAGCGGCGTGCCCGCGCGATTCAGATCGATGCCCGTCATGCCCGCGAAGTCTTCGTGCAGCGACTTGCCCGCATCTTCTTCGAGGTGAGCGCGCGTCAGGTTGACGGTCTTCTCATAGGCTTCCTTGCCGGTCTTTTCGTTGGCCGGAACCTGGATCGTGATCTGGCCGCCCTGCACGACGGGGATTTCGTACTGGCTGATCTGATAGCCCTTCGGCAGATCAGGGTAGAAGTAGTTCTTGCGCGCGAAGATGCTGCGCGGCGCGATCGTCGCGTCGATGGCGAGACCGAACTGGATCGCGCGCTCGACAGCGCCCTTGTTCATCACGGGCAGCACGCCAGGCAAGGCCAGATCGACGGCACAGGCCTGCGTGTTCGGCGCGGCGCCGAACTGCGTGGCCGCGCCCGAGAAAATCTTCGAGACCGTCGACAGTTGCGCGTGGGTCTCGAGACCGATTACGACTTCCCATTGTGTTGCCATATTCAGACTCCCGCCGGCGTCTTGCGATGCCAGTCAGTGACGCGCTGGAACGCGTCCGCCACTTGCAGCATGCGTGCTTCGTTGAAATAGTTGCCGATGATCTGCAAGCCGACCGGGCGCTGCGCATTCGCGCCCGCGCCGAAACCGCACGGCACGCTCATGCCCGGCAAACCGGCGAGGCTCACCGACAGCGTGTAGATGTCCGCGAGGTACATCTGCACGGGATCGTCGCCCTTCGCGCCGATATCCCACGCGACGGACGGCGCCACCGGGCCCATGATCACGTCGCAGGTCTTGAACGCTTCCTGGAAGTCCTGCGCGATGATGCGGCGGATCTTCTGCGCCTGCAGGTAGTACGCGTCGTAGTAGCCGTGCGACAGCACATACGTGCCGACCAGAATGCGGCGCTTCACTTCGGGGCCGAATCCTTCGGCGCGCGACTTCTTGTACATGTCGAGCAGATCGCGATACTCGGCCGCGCGATGGCCGTAGCGCACGCCGTCGAAACGCGACAGGTTCGACGACGCTTCCGCCGGCGCGATCACGTAATACACGGGAATCGACAATTCCGTCTTGGGCAGCGAGACGTCGACGAGCGTCGCGCCGAGCGCTTCGTATTGCTTCAACGCGGCGTCGATCGATGCGCGCACGTCGTCGGCGAGACCTGCGCCGAAATATTCCTTCGGCAAACCGATGCGCAGACCCGTCAGCGGCTTTTCGGCCGCCGCGCTCGCGCCCGACCAGCTCTGGCCGAGATAGCGCGTGTAGTCTTCGTGATCGTGCGTGAGACTCGTCGAGTCGCGCTCGTCGAAGCCTGCCATCGCGTTGAGCAACAAGCCGCAGTCGGCGGCCGTCTGCGCCATCGGACCGCCCTGATCGAGCGACGACGCGAACGCGATCATCCCGTAGCGCGACACGCGGCCGTACGTCGGCTTGATGCCCGTGATGCCCGAGAACGACGCGGGCTGACGGATCGAGCCTCCCGTATCCGTGCCCGTCGCGGCGGGCGCGAGGCGCGCGGCGACAGCCGCCGCCGAACCGCCCGACGAGCCGCCCGGCACCGCCTTGCGGTCCCACGGATTCTGCACGGGGCCGAAATACGAGTTTTCGTTCGACGAGCCCATTGCGAACTCGTCCATATTCGTCTTGCCGACGCACACCATGCCCGCCTGCGCGAGACGATCGACGACGGTGGCATCGAACGGGCTCGTGTAGTTTTCGAGCATCTTCGAGCCGGCCGTGGAACGCCAGTTGCGCGTGACGAACACGTCCTTATGCGCGATGGGCAGTCCCGTCAGCGGACCCGCCTTGCCGGCGGCGAGCAGCGCGTCGGCGGCTTGCGCCTGCGCGAGCGTCTGCTGCGCGTCGACGTGGACGAACGCGTTCAGCGCCTTGTGGTCTTCGATCCGCTTCAGATAAGTCTGCGCCAGTTCGACTGCGGAGCATTGCTTCGCGTCGAGCGCGGCGCGCAGTTCGGTCAAGCTTTTCTCATGCATTGCGTTCTTCCTGGAAAGCGCGACGGCGCAGTGCGCCGCCGTTTGGGCATCCGGCCGCCCGCCGGCACGCCGGGCCGAATAGAGCGGGCCATGTTGCGCGCGCATTCGCACGCATGACACACAACCCTGTGCTTGATGACGACGTTTCGGCGCTTATTCGATGACCTTCGGCACCAGATACAGGCCGTCCTGCACAGCGGGCGCCGGACGCTGGTTGTCGTCGCGATTCACGTTTTCCGTGACGGCGTCGTTGCGCAGACGCAGCGCGACGTCCTCGATCTGCTCGATCGGGTGCGCGAGCGGCGCGATGCCGGTTGTATCGACGGCCTGCATCTGTTCGACGAGGCCGAAAAAATCGTTGAGCTGGGTGAGCGTGTGCTCGGCGTCGGCATCGGGCAATTCGAGCCGTGCGAGATGGGCGATGCGTTTCACATCGGTCAGAGTCAGGGCCATGCAGTCACCGGAAAAGTGGCGCTCCGCCGCAGCGATAAAAAAACGACGCTGCGACAGCGGGTTAGGTCATTGGAACAGGCCCTCGAAATTGGGGCCGGCGATGGCAAAAAGTGCCATTCGTTTCCTTTAAATCAAGCAAAATTATAAGGTATCATTACGCGTTCGACCCAAACCCGGACCGACTTACCAAGGCCTTTCTGTCAATTTCGGAGATCGCTGAACGACAACTCGGCTGCCTTGCTATAGCCTCCGGTACGTTCCCCCGCAGTTTCATGCTTCACTCGGCTCCCTGTAACTGGCCGGACATGAGGCTGCTAATTTTTTCCGCTGCCGCCCTACGCTTACGATGCGAGGCCCGGCCCCCAGCGAGACAGGATTTTGCATGTTCGGTTTTTTGCGCAGCTATTTCTCCAACGATCTGGCCATTGACCTCGGCACGGCCAACACCCTCATCTACATGCGTGGCAAGGGTATCGTTCTCGACGAGCCGTCCGTCGTTTCGATTCGCCAGGAAGGCGGCCCGAATGGCAAGAAGACCATTCAGGCAGTCGGCAAGGAAGCAAAGCAGATGCTCGGCAAGGTGCCGGGCAACATCGAGGCGATCCGCCCGATGAAAGACGGCGTGATCGCCGACTTCACCGTGACCGAACAGATGATCAAGCAGTTCATCAAGACGGCTCACGAATCGCGCATGTTCTCGCCGTCGCCGCGCATCATCATCTGCGTGCCGTGCGGTTCGACGCAGGTCGAGCGCCGCGCCATCAAGGAAGCGGCACACGGTGCGGGCGCATCGCAGGTTTACCTGATTGAAGAGCCGATGGCCGCGGCAATCGGCGCAGGCCTGCCCGTGTCGGAAGCAACGGGCTCGATGGTCGTCGACATCGGCGGCGGCACGACGGAAGTCGGCGTGATCTCGCTGGGCGGCATCGTGTACAAGGGTTCGGTGCGCGTCGGCGGCGACAAGTTCGACGAAGCGATCGTCAACTACATCCGCCGCAACTACGGCATGCTGATCGGCGAACAGACGGCCGAAGCCATCAAGAAGGAAATCGGCTCCGCGTTCCCGGGCTCCGAAGTCAAGGAAATGGAAGTCAAGGGCCGCAACCTGTCGGAAGGCATTCCGCGCAGCTTCACCATTTCGAGCAACGAAATTCTCGAAGCACTGACCGATCCGCTGAACCAGATCGTGTCGTCGGTGAAGATCGCGCTGGAACAGACGCCGCCGGAACTGGGCGCCGACATCGCCGAGCGCGGCATGATGCTGACGGGCGGCGGCGCACTGCTGCGCGACCTCGACCGCCTGCTGGCAGAAGAAACGGGGCTTCCCGTGCTGGTCGCCGAAGATCCGCTGACGTGCGTCGTGCGCGGCTCGGGCATGGCGCTCGAACGCATGGACAAGCTCGGCAGCATCTTCTCGTACGAGTAAGGTTGCCAGTCTCCATGTCTGCATCGCGCACTGAAAGGCTGGCTCTGCCAGCCTTTGTGCGCTCTGTGCATTGCTGCGCGCGCTCCTAGCGCGCCGCCGTTTCACCCACTCGCTTACGCTCCCGGCGACCATGGAATACAGTCCGCCGCCCTTATTCAAGCAAGGCCCTTCGGCGCTCGCACGACTGATTTTCTTCGTGCTGGTCGCGCTCGCCCTGCTTATCTCAGACGCCCGCTTCCGCACGCTCGAGATCGTTCGCGGCGTACTCGGCGCGGGTCTGTATCCGTTGCAGCGCGCGGCGCTCGTGCCGCGCGACATCTTCATGGGCGCCGCCGATCTCGCCGTCACCAGCGCGACGCTGCGCGGTGAGAACGACAAGCTGCGCGCGCGCAATCTGCAGTTGTCGCAGCAGGCCAACGAGGCTGCCCAGCTCGACGCCGAGAACAAGCATCTGCGCAACCTGCTGCAGCTCTCGAACCGGATGACGACGCAGTCGATCCCCGCCGAGATCCAGTACGACACGCGCGATCCGTTCACGCAAAAGGTCGTGATCGGCCGTGGTTCGCAGCAGGGCATCAAGGACGGTTCGCCCGTCGTCAACGAAGACGGCGTGATCGGCCAGGTGACGCGCGTGTTCCCGCTGCAATCGGAAGTGACGCTGCTCACCGACAAGGACCAGGCTGTGCCCGTGCAGATCGTTCGAACGGGCCTGCGCAGCGTGATCTACGGTACGCCGAAGGGCGATGCGCTCGATCTGCGTTTCGTGCCGATCAGCGCCGACGTGCTCGCCGGCGACGAACTCGTCACGAGCGGTCTCGACGGCGTGTATCCGCCGGGGTTGCCCGTGGCGAAGGTGGTGCGCGTCGACAAGCAGGCGGACACGGCGTTCGCACGCGTCGTCTGCCAGCCGGTCGCTCCTGTGCGCGGCGCTCGCGATCTGCTTGTCCTACACTACGACAACAACGTGCCGCCGCGTCCCGCCGACGAACCGGATCCCGCCACGGCCGCGAAAGAAGCGAAAAAGAAGAACGCGAAGACACCCGACAAGGGCAAGGACGCGAAGGCCGCGCAACCCGCTTCGACGGCAACGGCCGCATCGGCGCCTGCGGCGGCCGCTGCCGCGCCGAAGCCCGCTTCGGCGGCTAGATCCGCCGGCAAGACATCGAGCGAAAAGAAGCCGGCGGCTGAAAAAAGCGCGAAGCCGCAAGGCGGCCAAGGGGCCACTCAGGGGGCCAAGCAATGAACCGCCCGCAGTACATCCTGCAGCCAGTCAACCCGTATTTCATCGCGTTCAGTCTGGCCGCCGCATTCCTGCTGAACATGATGCCGTGGGGCCGTCTTATCGGCGTGCCCGATTTCGTGGCGCTCGTGCTGTTGTTCTGGAACGTTCATCAGCCGCGCAAGGTCGGAATGGGCATCGCGTTCATCCTCGGCCTGCTGATGGACGTGCACAACGCCAGCCTGCTCGGCGAACACGCGCTCGCGTACACGCTGCTCTCATACGGCGCGATCACGATTCACCGCCGCGTGCTGTGGATGTCGATCGGCGTGCAGGTTTTCGCCGTGATGCCGTTGCTCGTCGTCGCGCAACTCGTGCCCTTCATGATCCGTTTGCTGACGGGCGCGTCGTTTCCGGGCTGGGGTTATCTGATCGACGGCTTCGTCGAAGCTGCGTTGTGGCCCATCGCGAGCATTCTGCTTTTGATGCCGCAGCGCCGTCCGGCCGACCCGGACGATACGCGGCCCATCTGAGCGCCGCGCCGCCCGCTCATGAACGCACGCTCGTTTCGCCGCCTTCACGAACATTCGAAGGCGCTATCGAGCACTGCAGCGCAAAGCCCGGCAGCGCAACGGCGCATGAACGCCGAACCGATTCAAACCGCATAACCGGCAGTTCCTGCCCAACCGCATGACCGAATTCAAGGACACCCAGCAGCAGCTCACGAAATTCCGCCTGCGCGTCGCGGCGGCGGGGCTGTTCGTGTTCGTCTGCTTCGGGCTGATCGCGTTCCGCTTCCTGTTCCTGCAGGTCTGGCACTACAGCAAATACTCGCTGCAGGCGAACGAAAACCGGATCTCGGTCGCCCCGATCGTGCCGAACCGAGGCATCATCACCGATCGCAACGGCGTCGTGCTCGCCAAGAACTATTCGGCGTACACGCTCGAAATCACGCCGTCGAAGCTGAACGACACGCTCGACAATGTGATCGACAATCTCGCGACCGTCATCAGCATCGACGCTCGCGATCGCCGCCGCTTCCGCAAGCTGCAGGAAGACTCGAAAAACTTCGAAAGCCTGCCGATCCGCACCCGCCTCACCGACGACGAAGTCGCGCGCTTCACCGCGCAGCGTTTCCGCTTTCCGGGCGTCGAAGTGCGCGCGCGACTGTTCCGCCAATATCCGCTCGGGCCGACGGCTGCACACGTGATCGGCTATATCGGCCGCATTTCGCAGCGCGACCAGGACAAGATCGACGACGCCAGCGACCAGAACGACAGCGATCCCGAGCACTACGATCCGCGTCTCGACGCGAACAACTACAAGGGCACCGACTACATCGGCAAGATCGGCGTCGAGCAGAGCTATGAGACGGAACTGCACGGCCTGACGGGCTTCGAGGAAGTCGAAGTGACGGCGGGCGGCCGGCCTGTGCGCACGCTGTCGCGCACGCAGGCGACGCCGGGCAACAACCTCGTGCTGTCGATCGACATCGGCTTGCAGCAGGTCGCCGAGCAGGCGTTCGCGGGGCGCCGCGGCGCGCTCGTCGCCATCGAACCGTCGACGGGCGACGTCCTCGCGTTCGTGTCCGCGCCGAGTTTCGATCCCAACTCGTTCGTCGACGGCATCGACCAGCAGACCTGGGACGAACTCAACAATTCGCCCGATCACCCGCTGCTCAACCGTCCGCTGCACGGCACCTATCCGCCCGGCTCGACGTACAAGCCGTTCATGGCGCTCGCCGCGCTGACGCTGCATAAGCGCACGCCGCAATGGGGCTTCCAGGATCCGGGCTCGTACACGTTCGGCGGCCACACGTTCCGCAACGACGTGCCGCAGGGTCAGGGCTGGATCGACATGAACCGCGCGATCATGGTGTCGAACGACACCTACTTCTACATGCTCGCGCACGATCTCGGCGTGAATGCAATTGCGAACTTCATGAAGCCGTGGGGCTTCGGCCAGATCACGGGCATCGATATCGCAGGCGAAGCACGCGGCATCCTGCCGTCGACGGACTGGAAGCGCAAGGCGTATCGCAAGCCCGAGCAGCAGAAGTGGTACGAAGGCGAAACGATCAGTCTCGGCATCGGCCAGGGCTATAACTCGTACACCATTCTGCAGCTCGCGCACGCGACGGCCACGCTCGCCAACAACGGCGTGCTGATGAAGCCTCACCTCGTGAAGGAAATCGAGAATCCGATCACGCGCGCGCTGCGCGCCACGGTGCCGAAGGACGATGGCCGCGTCGATGTGAAGCAGTCCGACATCGACGTCGTGAAACGCGGCATGGAAAACGTGACGATGAACCCGTCGGGCACTGCGTATCAGGTGTTCCGAAACGCAACATATCTGTCGGCGGGCAAGACGGGTACGGCCCAGGTGTTCTCGCTCCAAGGCCAGAAGTACCACGGGCACGCGCTCGCCGAACATCTGCGCGACCACGCGCTCTTCATCGCGTTCGCGCCCGCCGACAATCCGAAGATCGCGCTTGCGCTGATCGTCGAAAACGGCGGCTGGGGTGCGCAGGCGGCGGGTCCGATCGCGCGGCGCGTGCTCGACTATTACCTCGTCGACAAGACGAAACCAGGTGTCGAAGCGGCGGCTGTGACGGCGGCAGCATCGGCGACGGAGGAAACCTCGGCGCCCGTGATTGGCAGCGCACCGGCGGCGCCCAGCGGTGAGATCCAACCCGTTTCCGTTGCGGCCGGCTTCACGCCGCTGCCGCAGCCGGTCGGCGCATCGGCGCCGCACGCAGCAGCAGCATCGGATGCATCCGGAGCGGCGGCGGCTGGCGCAGCCTCTGGAACCGCACCGGCTTCGGCGCCCGCTGCCGCATCGGCGGTTGCGCCGCGGCCCGCTTCGACCGCGAAGTTGGCGAAGACACCGCGCGCCGCATCCGCTACGGTCGCACCGTCGCCCGCTGCATCGGACGTGACCGCCGCGGCGCCCGTCAAGGCGTCCGACGCCCGCAAGTCCCCACGCAAACCCCGTCCGGCCAGCGAATCGCGGCCGGTCGCCGCCGCGCCGTCGCGCAACGAGGAATCGCAGGCCGCACCGCGCGGTCCCGTTTCCGGCGGCATCGACGAGTAAGGAGAAAGGCATGCAAATCGACAAGCGCGCCTGGCTCGAACGCATCAAGAAAATGTTCGCGGGCTTCGACCGCCCGCTCGCGTTGATCGTGTTTCTGCTGCTGTGCGTCGGCATCGTCACGCTGTATAGCGCGAGCCTCGACGTGCCCGGCCGCGTCGAAGACCAGCTGCGCAACATCATCCTGACGTTCCTGCTGATGTGGGTGCTGGCCAATATCCCGCCGACCACGCTGATGCGCTTCGCCGTCCCGCTCTACACGGTAGGCATTGCGTTACTGGTGGCCGTCGCGGCCTTCGGCCTGACGCGCAAAGGCGCGAAACGCTGGATCAATGTCGGTGTGGTGATTCAGCCCTCTGAGATCCTGAAGATCGCCACACCGCTGATGCTCGCGTGGTACTACCAGCGCCGCGAGGGCAATATCCGCTGGTGGGACTACATCGTCGGTTTCGCTATCCTGGCGGTGCCCGTCGGTCTCATTGCCAAGCAACCCGACCTCGGCACGGCCGTGCTCGTGTTTGCTTCGGGGCTCTTCGTCATCTATTTCGCGGGCTTGAGCTTCAAGCTGATCGTCCCTGTGCTGGTTGCCGGTGTGATCGCCGTCGGTGCGATCGCGACGTTCCAGGACAAGATCTGTCAGCCCGAAGTGCAATGGCCGCTAATGCACGATTATCAGAAGCACCGGATCTGCACGCTGCTCGATCCGACGTCTGATCCGCTGGGCAAAGGCTTCCACACCATTCAGGCGGTGATCGCGATCGGCTCGGGCGGCCCGCTCGGCAAGGGCTGGTTGAAGGGCACGCAGGCGCACCTCGAGTTCATTCCCGAAAAGCACACTGACTTCATCTTCGCGGTGTTCTCCGAGGAGTTCGGTCTCGCGGGGGGCTGGTTCTGCTGACGCTGTATATGGCGCTGATCGCGCGCGGCCTGTACATCGCGGCGAACGGCGCGACGCTGTTCGGCCGATTACTTGCCGGCTCGCTGACGATGGCGTTCTTCACCTATGCATTCGTGAACATCGGCATGGTGAGCGGGATTCTTCCTGTGGTGGGCGTGCCGTTGCCGTTCATGAGTTACGGCGGCACCGCGCTGACGACGCTCGGTTTCGCAATCGGCCTGATCATGAGCGTCGCGCGGCAGAAGAGATTGATGCAGAGCTGATCCGTCCGCAGCGAGATGCCGAAAAAAACGGCGCCTGAAAATCAGGCGCCGTTTTTCATTGCGGCTTCGCTTCGTGCGATTCGCGCAGCTGCGTACTGAGCTGCTGATACTTTAGCCGCGCCGCCGGATCGCCCTGGGCAGCCGCCGCGGCGTAATAGGCGCGCGCGACGTTCAGATTCTGCGGCACGCCATCGCCGCCGCGCTCGTAGAACGAACCTGTCACGTACTGCGCGGTCATGTCGCCGCCCTCAGCCGCCTTCTTGTACCAGACGAACGCCTGCTGGTTGTCGCGCGCGGTGCCGCGTCCATCGAGAAACTGATTCGCCAGCGCCAGTTCAGCCTGGATGTGCCCCTGCTGTGCGGCCTTCAGAAACCATTGATGCGCCTCGACGGGATCGCGCGCGACGAACTCACCATCGTCGTACATCTTGCCGTACACATACTGCGCGTGCGACATGTTGGCATCGGCGGCCTTGCGCAGCCATTTCTTGCCTTCCTCGACATTCGCCGGACCGCCCTCGCCGTTGAGCAGCATCATCGCGTAGTTGAACTCGGCGAGACGGCTGCCGCGTTGCGCAGCCTTGCGAAACTCGGCGAGCGCGGACGTGTAGTTGCCCGCGTTGTAATCGGCCACGGCCGTCTGCGTTTCCATATCCGACGCCGGCGGCGTCTTGCTCTGCGCATGCGCCACAGCACCTGCCGCCAGCGCGGTCAGCACGACAGCGCGCATGGCCATGCGCGTCGTGCACAACGACAACAGCTTCATGACCGAACCTCCTGCAGTGCCTGTCGCGTGGTACGCAACAGCCACATCACGTCGGCGGCCAGCGCGATGAAGCGGAAGCCCTCCGACCGATATTGCCGCGCGCTCGCCACATCCATCGAGAAGATGCCCGTCGCGACGCGCGCGCGATGCGCTACGTCCTGAATATGCTTCATCGCTTCCTGGACTTCCGGGTGCTTCGAATCACCGAGATGACCGAGGCTCGCCGCCAGATCCGCCGGTCCGACGAACACGCAGTCGACGCCCGGCGTCGCCGCGATCTGTTCGATGTTTGCGAGCGCGCGTTGCGATTCGATCTGCACGATGTTCGCGATCTGCGCGTTGGCGTTTTGCAGATAATCGCGCCGCATGCCATAAGCGGCAGCGCGCACGGCACCTGCGACGCCGCGCAGTCCATCCGGCGCATCGGCTGTCGCGTATTGCGTCAACTGAACGGCGTAGGCGGCCTCTTCAGCCGTTTCGATGTTCGGGAACATCAGCGTGCGCGCGCCCGCATCGAGCACGCGCTTGACGAGCCACGGCTCGACAGCGGGAAGACGCACGACGGGCTCTGTCGGCAGGTGCGCGGCAGCAATCGCGCGCAACTGACCCGTGACATCGACGCTGTCGTTGGGCGCGTGCTCCATGTCGATCAGCAGCCAGTCGAAGCCGGCATGCGCGAGCGCCTCGGCCGCGCTATCGCTGCCCAGCGACAGCCACAAGCCGAACAGCGGATCGGGATCCTTGAGACGCAGTTTGAGTGGGTTCGTGAACGTGCTCATCGCGCGCCTCCGCCGATGTGACGCACAGCGCCGGGCAGGCCGGAATAGATGACGACGCGGCCCGAAAGACCGACGTGAACAGCTTGAAGAAGGTGGCGGGCGTCGAGCCCGCAGCGTAGCGCGGTGACCGGCATGTCTCGCTCCGAGTGGTTATCGAAACGATCATACCGTGACAATAACCCGTTTAGTCGCGCACGACGTCGGCCCAGCAATTCGGCGTCTCATACAGACGCACCTTGTGTAGCCGCAGATTCACGCCATAGTGCGCGTCGTAGACGTTCGCGAGAATGTCGAACGCGACGGCAGCGAGATTTTCGACAGTGGGAATGCGATCGAGCACGACCGTCTTGTGACCGGCCATCGTTTCGAGAAAACCGCGCACCTGCGTATCGCCTTCGTAGACGAGGAACGCATGATCCCATTTGTCGACGAGATGCTCGTTCGCGAGCGCTTTCACGTCGGCGAAATCCATCACCATGCCGCGATCCGGCGCGCCTTCCGTTTCGACGAGATCGCCTTGCAGCGTGATTTCGAGCACGTAGCGATGGCCGTGCAGATTACGGCACTGGCTGCGGTGATCGGGAATGCGGTGACCCGCGTCGAATTCGAGTTTTCGTGTAATCGTCAGCACGGCAAATCAGGGAATGTTCAGGTACTTGTGAGTCTGCATCGACAGGCGCCATTGCGGATGGCGCTTGCACCAGTCGATCGCGAGCTTCGTGTTGATGTCCCGCGACGGGCCGTCCATTGGCTGGACGAGGAAATAGTCGAACTCGAGCTTCGCGTAGTCGGCAAGGCGTTGATTGTCTTGCGGCACGACCACCTTCAGTTCATTGCCTTTGGTCTGCACGAGCGGCGCGTCGGCCTTCGGGCTCACGCAGATCCAGTCGATCGTGTCGAGCACGGGAAGCGAGCCATTCGTTTCGATAGCAATTTCGAAGCCTTGGGCGTGCAGCGCGTCGACCAGCGGCTGATCAATCTGCAGCATCGGCTCGCCGCCCGTGCACACGACGAAGCGCTGCCCCTCGCCTTCCGGCCACAGCGACGCAATCTTCGCCGCCAGCTCTTCGGGCGTGCGGAACTTGCCGCCGTTTTCGCCATCCGTGCCGACGAAGTCGGTGTCACAGAACTTGCAGACGGCTTGCGCGCGATCTTCCTCGCGACCCGACCACAGGTTGCATCCGGCGAACCTGCAAAACACAGCCGGGCGGCCGGCGTTCGCGCCCTCGCCCTGCAACGTATAGAAGATTTCCTTGACCGCGTACGTCATGCTGCTGCCTGCCTGATGCTCCGTGAAGCTCTGTTGATATGTGTGCTCGCTGCTGCTCTGCGCAGTGAGGCTCAGGCCGGCTCCGTGACCTGCTCGCCGCTCAGATATGCCTCGTACCCGCGCTTGCGCAAGCGGCATGCAGGGCACTCACCGCAACCGAACCCCCAGGCGTGCAGCTCTGCGCGCTCGCCGAGATAGCACGTATGCGTCTCGACACGGATCAGCTCGACCAGTTCGTCGCCGCCCAGCTCATGCGCGAGGCGCCACGTGTCGGCCTTGTCGATCCACATCAGCGGCGTTTCGAGCACGAAGCGGCTGTCCATGCCGAGATTCAGCGCGACTTGCAGCGCCTTCATCGTGTCGTCGCGGCAATCCGGGTAACCGGAGAAATCCGTCTCGCACATGCCGCCGACCAGCACGCGCAGCCCACGCCGATATGCAATCGCCGCCGCAATCGTCATGAACATCAGATTGCGGCCGGGCACGAACGTGTTCGGCAAACCGTTCGACGTCGCGTGAATCTCGATTTCGCGCGTCATTGCGGTATCGCTGATCGAGCCGAGCACGGACAGATCGATCATGTGATCGTCGCCAAGCCGCTCGCCCCACTCAAGGAACGTGCGCGCCACCGCGCTGCGGAAACCTTCGCGGCATTCGAGCTCGACGCGATGTCGCTGGCCGTAGTCGAAACCCAAAGTTTCGACCGTTTCATATCGATCCAGCGCCCAGGCAAGACATGTGGCTGAATCCTGGCCACCGGAAAACAGCACCAGGGCGCTACGCTTGGCGTCTTTGCGGGTCACCGTGAAACTCCGTGTATGTTGATTTCCGCGCCCAGCGCCGCGGCCTTCAGGGCCAGGGAGACTTGCCGCGCGGACCGGCACCGTGGCCGGCTCAAGCAGTATAGGCGGCGCCTTTCGCGCGCCAAGCTGCCTTGGCTTATACCGCTGATCGTCCGCCAGAGAGTTTCACGCTACGCGATACCTCGGACCTGAAACAAAAAAGGACTTGCGAAGAACATATGGCAAGTCCTTGATACTGCGCGATTTTATCATGCGGAGCCGGGCCCCGCTCGCGGCGGCCGCGCCGCCTGTGCCACGCAGCGACCCGGCATATTGCCCGCAAATAGGAAAAGCCCCAGGAATCTTGCGATTTCCTGGGGCTGAATCCTGGTGGCCTGGGGCGGAATCGAACCACCGACACGCGGATTTTCAATCCGCTGCTCTACCAACTGAGCTACCGGGCCAACGAAGAAGCGAGAGTATAGCAAGCAGTTTTGCGTTCCTCAAGCCCTTCGCGAAAAAAACTTCAAAGACGTTCGTTCACGCCGCGTCAATCGCCCTTGTTCTTGCCGAGATCGACGCCGAGCTGCTTGAGCTTGCGATACAGGTGCGTCCGTTCGAGCCCTGTCTTCTCCGCGACGCGCGTCATGCTGCCGTTCTCGCGCGCGAGGTGGTACTCGAAGTAGGCTCGCTCGAAGGCATCGCGTGCGTCGCGCAGCGGAATGTCGAACGAAATCGACGCCGTCTGCACGGACAGCATGCCGCCGCCCATGCTATCCGACGACATCATCGGCAGCGCCGCCGCCGATGCAACCGCGGACGCGTTCGCCGCCATTGCAGGCTTCGCCGCCGTGCCGCCCGCAGCGGGCGCCGCGCTGCCGCGCGCGAGTCCCTGCTCGACGGCCTTCAGCAGCTTCTGCAACGCGATCGGCTTTTCGAGGAAATTGAGCGCGCCGATCTTCGTCGCTTCCACGGCCGTATCGATCGTCGCGTGGCCCGACATCATGATGACGGGCATCGTCAACGTGCCTTGCGCCGCCCACTCCTTGAGCAGGGTCACGCCATCGGTATCGGGCATCCAGATGTCGAGCAGCACCAGATCGGGTGCCTGGCGTTGCCGGTAGTCGCGCGCCTCCTGCGCGTTCTCCGCGACCTCCACGACATGCCCTTCATCGCTCAGGATCTCCGAGAGCAATTCCCGGATGCCCATTTCATCATCTACCACCAGGATGGTTGCCATTTAAGCTGCCCTTGTCTGCACTGTTGCTTTTGTCTTTCCCTGCGACGCGCTACCGCCGTGCGCCGCCTGCGGCCCGCTTCCAGGCGCCGCAGCCTTGTTGTCTGCGAGTTGAAGGAAGAGGATCGAAATCTGCGCACCTTCGATCACATCGCCCGCTTTCAGGCGATTGCGTATGTCGATTCGTGCGCCATGTTCATCGACGATCTTCTTGACCATGGCGAGTCCAAGACCTGTACCTTTGGCCTTGGTCGTCACGTAAGGTTCGAACGCGCGCGTGAGGATGCGCGCGGGGAAGCCCGGACCGTTATCCGACACGGTCAAACGCACCGCGACGCTCACTTTGCCGTCTGCATCGGGATCGCCATATTCTACTGTCCTCGTCTCGAGCAACACACGCGGATGCTGGACGTCGGACACCGCATCCTGTGCGTTCTGCAGCAGGTTATGGATCACCTGACGCAATTGCGTCGCGTCACCCCGTATAACGGGCAAGTCCGCCATTTCGACGACAATCGGGCTCTTGCCTTCTTCGATTCCATACAACGTCAGCACTTCGCTGACGAGTTCGTTCAGCTGCAGATTCGCGAGCACCGCGGGCGGCGTACGCGCGTAGTCGCGGAAGTCGTCGACCATCTGCTTCATCGCGGCGACCTGATTCACGATTGTAGTGGCACCGCGTTTCAACACTTCGGCATCCGACGGCATGAGCTTGTCGGCGAGCTTCATCTGCAGGCGCTCGGCGGAAAGCTGGATCGGCGTGAGCGGATTCTTGATCTCGTGCGCGAGACGCCGCGCGACTTCACCCCATGCAATGGAACGCTGCGCGGAGATCACGTCCGAAATATCGTCGAACACGACGACATAGCCCGACGTTTCTTCGTCGTCGCTATCGTTGCCCGCCGCCGACACGAGCCGCGCACCGCGTGCGAGCAGCGTCAGCGGATCGGCTTCGCCGGGCACCTGCAGCGCCATCTGCTGCTGCCAGTGTCCCGTGTCGCCCTGATCGTTGCCGCCTGCCGCCTCGAGATCCGCGAAGGCCTTGCGCACCATCGCACCGAATTCGCTCAACACGCCGATGCGATCCAGCGACGAACCCAGCAGCGACGCGAACGGCTGACGGAAGATGCGCTCAGCGCCACGATTAGCAGTGGTGAGACGGAATTGCCGGTCGAACACGAACACGCCTGCTGTCAGGTTCGCCAGAATGCTTTCGAGGTACGACTTCGAGTGCTCGAGTGCGACGCGGTTTGCTTCGACGGCGAGCCGCGCTTCCGACAGCTGGCGCGTCATCGCATTGAACGACTGCGTGAGGAAGCCGAGTTCGTCGCGCGACTTGATTTCGCGCTTCGGCGTGTAGTCGCCTTCCGTCACTTCCTTCGTGCCTTGCGCGAGCAGGAACAGCGGCCGCGCCAGCTGATTGCCGAGCGCCAGCGCAAGCATCATTGCAATGAAGGTGGCGAGGAACAGCGCGAGCGTCAGTGTACCGATATACATCTTGCGCAAGCCCGTGCGCCCGATCGCTTTCTCCTGATACTCGCGATACGCGCGCTGCACGGCATCTGCATTGCGTGCGAGCGATTGCGACACGGGCTGCGTGAGCTGCAGGAAGCGTTCGGTCGGCTGCAGTTGCGACGCGTTGGCATCGGGTATGCGCGTCACCACCCGCAGCCGCAATGCACCCTTCGCACCGCGCGCTTTCGGATCGCCATCCACCTCGCCTTCGATCGACGCGAAGCCGCGCCCGCGCGCCTGTTCGATCATGATCGGCGTAGGCAGATCGCTCGGCACGAGCGACGCATAATTGCTGGTCGCCTGCGCGATGACATGCATATCCGGCGTCGCGCCCGAGATGCTGCGCGACGGCTCGACGATCGTCGCGTCCTGCACGCCGAACTGGTCGCGCAGACGCAAGAGCGTGAGCGTCGTGCCCGCGGAATTGGCGCTCGCGAGCTGCTCGGCCATCAGGCGGCCCTTGGTTTGCAGATCGGACAGCGACGCGTCGAGCATCCCGCGTCCGAGATTCAGCCCGGACGTCAACGCCGTTTCGACGTTCACGTCGAACCATGACTCGATACTGCGCGACACGAACTGATACGACACGATGTAGATGATGCCGCCCGGCACCACGCCGACGAGCGCGAAGAAGAATGCGAGCTTCGCCAGCAGCCGCGTGCCGAACTTGCCCTTACGCAATCGCGAGACGATGATCACGACCAGCACCGCGACGATCAGCATGAAGATCAGCGCGACGGCAACATTGGCGGCATAGAGCCAGCCGTAGTAGCGATCGAAGAATTCGGTGTTCGCGCTCGCGGCTGCGAGCAGCACGAGCAGCAGGACAGCTGTCACGGCCACCGTCGATACGAGCAGTCTGACGACGAGGCTGCCGGCACTGGTGGCGCGGCGCACTTTATTTAGCACGTTCGGTCACCGTGAAGGTAAAGCGCTTCCAGTCGGAAGCAAGGTTCCAGTCGCGGTTATTGACCGCGTCGATCTGGAACGGCTTGGGCATCAACGCGACATCCAGCTGCATGCGCACCGATGCGTTGTACGTCTCTCCCGCATGAACCTGGCTGCGATCGATCACATGCCACGACGTGACATGCTTGATGACGGCAAGCGCCTCGTTCAACGAAGCGAA
This sequence comes from Paraburkholderia azotifigens, assembly GCF_007995085.1. GTDB lineage: Bacteria > Pseudomonadota > Gammaproteobacteria > Burkholderiales > Burkholderiaceae > Paraburkholderia > Paraburkholderia azotifigens. The sequence continues at coordinate 2,414,288 of NZ_VOQS01000001.1, forward strand.
GCCGAGCTGCAAGCCGCCCGTCGATACGCGGTACTCGCGCGTGAGCGGCTGAAACGAGAGTCGAATGCTTTGCGATACGCTCACCGGCTGTTCATCGAACCAGTACCAGCGCGGCCGGCTCAGTTCGAAGTCCGTTGTGAAGTAAAGCGGTATGCCTTTGTTGACGGCGTCTTCGAGGTTGCTGTTCAGCTCGAACTCGAAGCGCGCATCGAGGCTCCAACCGCTGCCGTCGGATTGCAGGGACGCACGTTGCACGGCGATCGATTCGGCGCACGCCGGCCCGGCTGCCGTGAGGCAAAGGGCCAGCGCAATCCAGAGCGCGGCCACGAGCCGTAGCGGAAGAAAGCGTTTGATGATCACCGTTTCTGAAAGCGCGCGTAGAAGAATCCGTCGTGGTCTAAGCTCGAACCAGTGCTTTGTCCGGCGCGGGAACCAGCCGATACGTCGGCGGGCGCGCGGGCGACTGCGGGAAGCAGTTGCCCCGGCGCGTCCAATCGTACCGCATCCGCGTGTCGGTTTCCAAACCACTGAGCCTGCAACTCGCCTTCTTCCGGAAAGATCGAACACGTAACGTACAACAACTCGCCGCCCGGTTTGACGAGCGGCCAGAGCGCTTCGAGAATGCGCCGCTGCTCTTCGACGAGCGCGGGAATGTCCGACGCGCGACGCAGCCAGCGAATGTCCGGATGCCGCCGCACGATGCCCGAAGCGGAGCAAGGCACGTCGGCCAGAATGCGATCGAAAGGCGGGTCGGCGGCGTCGCGCCATTGCTCCGGAGTGCCCGCATCGCCGACGCGCACGTGCGCGCTCAAACCCAGACGCTGCAGGTTTTCGCCGATCCGGCGTGCGCGCGTCGCGTCGCTTTCGAGCGCGATCAGATCGATGTCCGCGAGTTCGACCAGATGGCCCGTCTTGCCGCCGGGCGCCGCGCAGGCATCCAGCACGCGCATGCCATCGCGCACGCCGAGCCACTGCGCGGCGAGTTGCGCGCCCGCGTCCTGCACGGAGACGATGCCTTCGCTGAAGCCGGGAATGCGATCGACGGGCATCGGCGTATCGAGACGCACGGCGTGCTGCCCCGCTTGCGTCGCGGAAATCTGATGCTCGCGCAACGTTTGCAGATACGCGTCGACGGTCGAGCGGCGCGCGTTCACCCGCAACGTCAGCGGCCCCTGGCTGTTGCCCCCTGTTAGCACGGCTTGCCATGCGTCGGGCCATGCGTTGCGAACAGCGTCGATCCACCAGACGGGATAATTCCAGTGAGCAACGGCGTCCTTCTGCGCATCGCCAAGCAAAGCGTCGCGCTCGCGCAGGAAGTTGCGCAGCACCGCATTCGTCAAGCCTTTCGCAAACGCGTACTCACGCCGCGCACCGATCGCGTTCACAGCCTGATCGACCACCGTGAACGGCGCGTACGCCGCGTCGCTCTCTTCATCGATCAGCAACGCCAACGCACACGCGAGCACATGTGCGACGTGCGGTGACGGCGCCTTGCGCACGAGTCTGGCAACCAGCCATTCGGCCGTACCGAGCCGGCGCATCGTCCGGTACGCGATGTCCTGCACGGCGCCACGCGACACCGTCGCGACGCCTTCCGGCAACGACATGAAGATCGAATGCAGGGCAGCGGGAAGCGCCGCGCCCTGTCGCACCGCGCCGACGGCCTGCGCCGCGCTATCGAGTGCGAAACCGAGCGATTCGGGTGCGAGATGCAGCGTCGGCAGTCGGGTGTCGCGCGAACGCGGCGGCGAGGCGGGACGCTGAGAAGGCTTTCGGGTCATGAACTGGCAGAAAACGGGCGCAGGAAAAGTGTCGCGCAAACGCCACATTGTAGCGTGCCGGGCCGCGCGGCCTGGCTGACCGTGTGGATATCGCACGCATTTTTGAAAAGGCTCGACGCGGTCAATCGCGCTGTTTCGCGCCGGAGACGAAAAAGGGGCGAGTTGCACTCGCCCCTTTTTGGGATATACCTTCGGCGACCGGCCGGGCCAATTATTCGAAGCGCCCTGTCCGCGCCATTTCCATCAGACGCGCAATGCGCTCTTCGGTGGCCGGGTGCGTCGAGAACAGGTTCGCGATGCCCCCGCCCGCCAGCGGATTCATGATCATCATCTGCGCGGTAGCCGGATGCGCCTCGGCTGTCGGGAACGGAATGCCGTTTGCGTAGCGATGAATCTTGTCCAGCGCCGACGCAAGCGCCTGCGGATCGCCCGAAATCTGCGCGCCTCCGCGGTCCGCTTCGAACTCACGCGCGCGCGAAATTGCCATCTGGATCAGCGCGCCCGCGATTGGCGCCAGCAGCGCGACCGCGATGCCCGCGATCGGATTTGCCGGACGGCCGTTCTCGTCGCGGCCGCCGAAGAACATCGCGAAGTTCGCGAGCGCCGAGATCGCACCCGCCATCGTCGCCGAAATCGTCGAGATCAGGATGTCGCGGTGCTTCACGTGCGCCAGTTCATGGGCCATCACGCCGCGCATTTCCCGCTCGGACAGCACACGCAGAATGCCCGTCGTCGCCGCAACGGCCGCGTGTTCGGGATTACGCCCTGTCGCGAATGCATTCGGCTGGTCTTCGTCGATCAGATAGACGCGTGGCATCGGCAGATTGGCGCGCGTGGACAGGTCGCGAATCATCCGGTAGAACTGCGGCGCACTCGTCTCGTCGACCTCCTGCGCGTTGTACATGCGCAGAACCATCTTGTCCGAGAACCAGTACGAGAAGAAATTCATCCCGAGCGCGATCAGCAGCGCGAGCATCATGCCGCTTCGGCCACCGATCATGCCGCCGATCACGACGAAGAGTGCCGTGATCGCGGCCATCAACATCGCGGTTTTCACCCAGTTGAACATATCCAAGACTCCTTACCCGCCACGCGGTCCCTATTGACGCCACGTATTCGCGGCGAATGATTGTAAGCGAACTGTTAGATATGGACGAGCGGGAAAAATTCAATCACCGCGTTGCCGTGGCGAGCCTGATGCCCAGCCCGACGAACGCACTGCCAACCGTGCGATCCAGCCACTTCTTCACGCCCGGCTTGCCGGAGAAGCGGCGCGTGACGCTGCCGGCGATCCATGCGACGAAGCTGTTCCACGCCATGCTCATCACGACGAACACGACGCCGAGCGTCAGGAACGCCACTGTCTTGTTGCCGCTGTCCGCGGACACGAATTGCGGAAAGAACGACACGAAGAACAGGACAACCTTCGGATTCAGCACGTTGGTCCAGAAGCCTTGCAGGAAAAGCTGGCGCAAGGACTTGGGCGCGCCCGCCGCGCGCGCGTCGCCCGCGGCCGGGCCCGCTTCCGGCCTGGTCAGGATGAGACGCACGCCGAGATAAACGAGATAAATCGCGCCGACGAACTTGATCACGGTGAACGCCGTCGCCGATGCTGCCAGCAGCGCGGTCAGCCCGAAGGCGCACGCGAGCGAGTGCACACAGCACCCTGCCGAGATGCCCAGTGCCGACATCAGACCCGCGCCGCGCCCCTGCGCGACGCTCCGGCCGACGATGTAAGCGGTGTCGGGCCCCGGCGTGACGTTGAGCAGAAAGACCGCGACGACGAAAAACTCGAAATGGGTGATGCCGAACATGGAATTCTCTTCAAACAAGGTTGCACCAAAGATTCTAACGCGCCCCGCAAACGCGGCGCGCCTGGCTAAACGGCATATGGTGCAACATCGCGGGTGACGTTATTGTGGCTGCGCGAGTTCGAATTTCTGCCCTGTCGAGAGGGTTGAACCGGCGAGAAAATCGCGGACGGGAAGCCGCTTGCCACCCGGCTTCTGAAGTTGCGTGATGCGTAATGCGCCTTCGCCGCATGCCACGACGACGCCTTCGGGCGAGACCTCGACAATCGTGCCCGGTTCGGCCTTGCGCATAGTGTCGGTTGCGGCAGCGGACCAGACCTTCAGCACAGCGCCGTCGAGCGTCGCGGCACCGCCGGGGAACGGATCGAACGCGCGAACCTGACGCGCCAGCTCCGCGGCGGAGCGCCGCCAGTCGAGCGCCGCCTCATGCTTGCCGATCTTTTCGGCATACGTCGCGCCCTCAGCGGGCTGCGGGAAAGACGCGAGCTTGCCGCTGCGTTCCAGTTCGATCAGCGCGTCGACGATCAGCTGCGCGCCCGCTTCGGCAAGACGGTCGTGCAGCGTCGCCGTCGTATCGGTGCCGGCGATCGGCGTGCGGACTTCGGAAATCATCGCGCCCGTGTCGAGCCCCGCGTCCATCTGCATCAGCGTGATGCCCGTCTCGGCATCGCCTGCTTCGATTGCACGGTGAATCGGCGCGGCGCCGCGCCAGCGCGGGAGCAGCGACGCGTGAATGTTGATGCAGCCGTGTGGCGCGATATCGAGCACTTCCTGCGGCAGCAGCAGGCCGTAGGCGGCGACCACCATCACGTCGTGCGGCGTTGCGCGCAACTGGTCGATGGCGGCCGTGGCTTCCGCCGGAAACTTGCCGTTACGACGCAACGAAGGCGGCTGCGCGACTTCGATGCCGTGCTCCTGTGCGTAACGCTTGACCGGGCTTGCCTGCAGCTTCATGCCTCGCCCTGCCGGGCGGTCCGGCTGGGTGAGCACGAGCGGCACCGGGAAGCCGGCCGCGTGGATCGCGGCTAGCGCCGCGGCAGCGAACTCCGGCGTACCGGCGAAAATGACGCGCAACGTATGACTCATGTGCTGATGGCCGTCCAAACGAGCGTCACATTGCGTGCGCGAGCTTCTTCATCTTGCTCTTGATGCGCGTCTGCTTGAGCGGCGACAGATACTCGACGAACACCTTGCCCATCAGGTGATCCATTTCGTGCTGGATGCAGACGGCGAGCAGCCCTTCGCAATCCAGTTCGAAGGTTTCTCCCTTCTCGTTCAGCGCACGCACACGCACCTTCTCGGCACGCTCGACGTTGTCGTAGATGCCCGGCACCGACAGGCAGCCTTCTTCGTGGATCTTCCGCTCGTCGCTCGACCAGACGATTTCCGGGTTGATGAACGCGCGCAGTTCTTCGTGCGTATCGGACACGTCGATCACGATCACGCGTTCGTGCACGTCGACCTGCGTTGCCGCGAGGCCGACGCCGGGCGCAGCGTACATCGTCTCGGCCATATCGGCGACGAGCTTGCGGATACGGTCATCGACCTTATCGACCGGCTTCGCGACCTTATGCAGCCGCTTGTCCGGGTAATTGAGGATGTTGAGTAAAGCCATAGTCCTGAAATTGATTGGGCGCCGACGCGGTCGAAAAAGTCGCGCGCCTGGCCATCCGGCCAGGTTGTCCGCCAGTCGCGACACGCACAGGATAGATAGTGACCGAACCGCGTCGATTCAACGCCTGTTCAGCGCTCATGCGCACGTCGCCCGGCTCGCGCTGAACGCGGCGCAGCAGGGGTTTCGGTTATTTCGGATGATGAAAATTTTAGCATGGCGACTGAAAGGCTGGTTGCCGTGCGCGAGGACGCCCGCCATGCAGACGCTTCCCCTGACAGACTCAGAACTCACCGCCTGGTTGCGGCTCGCCGTGGCGCCCGGACTGAATCCGGCTGCCCTGCGCCGGCTGCTCGCGGTCTTCGGCCTGCCCGAAACGGTGCTTTCGCAGACCTTTGCCGCACTCGCCGAGGCCACCGACGAAGCCACTGCCCGCGCCGCGCTCGCGCCGCCATCTGCAGACTTTCCCGCGCTGCTCGACGCGGTGCGCGCCTGGCGCGAACTGCCGCGCAACGCTTTGGTCACGCTCGACGATCCTGCCTATCCGCCTACTTTGCTGACCATGCCCGATCCGCCGCCGCTGCTATATGTAAAAGGCCGGATCGAATTGCTGCACGCGCGCAGCGTCGCGGTAGTCGGAAGCCGCAGCGCGACGCCGCAGGGAATCGAAGACGCCTCACGCTTCGCCCGCGCGTTCTCGGACGCCGGCGTGACGGTGGTATCGGGCCTCGCGGCGGGCGTCGATGGCGCCGCGCATCGCGGGGCGCTTCAGGCGCGCGGCAGCACGGTCGCCGTGATCGGCACGGGCGCAGATGTCGTGTATCCGGCTGCCCATCACGCGCTTGCGCATCAGATCGCCGACCACGGTGCGATCCTGTCGGAATGGCCGCTCGGCACGCCGGCTCGTTCCGCGAATTTCCCACAGCGCAACCGGCTGATTGCGGGGATCGTGCGCGGCGTGCTGATCGTCGAAGCGGCGATGCGTTCCGGCTCGCTGATCACGGCGCGGCTTGCCAATGAAATGGGGCGCGACGTGTTCGCGATTCCCGGTTCGATCCATGCGCCGCTGGCGCGCGGCTGTCACCGGATGATCAAGCAAGGCGCGAAACTCGTCGAAACGCCGGAAGATGTGCTCGAAGAGTTAGGATTCGCCGCGTCGCCGCCAGACCAGGCGCCCGCGTCCAGGCTGCGAATTGTTCCGCAGCCTGATCGAACAGGCATCGACTCACGGCGGGACGCCTTGCCAGGTTCGACGGCCGAAGCCAGACGCCTGCTCGACGCGCTCGGCCATTCGCCCGCCACGCTTGAAATCCTGGCCGAACGCACCGACATGGACGACACGCTGCTGCAAAGCACGCTGCTGCGGCTCGAACTGGCTGGCGAGCTGTGTGCGCTACCGGGCGGCCGGTACGTCCGCGCGGTGCACAGCGCCTGACGCGACGTGCTACATTCGCGCCAAATAACCCATGCAATACCGAAGGAACCCGCCATGCCCGCGCTGAACCTGGACACCGACTCGAAACGGATCGCCGAACTGGTCAGCAATAGCGAGACGCTTTTCGTTGCGTGTCTTTGCGCGGAATGGTGCGGAACCTGCCGCGAGTACCGTGCAGCGTTCGATGCACTGGCGGACAGGCATCCCGACGTCTGCTTCGCGTGGATCGATATCGAAACACATGCGGATCGCTTCGACGATCTTGATGTCGAGAATTTCCCGACAATTCTTATAGAAGATGGCGTTACCACGCGCTTCTTCGGAACGGTGTTGCCGCAAGCGTCGATCGTCGAACGAATGCTGGTCGATCTGACTGCAGTGCCCGGCATCAAAGGGGCACCGAAAATGCGGCCGGCGCTGCTCGAAGCCTGAGCCATCTTCGAGCCGCACGCTCCACTTCACCCCATCCAGGGGTTTTCCTTAGCGCGGCGGCACGGCGTTTGCAAAAATCGCCGCGTGACGAGGAAAAAGTGGCCTGAAACCGCTGCGAAACCGTTTTCCGACCCGCCCGTCATACGCATGCCCAACCGATCTGCGCGCAATTATGATGACCCGCTTTTTTGGGTCCACCGATTGCCGTTGCGGCGGCGTGTGCTATAAAGCGGTCGTTAATGGGTGCCAAACCCGGGTGGGAAAACCCGAGGTACCAGCCCGAATCCACCAATTTATTTTCAGTCATGTCCAAAGCACTGATCATCGCCGAAAAGCCATCCGTCGCGAACGACATCGCGCGGGCTTTGGGCGGTTTTACCAAGCATGACGAGTACTTCGAGAGCGACGACTTTGTCCTTTCGTCGGCAGTCGGCCATCTGCTGGAGATCGCCGCGCCCGAAGAATATGAAGTCAAACGGGGCAAATGGAGTTTTGCCAATCTCCCCGTTATTCCGCCCCATTTCGACCTGAATCCGATCGCGAAAAGCGAATCGCGGTTGAAGGTGCTGAACAAGCTGATCAAGCGAAAAGACGTCGACCGTCTGATCAACGCATGTGACGCGGGGCGCGAAGGCGAACTGATTTTCCGTCTGATTGCGCAGCACGCGAAGGCGAAGCAACCGGTGCAGCGTCTGTGGCTGCAGTCGATGACGCCCGCCGCGATCCGCGACGGCTTCGCTCAACTGCGCACCGACGCCGACATGCAGCCGCTCGCGGATGCCGCGCGCTGCCGCTCGGAAGCGGACTGGCTGGTCGGCATCAACGGCACGCGCGCGATGACCGCGTTCAACAGTAAAGGCGGCGGCTTCTTCCTGACCACGGTCGGGCGCGTGCAGACGCCGACGCTGTCGATCGTCGTCGAGCGTGAAGAAAAGATCCGCCGCTTCGTGCCGCGCGACTACTGGGAAGTGAAGGCCGAGTTCGTCTGCGCGGCGGGCTTCTATGAAGGCCGCTGGTACGACCCGAAGTTCAAGAAAGACGAGTTCGATCCGGAAAAGCGCGATTCGCGCCTGTGGAGCCTGCCGGCTGCGGAAACGATCGTCGCGGCCTGTCGCGGCCAAACGGGCAGCGTGACGGAAGAATCGAAGCCGTCGACGCAACTGTCGCCCGCGCTGTTCGACCTCACCAGCCTGCAGCGCGAAGCCAACGGCCGCTTCGGCTTCTCGGCGAAGAACACGCTGGGCCTTGCCCAGGCGCTGTACGAAAAGCATAAGGTGCTGACCTATCCGCGTACCGACGCGCGCGCGCTGCCGGAAGACTACCTGGAAACGGTCAAGCACACGATGGAAATGCTCAAGGAGAGCAACAACTATCTGCCGCACGCCAAACAGGTGCTCGACAAGGGCTGGGTGAAGCCGAACAAGCGCATCTTCGACAACTCGAAGATCAGCGACCACTTCGCCATCATCCCGACCCTGCAGGCGCCGAAGGCGCTCTCCGAGCCCGAGCAGAAGCTGTACGACCTCGTCGTGAAGCGCTTTCTCGCCGTGTTCTTCCCGGCTGCCGAGTACCGCGTGACCACGCGTATCACGGAAGTCGTCGGCCATCATTTCAAGACCGAAGGCAAGGTGCTCGTCGAGCCGGGCTGGCTGCAGGTCTATGGCCGCGAGACGGGTGGCGAGGACGCGAACCTCGTCCCCGTTCAGAAGGACGAGAAGGTCAAGACCGACAAGATCGCCGCCCAGCAACTCGTCACGAAGCCGCCCGCACGTTACAACGAAGCGACGCTGCTCTCGGCGATGGAAGGCGCGGGCAAGCTCGTCGAAGACGACGAACTCCGCGAAGCGATGGCCGCGAAGGGCCTTGGCACGCCGGCTACGCGCGCAGCCATCATCGAAGGTCTGCTCGGTGAAAAGTATCTGGTCCGCGAAGGCCGCGAACTGATTCCCACGGCCAAGGCGTTCCAGTTGATGACGCTGCTGCGCGGCCTCGACGTGAAGGAACTGACCGCGCCCGAACTGACAGGCGAATGGGAATACAAGCTGTCGCAGATGGAACGCGGCAAGCTGCCGCGCGACGCGTTCATGCAGGAAATTGCCCGCATGACGCAGACCATCGTCAAGCGCGCGAAGGAATACGATTCCGACACGATCCCCGGCGATTACGCGACGCTGCAAACGCCCTGTCCCAACTGCGGCGGCCAGGTGAAGGAGAATTATCGGCGCTTCGCATGCACGAAATGCGAATTTTCGATCTCGAAGATCCCGGGCGGGCGGCAGTTCGAAATCGAAGAAGTCGAAGAGCTGTTGCAGAAGAAGGAAATCGGCCCGCTGTCCGGCTTCCGCAGCAAGATGGGGCGTCCGTTCTCGGCAATTCTCAAGCTGTCGTTCGACGACGAAACGAAGAACTACAAGCTCGAATTCGACTTCGGCCAGGATCAGGGCGGCGAAGACGGCGAGGCGCCGGACTTCTCGGAGCAGCAGCCCGTCGGCGCGTGTCCGAAGTGCAGCGGTAAGGTGTTCGAGCACGGCATGAGCTATGTCTGCGAAAACTCTGTCGCGAATCCGAAGACTTGCGACTTCCGTTCGGGCAAGGTGATCCTGCAGCAGGAAATCACGCGCGAGCAGATGGCGAAGCTGCTGGAAAACGGACGCACCGACCTGCTGACGAACTTCAAGTCGTCGCGCACGGGCCGCAACTTCAAGGCATTCCTCGTCAAGCAGAACGACGGCAAGATCGGCTTCGAGTTCGAGAAGAAGGAACCGAAGGAAGGCGCGAAATCGGCGGCGGCGAAATCCGCAGCCAAGGCAGCGCCTGAGTCCGCGAACGGCGAGGCGGCGAATGAAGAAGCGCCCGCGAAGAAGGTTGCCGTGAAGAAAACCGCCGCGAAAACGGCTGCGGCGAAGAAGGCGCCCGCCAAGAAGGCTGGCGCGAAAACCACGGCTGCGAAATCCGCTGCTCGCAAGACGGGTTCATAGAATGCGTTCGACGCGCGCCGCCATGTGACCCACGCGAGCGCGCAATCGAGTAGCTGCAACAAAAAGCGCAGTCACTTTTTTACGGTGACTGCGCTTTTTTATCGTCTGCAGGACGCCGCCGTTATCCGGCGTCGCGGCAGTCGCGTCAGTGCGTCGGCGAAGCGATACCGCGCGAACGGTTCAGCGTGCGCGTCGGCTTGGCCGGGATTTCGCCGTCCAGCAGGCTCGATAGCGGCTCTGCGCCGTCGAAGGCTTCGGGCGGCATCGACATCGCGGTCGATTCGAGCATCGACGGCGCGCGTTCCACGCCGTCTTTCACCCACTGCTCGCCCAGCTTGCTGTTCGGCGTCTGGTTGAAGTGCTCGACGAGGTGATCGATGAACGTGCGGACCTTCGCCGGCAAATGTCGGCGGCTCGGGTAAGCGATGTTGATCTCGACCTGCGGCAGACGATAGTCGCTCAAGAGACGAACCAGTTTGCCGCGCGTCGTGTCACGCCCGATCAGATAGCTCGGCAGGATCGCGATGCCCATGCCGAGCAAGGCGAACTGACGCAGCATTTCCGTGTTGTTCGCGACGATCACATTGGTCGGGCGCACACGTATCTCGCCGTCCGGGCCGGTGAACACGCGCTCGTCGCCCCAGTATTCGGAAGGCAGCGACAGGCACGGATGCTCGAGCAGTTGCTCGGGGCGCGTCGGCGTGCCGTGCTTTTCCAGATACGCCGGCGTCGCGCAGACGGTCATGCAGCCCGTCGTCAGGCGACGCGTGACGATGCTCGCGCTGCGCATATGGCGAGCAATCACGACGCCGACATCGAAACCTTCTTCGACGAGATCGACTTGCCGGTCGACCAGCGTCACATCGGGAATCACTTTCGGATAGCGCTCGGCGTACGTCTGCAGCACGGGCGCCAGGTTGTGCAGCCCGAACACGACGGGCGCAACGATACGCAGCGTGCCGACAGGCTCGTGATTACGCGCAACGACCATCTGCTCGACGTCTTCGAGTTCGTCGAGAATCTGGCGGGCGCGCTCCAGATACACCTGACCGGACTCGGTCAGCGAAAGACTACGGGTGGTGCGGTTGAGCAGTCGGGTGCCAAGCCGGCCTTCGAGATCGGCGACGTGACGGGTCGCAACTGCGTTTGAAATATCCATCGCGCTAGCCGCGCGGGCAAAACTTCCGAGATCCGCCACTTTGACGAAAACTCGCATCGACTGCAAATGATCCATGAACAACTCCTGCCGTAGTACCGCTCCCCTCACGAACAGGAAGCACACTTGGAATTTTCCTACGACTAGGGAAATCCTGCAGAAGTTGCCTAAGATTGAAGAAATTTTATAAAAATTTGAGTCAATATCTTCGGGGACGGAATAGCAAAGGGTCGATTGTTCCCATCATCGAAACAATTTGCTGCATCGCGTCGAAAACCGGTAGTCGGCTCGAACAGCGAAAGCGGCGCGTGGACGGCGGAATGGGGGTCGAAAGGTGAGCAAAAAACGGTCAGACGAATAGAAAAAGCCGCCCGAAGGCGGCTTCGTCATACGTAAGTGAGCGCTCACAAGATCAGGCGGCCAGCTTCTTTTCCAGCGCGCTCCGCGCATCTTGCAGTGCGGCAGGCAGGCCTTGCTTTAGCGTGTCGAAGAGTTCACTGTGCAGCGCGAGTTCTTTGCGCCACGCGGCATCATCGACGGAAATCACCTGCTCGAACTGCTCGCGCGTGAAGTCGAGCCCGCTCCAGTCGATGTCGTCGTAGCGCGGCGACACGCCGAACGCATGCTCCTCGCCCTGCGCCGTGCCTTCGATGCGGTCGACCATCCAGCGCAGCACGCGCATATTTTCGCCGAAGCCCGGCCACACGAACTTGCCATCGTCGCCCTTGCGGAACCAGTTGACGCAGAAGATCTTCGGCGTGCGCACGCTCAGCTGCTCCAGCTTCGCGCCCGTTTTCAGCCAGTGGCCGAAGTAGTCGCTCATGTTGTAGCCGCAGAACGGCAGCATCGCGAACGGATCGCGCCGTACGACCCCTTGCTGGCCGGCCGCCGCGGCCGTCGTTTCCGAGCCCATCGTCGCGGCCATGTAAACGCCTTCGACCCAGTCCCGCGCTTCCGTCACGAGCGGCACGGTCGTCGAGCGGCGGCCGCCGAACACGAACGCGTCGATCGGTACGCCTGCCGGATTTTCCCATTCGGCGTCGATCGACGGGCATTGCGACGCAGGCGCCGTGAAGCGCGCATTCGGGTGCGCGGCCTTGCGGCCCGTTTCCTTCGCGTTGGCGGGGGTCCAGTCCTTGCCCTGCCAGTCGATCAGATGCGCAGGCGGCTCGTCCGTCATGCCCTCCCACCAGACGTCGCCGTCGTCCGTCAGCGCGACGTTCGTGAAGATCACGTTTTCCTTCAGCGTCGCCATCGCGTTGAAGTTGGTCTTTTCGCTCGTACCGGGCGCGACGCCGAAATAACCCGCTTCCGGGTTGATCGCGTAGAGACGCCCGTCCTTGCCGGGCTTGATCCACGCGATGTCGTCGCCGATCGTCGTGATCTTCCAGCCGTTCATGCCTTGCGGCGGAATCAGCATCGCGAAATTGGTCTTGCCGCATGCCGACGGGAACGCGGCCGCCACGTGATGCTTCTTGCCTTCCGGCGAAGTCACGCCGAGCACCAGCATATGCTCGGCGAGCCAGCCTTCGTCGCGGCCCATCGTCGACGCGATGCGCAGCGCAAAGCACTTCTTGCCGAGCAGCGCATTGCCGCCGTAGCCCGAGCCGTAGCTCCAGATTTCACGCGATTCCGGAAAGTGGACGATGTACTTGGTGTCGTTGCACGGCCACGCGACGTCCTTCTGGCCCGCCGCGAGCGGCGCGCCCACGGAGTGCACGCACGGCACGAACGCGCCGTCTTCGCCGAGCACGTCGTAGACCTTGCGGCCCATGCGCGTCATGATCCGCATGTTCGTGACGACGTACGGGCTATCGCTCAGTTCGACGCCGATATGCGCGATCGGCGAGCCGAGCGGGCCCATCGAGAACGGCACGACGTACATCGTCCGGCCGCGCATCGCGCCGTCGAACAAACCGTTGAGCGTCGCGCGCATTTCGTCGGGCTCGATCCAGTTGTTGGTCGGGCCGGCCTCTTCGCGACGCTTCGAGCAGATGAACGTGCGGTCCTCGACGCGCGCGACGTCGGACGGATCGGAGCAGGCGAGATAGGAGTTCGGCCGTTTGGCCGGGTTGAGCTTCTTGAGGGTGCCGGCCGCGACCATTTGCGCGCATAGCCGGTCGTATTCCTCCTGCGAACCGTCGCACCAGACGATCCGTTCCGGCTTTGCCAGCGCCGCGACGCGCTGCACCCACTCGATCAGTTTTTGATGTTTGACCCAGGCAGGCGCTTCGAGGGTCGAATGGCCTGCAAATGCGGGATGATTCATCGAGCTGTCTCCGTTTTGGTAGAAGAAGAAACGGTGCTAGCCCAGCGACGCTGCGTGCGAGAGGCGTCAATCTGCGCGAAAGGATCTCTGACGCGCGATTCTGCAGGTCGTAAGGGCCTTTCCAGTCTGTCGCCGGCACGTTGAAACCGTCTGTAAAGCGGCTTGCGCGGACATGCAACAAACTGTTAAAAACGAGGGAACTTGCCCCGCCGCCATGGCTCCGTCATAGCGGCTCCTTATACGGTAAGGCATTCAAAACAAGCATCATGTGGTCCAGGTCACATGATGGGACACCCGAATCAGACTCTCCGTTCCGCACCACGTGGGTGCGTCGCAAAACATATACGCCATGAAGATTGCCATCCTTGACGACTATCAAGACGCCGTCCGCAAGCTCGACTGTTTCCAATTGCTCGCCGACCACGAGGTCAAGGTTTTCAACAACACCGTCCGCGGCCTCGGCCAGCTCGCCAGCCGCCTGTCGGAAGTCGACGCGCTGGTCCTGATTCGCGAACGCACCCGCATCAGCTCTCAACTGCTCGACAAGTTGCCGCATCTGCGCATGATCAGCCAGACGGGCAAAGCGGGAAGCCATATCGACATGGCCGCCTGCACGGAGCGCGGCATTGCCGTGCTCGAGGGCGTCGGTTCGCCTGTTGCCCCCGCCGAACTGACGTGGGCTCTAATCATGGCCGCGCAACGCCGCATTCCGCAATACGTAGCAAACCTTAAGCAGGGGGCATGGCAACAATCGGGCCTGAAGACGTCGGCGCTGCCGCCGAACTTCGGTCTCGGTCAGGTGCTGCGCGGCCAGACACTGGGCATCTGGGGCTACGGCAAGATCGGCCGGATGGTTGCCGGCTACGGCAAGGCGTTCGGCATGAACGTGTTGATCTGGGGCCGCGAGCACACGCGCGAAGCCGCCGCCGCCGATGGCTACACTGTCGCGGAAAGCCGCGAAGCGCTGTTCGAACAGAGCGATGTGCTGTCGCTGCATCTGCGCCTGCACGACGACACGCGCGGCATCGTCAAGCAGGAAGACCTGATGCGCATGAAGCCGACCGCGCTCTTCGTGAACACGAGCCGCGCGGAACTGCTGGAAGAAAATGCGCTGATGGGCGCGCTATCGCACAACCGGCCGGGCATGGTCGCGATCGACGTCTACGAAAGCGAGCCGATTCTGCAGGGTTACAGCCTGCTGCGGATGGAAAACGTGATCTGCTCGCCGCACATCGGCTACGTCGAAAAGGAAAGCTACGAGCTGTATTTCAGCGCGGCGTTCAAGAACATTCTCGCGTTCGATCAGGGCGACACCGCGAGCGTCGCGAATCCGGAAGCGCTACAGGGCGGGCGCCGGAAGTAAGCACCGGGAATCGGCGAAAGCGGCCTTCAAGGCCGCTTTTGTTTTGCGCTTTCGCTTAATTACGCGCTTCAGTCGTGCGCCGCGGCATCGAGCAGTTCAGGCACGCGTTGTAGAAACTGCTCGCCGTCCGTGCGGCCCAGGTTATAGGCGTGCAACATCTGCGAAGGACTCGTGTAGTCCCAGCTCGAAATCGGCACCTTGCACGACGGCTGCACGTACAGCCACTGCTGCGCGCCGTGCGGCACAACGAACATTTGCGGACGCGGATAGATGCGCGTCACCATCACGAGCACCGTGCCGGGCGTCGGATCGAGCGCGCCGACAGGCACGTTGTCGACCATCCCGCCATCCAGCACAGGGCGCCCGTTGCGGCGCAGAACAGGCGTAAACGGCGGCGTACACGACGACTGCAGAATCAGGTCCGCGAGTTCCTCGACGCTCGCGCAATCCTGCGCGCGCACGAACTCCGGATGAAAACCAAGCGACTGGCCGAGCGTCGGGTGCAGCGTCTTGCGGATATATTTTTCAATGTTGTACGCGATCAGTCCCGCCGCGACGGCGCTGCGCGCGCCCAGCCAGCGCGGCACATGCGACACGCCGATGCGGATTTCCGGCGCCGTCGCGAGTTGCGCGAAATTCTCGCCGTAGATGTCGAGCAGCGCCTGCCGGTAGATCCGGTAGTGCGGAAACACCGATTCCCCGCGCAGCAGATTGCCCCAGTACGCGTTCTTCGTGTTGTTGCGCAACGCGTTCTCGTAGTAGCGCATGACCCAGTCGGCGTCACGCGTGTAGAGCATGCAGGCCGTCGCCGCGCCCGCCGAGATTCCCGTGATCACGCGCGGCCTGATGTCCAGGTGCGGCTGGATCACGTCCCAGAATCCCGCCTGCCACCAGCAGCGGTTGCCGCCACCGGCGAATACGACCTGATCGAACATCCGTTGCTTCCTTCGATTGCCGCGGCGCGCGTTCGCGCCGTCGGCGGACGCGCGCTCAGTTGAGCAGCGCGTAAGTGGTGGTGGCGTGGACGGCCATCTTGCCGTCTTCGTCGATGAGTTCGACTTCGCCGAACACGAGATTGCGACCCATGCGCAGCACGCGCGCCGTGATGTGGACGTCGCCTTTGCGGACGGCGCGCATGAAGCTGATGTTCAGCGAGACGGTTGTCATCGGCTTGAAGCCGCCGAGCGCAGCCGAAATAGCGACGACCATTGCCGTGTCGGCAGCCGCCATGAAGACCTGGCCGCAGATGACGCCGCCGCTGTGACGCAATTCGCCCGAAAACGGCAGGCGCAGCGTGGCGCTTTCATCGTCGACCTTAACGGGCGTGAGGGACAGCGCCCGCACCCACGGCGCGAGCACACGGTCGAGCAGTTCCCGGACTTCGTTGTCGTCCATCGTAATTTTCCGTTGGAGCCGCACGGAAGGCCGCGCGGCGTGATGTCGCGACATGATACCGGGACGAACGCGCGTGCGCTTCGTTGGTGCTTTCGGCTGCTTTCCGCGTCTGGCTTTGACTTCGTATCGACGCTCTTCCGCGATCTTTTTTTAAGAATTTTGCGAGAAGGACTTGCCAAGCAAGAAAAACTCCTGCATAATTTCGCTTCTGTTGGGGGCGTTAGCTCAGTTGGTAGAGCAGCGGACTCTTAATCCGTAGGTCGAGTGTTCGAGTCACTCACGCCCCACCAAGAATTTGAAAGGCCGGTTAGCGAAAGCTGATCGGCCTTTTTCATTTCCGCCCTCGCCAAAGCCCGTTCAATTCCCCGGCACCGCCGCATCCGAAGCCGCCTTGGCCATCTTGTTCGCGGCCTGCGCTTTTTCAAGCGCCTGCTTCTTCAAATACGCAACCGTGCCTTCGAAAGCCGGACTGACCTCGGGATAAGACGCATCGGTGATGTAGTTCAATCCGTTCTGCTGCGCCTCGATCAATTCCTGATACACCTGCGCGCGCGTCTTGCCTTGCGCGAACACATTCGTCGACCCGAGTGCGGCGACGGATACGGCCAACAGTGCGAGCATCTTCATTTCCAACTCCTTTGAAAACGTGCGGTACGCACCATGACGAACCACGCGACGCTGCGTTCTATTCCCGGTCGCCCTCCAAAAAAATGATACGGATAGCTAAATAATAAAACGAGAAAAAACGGCCGCATCCGAAGATGCAGCCGTCAATACAAACCCGCTCGAACGATCAACCCGGCGTCGCCGCCGTCAACTGCGCATACACGTCATGCGCAATCTGCAGCATCACCTTGCGATCGATACCACCCGACACCGCATAGCCAAAATCGCCGTCCACCCAATAGAACACGTTCACGGGCCCTTCCTGATACAGCTTGAACGCCGTCGTATTCGCACTCGCCTTGCGATGAGAAATGCACACTGTCACGCGCTCGCCCTTTGCGTTGTGATACATGAACTGCGCAACGGGTCCGTCGTCGCCAGGTAAGACGCGGCCGCCCGCAAGCTCGAAGCCGTTCTTCGTGAGCATCGGCGGATGCACGTCGGTGCCGAGCTTGTTCGCCAGATACTGCACGAAATCCTGCTCGTGATCCTCGCCGATCTGCGAAGGGCGATCGACAGCTGGCATATACACGACATGCGCCAGCGCCGCCTTCTGCGCGAAGACTTCCGAAGCATCCGCGCTCACGGGCCGCGTATTCGACGTCGCCGACGACGCACCCGTCCACGGCGCAGCCACGTCCTTGCCCATATTCGTGCCGACGCCAATGCCGATGCCCAGCACCAGCGCCGCCGCCATGCCCGCGAACTGCGGCCAGTTCGCCGCGCTCGTCCAGCGACGCTTCTCCGGCACACGCAAACGCGCAGGCACGGGCTCGTTCAGCACGCGGTCATAGCGCTCATGAAACATGTTGTTCAGCGAAAAGTAATCGCTGATACGCGCGGCCAGCGCGGGATTCAGTTCGATCGCGCGCTCCACCTGTTCACGCCGTTCGTCGGACAGCGTGCCGTCGACGTACGCGTGAATTTCCTCTTCGCTGACGGGAGTCTGTTGATCGCTCATCGCACCACCTTCAGTTTCGCGCCGGGCTGTGCGCCCGCCATCAACGCGCGCAAACGCTCGCGTCCACGCGAGAGCCTCGACATCACCGTGCCGACGGGAATGTCGAGCGCAATCGCCACTTCGGCGTAACTCATTTCTTCAAGCCCGACGAGCAGCACAACTTCGCGCTGATCGGCGGGCAAACGCTGCAATGCATAGTCGAGATCGCGGACTTCAAGCGAGCGCGTCTGCTCGCCCGACACCGCAAATTCGCTTTCGACGATGCTCTCGTCATCCACCGACACATGCACCGCACGCGACGACGACTTGCGCACCTGATTGACGAAGACGTTGTGCATGATCGTGAAAAGCCATGCACGCAGATCGGTGCCCGCCTCGAACATCTTCGTGCGCGTGAGCGCGCGTTCTAGCGTGTCCTGCACGAGGTCGTCGGCGAGATCGCGATTGCTGATCAGCGCCCGCGCATAGCGGCGCAATCGCGGAACGTGATCCATCAATTCGTTACGGATGTCCATTTGCTCTACCCATCGAATGTCGCTCGGTGCGCAAAGCCGCCACGCACGTCGCCTCTTGAAGCAGAGAACACAACCTGTGACATTTTATTCCGCCTGTTTTTCACTAGCCGGTCAGGGGCATGAAAATCGCCAAAACGGGCGCGTTGTCAGCCTATCGTCAGCGCGTCCGCGGCCCGCATCAGCCCATGTGTCGTGGCATGGCCTGCAAGCACATACCGTCTGCCGCCCACAGTCCATGACAACAGCCGCACATTGCCGATGCGCTGCGCCGCCCAGTGCGGCTGCGCCTTCGCAAACGGAGCCGAAGCCGACAGCAGCACGACAGCTTCGCCGTCGGCGTTCCGGTAGTCGGCTATGTCGATGCTCGCGAGTGCGTTCGGATGGCGCGTTTTCGTCGCCACCAGCGTCAATCCGACGGCGGCGAGGTCCGCCGCGTACGGATCGCCCCGCACAGCCGCCGAGGCTCCCGAAACCTGCTGGCCGGATTCCCGCATCAGCGCCATGACAGCGGCGGCGTCGAGCATTTCCGGCGATACGCGCGACGCAACCCACCAGCCGCTCGCCGCCAACACCGTCAGCACGACACCGAGCAGCGCGGCACCCACGCGTCGCGCGAAAAACCTGCGCATCGTCGAGCGTAGATCCAGGCGGCCCTCACGGCCGGGACGCGGTGCGTGAACCCGCTGCGGAAATCCACCTTCGAACACGCCGCGCATCTGCATGTTCAGTTGCCGGTAGAACGCGATCCGCTCGGCTTCCCCCGGCCGCGAGCCGAGATACCTCCGCACGCGCGCCGCCCGTTCGGGCGGCAGATTGCCGTCGGCGAATGCCTGCATGTCGGCTTCGGTCAGCGGCGTGTCGGACGGCGAATAGATGCGGGACATGATGGTTCGGTCGTGCGGAAATCGGGCTCTTGCTGCGCTAACAGGCGCATTGCAGGCTTTATTCCATTGGCTTTCGCTTATTCATTCGTCAGACATGACGCAAAACCCAGACCAAAAAGAAACGCGCCGCATGGCGGAAACCATGCGGCGCGTCTGGCGATGCGGCGAACGAAATTACTTCACCGACACGTCGATATTGCCGAAGTATTTCTCCGCGAGCGTCTTGACGGTGCCGTCCGCCTGCACCTTCGCGATCGCCGCGTTCAACTGGTTGCGAAGCCCGCTATCGCCCTTGCGGATACCGAACGCGATGCCGCTGCCGAGGATCTTGTCGTCGCGCACCGGCTGACCGACGAACGCGAAGTCCTTGCCGTCGGAACGCGACAGGAAGCCCGTCTGCCCCGCCGGCGCGAGCACGAGCGTGGCATCGAGGCGGCCGGCGACGAGATCGGTATAGACCTGATTCTGGTCCTGATACGGCACGACCGTGACGCCCGCGCTTTCCCAATGAGACTTCGCGAACGTCTCCTGAATCGACGCCTGCAACACGCCGACGCGCTTGCCCTTCAACGATTCGGGCGTCGGCTGCAGTCCGCTGTCCTTGCGTGCGATCAGTTGCGTCGGCACGCGGTAGATAACATTGGTGAAGTCGATCGCCTGGCGGCGCTTTTCCGTTGCGTTCATCGCCGAGTTGATCGCGTCGAACTTGCGGCCCTGCAAGGCGGGGATCAGGCCGTCGAACGATGTTTCAACCCAGCTGCATTTCAGGTTCGCGGTCTTGCAGACGGCATTTCCGATATCGATATCGAAACCCTGCAGTTCTCCATTCGAGCCCTTCGACTCGAACGGCGGATACTGCGCCTCAAGGCCATAGCGCAGCGTCGTGGCGTCGGCGGCCATGGCCGACCCCGTCGCCACCGATGCAAACGCGCACGCCAGCATCAGCAGATTCTTCACTCGCTTCATCATCGATCTCCTTCCCCTTGTGTTCACTGCGGTTCAACGCACGTCAGACGGCGTAGCGATACGCCGATGCGTGAGCACCGGCAGACGATTGCGCGCTTCGTCGAGCGCGCTTTGTGTGAGCGTCGCGAGCGCGATTCCGGGCTCGTCGTCGCGCCGCGCGAGCACCTCGCCCCACGGCCCGACGATCATACTGTGTCCAAAAGTCCGCCAGCCATTCGAATGCGTGCCGCACTGACCGCATGCGAGCACGAAGGCCTGGTTTTCGACGGCGCGCGCGCGCAGCAGCAGTTCCCAATGCGCGAGGCCCGTGGTGTGCGTGAAGGCAGCAGGCACGGCGATCACATCGGCGTCGGGTGCCGCGCGATACAGCTCGGGAAAGCGCAGGTCGTAGCACACGGACAGCCGCAGCGTGCCGAACGGCCCTTGCGCCGTGCCGATACTGTCGCCGCCCACCATGGTGTCGCCCTCGGCGTGCTGCTCCGCGCCCTGGTTGAAGCTGAACAGATGGATCTTGTCGTAGCGCGCCGAGCATTGCCCCGACGGATCGAACACGAGCGATGTGTTGTACGCGTGCGTGCCCGCCTGCGGCCCGTGCGCAGGACGCATCGGCACCGTGCCGCCGATCAGCCACGCGCCCGTTTCGCGCGCGAGTTCCGATAGCGCCTGCTGAATCGGGCCGTCGCCGAATGCTTCGGCGAGCGCGACGCGCTGCATTTCGTCGTCGCCGATCCAGCAAAAATATTCGGGCAGGCAGATCAGCGTCGCGCCTTCTCGCGCGGCCTGATGCACCCAGCGGCGCGCTTCGCCGAGATTCTGCTGGACGTCGGCGCTGCTGCTCATCTGCACGACGGCCGCGTTGATCGATTGCTGCATCATCGGGTGGTCCTCGTTCAGATCGACCGAAGACGGCGCGCGCCTTCGATCAGCGTCTCGTCGTCTTTCGAAAAGCTCAGGCGAATCACGCCGGAATCCGTGCCGTCCGTATAGAACGCGGACAGCGGAATGGTCGCGACCTTCGCATCGCGGATCAGACGCAG
Source organism: Paraburkholderia azotifigens (assembly GCF_007995085.1). Classification (GTDB taxonomy): domain Bacteria; phylum Pseudomonadota; class Gammaproteobacteria; order Burkholderiales; family Burkholderiaceae; genus Paraburkholderia; species Paraburkholderia azotifigens. The sequence goes on from NZ_VOQS01000001.1 coordinate 2,435,549, forward strand.
CACGAAGTCGCTGTCGCTTTCATCCGAGAACCCGCGATAACGCGCGAGCATGAAGAAGCTGCCTTCGCTCGGCAACAGCTCGAAGCGCGACTCGCGCAGCTCTCGCGCGAGCAGATCGCGCTTCTTCTGATAGAAGTCGGACAGGCCCAGATAGCTTTGCGGATCCGAGAGCGCCTCGACGAACGCATACTGCATCGGCGTGTCGGCGGAAAAGACCATGAACTGATGGACCTTGCGGATTTCGTCCATCAGCGCAGCGGGCGCGAGACAGTAGCCGACGCGCCAGCCCGTTACGTGATACGACTTGCCGAACGACGACACGATCACGCTGCGCTCCGCCAGTTCCCGATGACGCGCCATGCTGTGATGCTTCGCGCCGTCGAACACGACGTGTTCGTACACTTCGTCGGACAGAATCACGATATCCGTGTTGCGCGTGACGGCCTTCAGACGTTCGATATCGGCGTCGCTGAAAATCGTCGCGGTCGGATTGTGCGGCGTGTTGACGATGATCATGCGCGTCTTCGGCGTGATCGCGGCCGACACTTCGTCCCAGTTCACCCGGAAACCGGGAGCGGACAGCTTGATGGGAACCGGCTTCGCGCCTTGCAGGCGCACGATGGGCGCGTAGCTGTCGAACGACGGCTCGAAGTAGATCACCTCGTCGCCGGGATGCACGAGCGCACTGATCGTCGAATAGAGGCCTTCGCTCGCGCTTGCGATTACGGTCACTTCCGTCGACGGATCGTAATGCACGCCGTACAGCGTCTCGACCTTCGCGGCGAGCGCCGAGCGCAGCGCGCCGATGCCCGCCATCGGCGCGTATTGATTGTGTCCCGCGCGCATCGCCTTGGTCACGCCGTCGACGAGCGCTTCGTCCGGCGCGAAATTCGGCGCGCCCTGCGACAGGTTCAATGCGTTGTGTTCAGCGGCCAGCTGGCCGATGACCGTGAAAATCGTCGTGCCGACGTCCGGCAACTTCGAGCGTGCTTGCAAAGCGCTCTGCATGGGATTCCTCCTCCTCGCTGCAAATCGGCGGGCCACGCGTTGCGCGCCGGTCCCGTTCAGTTTGTACGATTAGGCAACATCACGCGCATCGGAACAATCGAAAGTTTGTCATGCGCGGCATGCGTTTGGCTCATGCACGCGGTGACATCGCGCACGCCGGAAGATCGGAGGAAACGCTGCTGCGTTGATGCCGCAACGCGAAATGCGCGACACGGCAGGGTAATCCCGCGGGTATGAGAAGGATTGATGCCTGTGCGTCTCAGGCCATTCATATGACGAAGCGCGGGGCAATGTGCGCAACTGCCCCGCTCATTCGTGCGTCACTCGTCCATCAGGCGCACTTTCACCTTCTTGCCCTTCACCTTGCCCGCATTCAGCTTGCGCAGCGCATCACGCGCGACGCTGCGATCGACGGCAACGTAAGTGGAAAACTCCGTCACGTTGATCTTGCCGATCTGCGAACCCTGGAAACCGGCGTCGCCCGTCAGCGCGCCCAGCACATCGCCGGGACGGATTTTTTCCTTGCGGCCGCCGAGAATCTGCAGCGTTTCCATCGGCGGCAGCAGCGGTTCGTCGCTCGCGGCCTTCAGTCCGGCAAGCGGATGCCATTCGACGTCGCGCCCTTGCGCCTCTTCGATACCGCCGACACGCCCCATCTCGTTCATGCTCGCGAGGCTCAGCGCCCAGCCGTCCTGATCCGCGCGGCCCGTGCGTCCGATGCGGTGCGTGTGCACTTCGGGGTCCGGCGTCACGTCGACGTTGATCACCGCTTCGAGTTGCGCGATGTCGAGTCCGCGCGCGGCGACGTCGGTAGCGACGAGCACCGAGCAGCTGCGATTCGCGAACTGGATCAGCACCTGATCGCGTTCCCGCTGATCGAGTTCGCCATGCAGCGCCAGCGCATGAAAACCTTGCGCGCGCAGCACGTCGAGCAGATCGCGGCACTGGTTCTTCGTGTTGCAGAACGCGATCGTGCTCACGGGACGGTAGTGATTCAGCAACTGGCCGACGGCATGCAGACGCTCGTCTTCCGTCACTTCGTAGAAGCGTTGACGGATCTTGCTGTCGTCGTGACGCTCTTCGAGCTTCACGTCCTTCGGGTTGCGCAGGAACTGCTGGCTCAGCTTGGCGATGCCCTCCGGATAGGTCGCCGAAAACAGCAACGTCTGCCGCTCCTTCGGACATTGACGCGCGACCCTGGCGATATCGTCGAAAAAACCCATGTCGAGCATGCGGTCCGCTTCGTCGAGCACGAGCGTGTTGAGCGCGTCGAGCGACAGGCTGCCGCGCTCCAGATGATCCATGATGCGCCCCGGCGTGCCGACGACGATATGCGCGCCATGCTCGAGGCTCGCCGTCTGCGGACGCATCGGCGTGCCGCCGCACAGCGTCAGCACCTTGATGTTCTCTTCGGCGCGCGCGAGGCGGCGGATTTCCTGCGTGACCTGGTCGGCGAGTTCGCGCGTCGGGCACAGCACCATCGCCTGCACCGCATAACGGAGAGCGTCGAGCCGTGCAAGCAGCGCCAGCGAGAACGCCGCTGTCTTGCCGCTGCCCGTCTTCGCCTGCGCGATCAGATCGTGGCCCGCAAGCGCAATGGGCAGGCTCGCGGCCTGGATCGGCGTCATCTCGGTGTAGCCGAGCTGCGTGAGATTCGCGAGCGCCGCCTGCGAGAGCGGCAGTTCGCTAAAAGGACGAGCCTTGGTTGTCATAGTCGTGTGCGGGCTTAGAGATAGGGGCGGCCTTCGATCTGTTCATAGACGATCGTGCCGTCGTCGGCATCGAATCGCTCGACGTAATTGCGCGCGCCGCACATCGGGCAACGAAACAGCAGGCCTTGCCCTTCGTTCTTGATGACGACGTCGGACACTTCCCACTGCGCGCCGCAGCTCTGGTTGATACATGTGAACACGGTGAATCTCCAGCGTGAGTCGCCAACGCGCCTTCTCTGCCCGCGCTGGCTTTTCAACAATAGGTTTACTTTATGTATACGTAGTAGCAGTTAACAAGCACGCGGCATTTCTGTGGATAACACAGGTTTACCGAAACGAATCAGCGTTTTGCCGGACGCATAACCCTATGCGGTTGATGTGCGCACCGGATGGCTTCGACGAACAACTTTTTCGGTCCGCGCGTGCTTGTCGAGTTACCCCGTTTACGTCCACATCGATTCCACACGCGTTCTGCCCGCAATTCTTCCCGTTATCCACAGCTTCCTGTGGACACGTTTGGACGGGCCGGCGCGCGTGGTGCGAAGTCGACGAGGACGGTGAGACAGGCGGCGAGACGGGGCCGTGCATGCCGCAATTCTAGCGGATGCGCCCGTCCACCCCGGCGATGGAACGCTAGTGAGCCAGTTGCGGACTGGCGGGAGCAGGAACGGCCTTCAGCGTGTCGGAAGGACGCACGCCGAAAAGCTTGCGATAGTCGGTCGCGAACTGGCTCAGATGCCAGAAGCCCCATGCGGCGGCGACGTCCTGCACCGTGAGTTCGCCGGGCATCGCGCCGCACAGCTCGCGGCGCGCGCCGTTCAGCCGGATCGCGCGCAGATAGTTCGCGGGCGCGAGGCCCAGCACGTCCTGAAAGCAGTACTGCAGCGTGCGGCGGCTGACGTGCAAGTGCTCGCACAGCTCCGGCACGCCGACGGGGCGCTCGCGATTCGCGATCACGTAATCGCGCGCTTCGGAGACGATCCACTGTCGGCGCGGACGCGCGGGGATCGCGACCGGTTCGAGCGCCGTCGTCCCGCACAGATCGAACAGCGACGACAACACCGATGACTGCAGATTGCGTCGCGCGCGTTCGGACAGCGCGGCATGCGCCGTGTCGTCGAGCACGGCGCGCAACAGACCGCAAAAGCGCGCCTTGTTCTGCGTCTGAATCGGCACGATGCCCGTCTGCGATGCGCGATCGAGCATATCGGCATGTTCGACGGAGGCCGCGTGCCGCTGCAAGGTCTCGCCGCGCACAACCACGCCGAAGATCGCGTAGCCGCCCGGCGTGAGCAGTTCGAACTCCACGCCGCCGCGCTGAAACGCCAGCGCGTCCCGGTCGATCGGCTGAGGTCCGATGCGGCCGATGCTTTCGTCGGCGGCGGGAACACCGAACCAGTACGCGTCCGAAGGCACTTCGCAGGTCTGGCGCAGGGTCTGACTCGTCGTCTCGCAGAACACGTGCATGTCGTCGAGATGCAGTCCCGTCAGCTTCCCGATGAAGCGGCCCGCCGTGAGCTGGTCGTACGTCTGCGTCCAGCCGTGAAGATTGCGCGCCTGCTCATCGGCATCGTGCGCGACGCTCGTTTCGACGCGGCACGCGGCCGGCTGTGCGGACAAGGAATGGAGATCGGTCGTCATTGGGGGCATCGATGATGGACATGCACACCTGCATGCGACATTGAACAAACAGGGGTCAACCGACGCAAGTCCCATGCCGAACGGATTATCGCGTGGTTCGTCTGCACAACGCATTGCCCTGTTCAATCGATGAACACTCGGTCTTCGAACTGCTCATGGATGCAACGTCATCGAGGTGCACATTCTTCGCTCGGCGAGCGCGTGCATCGCGGCAGTGCTGCGTGCACCGGCATCGGCCGTCCGTGCGTCGACGTTGGCACGCTTCTGGCGATAAGCACCCGCGGCAGCGGAATACCGCCTGGCCGGGTGATATACCCAACCGAATACATCGACATCCGATCATGTGAGGAGCACACAGATATGAATCATGCAGACATGAAGTTTCTGACGACCGAGTTCCCGTACAAGAAGCAATACGCCAATTTCATCGGCGGCGAATGGGTGAAGCCGGTTGGCGGCGAGTACTTCGACAACATCTCGCCAATTACGGGCGAAGCGTTCACGTCGATTCCGCGTTCGCGCGAAGCCGACATCGAACTCGCGCTGGATGCCGCGCATCGCGCGAAGGCCGCGTGGGGCAAGACCTCGACCACGGAACGCGCGAACATCCTCAACAAGATCGCCGACCGCCTCGAAGCGAATCTGCAACGCCTCGCCGTCGCCGAGTCGATCGATAACGGCAAGCCGCTGCGCGAAACGATGGCCGCCGACATTCCCCTCGCAATCGACCACTTCCGCTACTTCGCGGGCGCTGTGCGCGCGCAGGAAGGCGGCATTTCGGAGATCGATCACGACACGGTCGCGTATCATTTTCACGAGCCGCTCGGCGTGGTCGGGCAGATCATTCCGTGGAATTTCCCGATCCTGATGGCTGCGTGGAAGCTCGCGCCCGCGCTCGCGGCGGGCAATTGCGTCGTGATGAAGCCCGCCGAACAGACGCCCGCCTCGCTGCTCGTGCTGGCGGAGCTGATTCAGGATCTGCTGCCTGCAGGCGTGCTGAACATCGTCAATGGCTTCGGCCTCGAAGCGGGCAAGCCGCTCGCGTCGAACAAGCGGATCGCGAAGATCGCCTTCACGGGTGAAACGACGACGGGCCGCCTCATCATGCAGTACGCGAGCCAGAACATCATTCCCGTGACGCTGGAACTGGGCGGCAAGAGCCCGAACATCTTCTTCGCGGACGTGCTCGACAAGGACGACAGCTTCTTCGACAAGGCGCTTGAAGGCTTTGCGATGTTCGCGCTGAATCAGGGTGAAGTCTGCACGTGCCCGTCGCGTGTGCTGATCGAGGAATCCGCTTACGACCGCTTCATGGAACGCGCACTGAAGCGCGTCGCCGCAATCCAGCAGGGCCATCCGCTCGACACGAAGACGATGATCGGTGCGCAGGCCTCGCGGGAACAGCTGGAAAAGATCCTGTCGTATATCGATCTCGGCAAACAGGAAGGCGCGCAATGCCTGATCGGCGGCGAGCAGAACAAGCTCGACGGCGAACTCTCGAAGGGCTATTACGTGAAGCCGACCGTGTTCCGCGGCCACAACAAGATGCGCATCTTCCAGGAAGAAATCTTCGGGCCGGTGGTGTCCGTCACGACGTTCAAGACGGAAGAAGAAGCGCTCGAAATCGCCAACGACACGCTGTACGGTCTCGGCGCCGGCGTCTGGACGCGCGACGGCACGCGCGCGTACCGCTTCGGCCGTGAGATCCAGGCGGGCCGTGTGTGGACGAACTGCTACCACGCGTATCCCGCGCATGCGGCATTCGGCGGCTATAAGCAGTCGGGCATCGGGCGCGAGAACCACAAGATGATGCTCGACCACTATCAGCAGACGAAGAATCTGCTCGTCAGCTATAGCGACAAACCGTTGGGTTTCTTCTGAGCGCAGTGCTCCTGTTGGGCGAATCGCGCGATGCGGTTCGCCCGCTTTTTCAGCGGGTCAAAGCGAGAGAGGAAGCGAGATGAGCGAACAAGGCGTTGCGCGTGTCGTGGCGACGGACGCCGCCATCAAACTGATCCAGCAGCTGAGCGCCGAACACGGACCGATCATTTTTCATCAATCGGGCGGATGTTGCGACGGCAGCGCGCCGATGTGCTTTCCATCGAACGAATTCATGGTCGGCGGATCGGATGTGAGGCTCGGCGAGATTGCAGGCGTGCCGTTCTACATGAGCGAATCGCAATTCGAGTACTGGCAGCACACGCAGTTGATCATCGATGCCGTGCCGGGCAACGGCGGCATGTTTTCATTGGAGCGTCCGACAGGCCTGCGTTTCCTGACGCGCTCGCGTCTGTTCGACGATCATGAAAATGCGTGGCTCGAAAGGCATCCTGTGAGCAAGGCGGATGCTTAGCTGATTACGGTGCCCCGACGTGCAATGCGTCGGGGCACATTTTCATTGAGCCTTTGAAGCGTTACCGATAGCGGCCGCTGCTTCTGGCGCTTGCAGCAGCGCGTCGCTATCGTCCTTCAAACCGACACCCGTCAGTCCCAGACGGCGCGCATGCGTCAACAGATAATGCAGCTTGTGCGCGGCCGCTTCGTAATCGAGGCCTTCGGGCCGCACGTTCGAAATGCAGTTGCGCTGCGCGTCGCTGCACCCCACTTTCGGCGCATACGTGAGATAGATACCGAGGCTATCGGGCGAACTCAATCCGGGCCGCTCACCGATCAGCATTACAACCAGCTTCGTCTTCAGCAACTCGCCGATCTCGTCGCCCAACGCGACACGCGATTGACGCGCGACCACGACAGGTCCGATCTTCCAGTCCGTGAGCCGCTTCGCGATGGCTTGCAGAAAAGGAATCGACTGCTTCGATGCGGCAAATGCGGAAAGCCCGTCGGCGATGACGAAGACCACATCGGGGGCGTCGTCTTCAGCCGACTTCGCCAGCGCTTCGCGGCTCTCATCGGATAAGCGTCGTCCCATATCCGGACGCCGCAGATAATGCGCACGATCGGGCGCTGCGCTGTGCACATCGAGCGACGCGAAGCCGTGCGTATGCAGTTGTTCATGCAGGACGTCGGCATCGAGCGGATGATGCACGGCGTCGCGCGCCTGCGCATGCGACAGGTTGAACGCGAGCAGCGGCGCCGTCGGCAGACTGTTGCCCGCGCGGCCCAACGCAATGCGCGCATTCGTGAACGCACGCAACGCCTGCCACGCATTCTTTTCGATGGAGTCGCTCATGCGATGCCCATCCATTCGTTCGCGCCTTCGAGCAAGGGCTGACGCGTCGGCGCGTTGAGCAGCGCGCCGCGTGCGTCGGCGATCTGCATCGACTCCAGCCACTCTTCGAACTCCGGCGCACGGCGCAAGCCGAGTACGTCGCGCACGTACAGCGCATCATGAAACGACGTGCTCTGATAGTTGAGCATCACGTCGTCGGCGCCCGGAATGCCCATGATGAAGTTGATGCCCGCGACGCCGAGCAGCGTCAGCAGATTATCCATATCGTCCTGATCGGCTTCCGCGTGATTCGTGTAGCAGATGTCGCAACCCATCGGCACGCCGAGCAGCTTGCCGCAGAAATGATCTTCGAGACCGGCGCGCGTGATCTGCTTGCCGTCGTACAGATACTCGGGGCCGATGAAGCCCACCACGGTATTCGTCAGGAACGGATTGAACTGACGCGCGACGGCATACGCGCGCACCTCGCAGGTCTGCTGGTCGACGCCATGATGCGCATCCGCCGACAGCGCACTGCCCTGCCCCGTTTCGAAGTACATCACGTTGTCGCCCACCGTGCCGCGCTTGAGCGACAACGCCGCTTCATACGCTTCCTGCAGCAACGCAAGCGATATGCCGAAACCCGCGTTGGCCTTTTCGGTTCCGGCAATCGACTGGAACACGAGATCGACGGGTGCGCCCTTCTCGATCGCCGAAATCGTGTTGGTGACATGCGTGAGCACGCACGATTGCGTCGGAACCTGATAGCGCGTGCGGAAATCGTCGATCATCAGCAGCAGTTTCGTGATCGCCGAAAGACTGTCGGACGCGGGATTGATGCCGATCATCGCGTCGCCGCAACCGTACATCAGACCGTCGATCATCGATGCGGCAATGCCCTTCACGTCATCCGTCGGATGGTTCGGCTGCAGACGCACCGACATGTGTCCCGGCAAGCCGACCGTGTTGCGAAAGCGCGTGACGACAGGCCGCTTGCGCGCCGCCAGAATCAGATCCTGGTTGCGCATCAGCTTCGACACGGCCGCGACCATCTCGGGCGTGAGTCCTTTCGTGATGCGTTCGAGTGCCGCTGTGTCCGTCTCGCTGGACAACAGCCAGTTGCGAAATTCGCCGACGGTCAGATGCGCGATCTCGGTGAACGCTTCCGGCGAATGCGTATCGACGACGAGGCGCGTGACCTCGTCGCTCTCGTACGGAATCAACGCCTCGTTCAGGAACGTGCGCAACGGCACGTCTGCCAGCGCCATTTTCGCGGCGACGCGTTCTTCCTCGCTCGCCGCTGCAATACCGGCGAGTTGATCGCCGGAACGCAGCGGACTCGCCTTCGCCATCAATGTCTTCAGATCGGCAAAGCGATACGTGCGGCTGCCGATTGTCTCCGTGTAGCTCATGTCGTGTACTCCGTCGCCGCGGCGACTGCGCGGCTCAATGCCAGTGCGTCGGTGCTGCGTGCGCTGCCGTCATTCCTCGAGCAGGACGTCCGCGGGAGCGACTTCGCGTTGATGACGCGTCATCAGGAAGTAGCCATAGCCAAACGCAACGAATGCAGCAAACACGAGCGCGACGAGCAGATTGAAGTAGATCATCGTCGCCAGCGAAATCACCGCGGCCACCAGCGCGAACGCCGGGAAATACGGAAACAGCGGCGCGCGGAACGGGCGCTCCATGTCCGGGTCGGTGCGGCGCAGCTTGAAGAGCGCGAGCATGCTGATGATGTACATCACGATAGCGCCAAATACCGACATCGTCACGATATTCGCGGTCAGCGTCTGGCCGCCGAACTGGATCAGCTCGTCGCTGTAGATGGCGGCGATGCCGACCACGCCGCCCGCGAGAATCGCGCGATGCGGGGTCTTGAAGCGCGGATGCACTTTCGACAGCCACTCCGGCAGATAGCCCGCGCGAGCCAGCGCGAAAATCTGCCGCGAATAGCCGAGGATGATGCCGTGGAACGACGCGACGAGACCGAACAGACCCAGCCAGACGAGCATGTGCATCCAGCCGCTGTTTTCGCCGACGATGTATTTCATCGCTTGCGGCAGCGGGTCATTGATGTTGGCGAGCTTCGTCCAGTCGCCGGCGGCGCCTGCGAACACCATCACGCCGATCGCGAGCACGACGAGCGTCAGAATGCCCGTCACGTACGCGATCGGGATCGAGCGCTTCGGGTTCTTCGCTTCCTCGGCGGCCATTGCAACGCCTTCGATCGCGAGGAAGAACCAGATCGCGAACGGAATCGCCGCGAACATGCCGTGGAACGCGCCCATGCTGAACGTGTCGGAGCCTGCCCATCCGCCCTTCGTGAAGTTCGACCACTGGAAGCCGGGCGACACGACGCCCATGAACACCAGCAGTTCGAAGATCGCGAGCAGCGTCACGCAGAGTTCGAACGCCGCCGCGATCTGTACGCCGACGATGTTTAGCGCCATGAACACCAGGTACGCGCCCATTGCCGCGTGCTTCGGTTCGAGGCCGGGAAACTGCACGTGCAGATAGGCGCCGATCGCAAGCGCGATCGCGGGCGGTGCGAACACGAATTCGACGAGCGTCGCCGCGCCCGCGATGTAGCCGCCTGTCGGCCCGAATGCGTGGCGCGCGTAGGCGAACGGGCCGCCTGCGTGTGGAATCGACGTCGTCAGTTCGGTAAAGCTGAAAATGAACGTCGTGTACATCGCGGCGATGAAGATCGCGGTGATCACGAAACCGAGCGTGCCGGCGCTCGCCCAACCGTAGCTCCAGCCGAAGTATTCACCGGAGATCACGAGGCCGACCGCGATGCCCCAAAGCTGCCAGGTGCCGAGCGTCTGCTTCAGTTCGTGATGCGTGACGGTGCCTTTGTGCTGGGTTGTCGACTCTTGTTTCATCGGAGGCTCCCTATTGAAAGTGCCGGTTCGTGGTCGCCCATTACCGGCGGCATCTGGCGATGGTAGGAAGCCATTAATCGAGGTGTTATCGAAAATCGGCAAAGTTGAAGCGGGTTCGGCGTTAAGCCGACGCTGAATAATGCGCGGTGAAGGGTGCCGCAACGCACGACAAGTCAGCAGGATTTGGTGAATCGCAGCGTGCTATCGTGTTTCGTCGCCCATTCCTTTGCGCCCGTCATGAACGATATCGGCCATCGCGCGCGTGCTCGACCATATCTATGATCATCTCGACGAGCCGCTCGATATCGACCGGCTTGCCGGGATTGCGTGCCTTTCGCCATATCACTGGCGCCGCATCTATCAGGCGATGTACGGCGAAACCGTCGCGACGACAGTGCGGAGGCTGTGTCTGCATCGCGCGGCGGGTTTTCTCGCGAATGGATCGATGCCGATTGCCGACATCGCAGAGCGGTCCGGATACAGCAGCTTGCAGTCGTTCCCGCGGACGTTCAGTGCCGTATTCGGCATGCCGCCCGCGCAATATCGAAAGGCCGGGACGCACAACCGGTTCCGGCCATCTCTTGCAGACTCAGGAGGTAACGAGATGACGATGAGAGACGTGGTGATTCGGGATATCGCGGGCTTCGACGTGCTGAGCGTCGATCATGTCGGCCCGTACATGCAGATCGGCAAGGCGTTCGACACGTTGATGGACTGGCTCGCATCGCGCGGACTGCTGTCGAACGAAATGCGGATGATCGGGATTTACTACGACGATCCGACTTCCGTGGCCGAGAACGAACTGCGATCGAAGGCCGGGGTGTGGCTGCCGCGCGCGGTCGATGTGTCGGGCGATGCGCTCGTGAGCGTCACGTCGATTGCGGGCGGCCGATACGCTGTGTTGCGGCACAAGGGTCCGTATGCGGATATGGCGGCGGCGTATCAGTGGCTTTATGGCGAGTGGCTCGTGAATTCGGAGCATGAAGCCGCGGATGCGCCTGTGTTTGAAGAGTATTTGAATAATCCCAAGGAGACCGCGCCGGCGAACCTGCTGACGGATATCTGTCTTCCGGTGGTGGGATGAAACGGTATCGGAATCTGAGCGGCAGTTCGGGCGTGGTCGCCTATGAAACGACCGACGACGGAATTACCGTGAAGTTTCGGGATGGATATTTTTATCTGTACAACCATGCGACGCCCGGTGAGCAGGAAGTCGAGGAGATGAAGTGGTTGGCTGTCGCCGGGCGTGGGCTGTCTACCTACATCTCGCAGGTTGTTAAGGATCGGTACGTGCGCAAGTGGCGGGATGATTGATGCGTTGATAGAAACGCTAACCGTTCGGAGTGGCCAGGCTCAATCTACCCGCTCCATTCCAACTTTGGAAATATGCTGTGCTAGAATCATTTTGACGCGTGGGGGGGTAGCTCAGCTGGGAGAGCGTCGCGTTCGCAATGCGAAGGTCGGGAGTTCGATCCTCCTCCTCTCCACCAATAGAATCAAGGGCTTAGCTGATGATGGCTAAGCCCTTTTTCACATCTGCAGCACGTGCATGTGCTGGCCAAAGCGCCGCAGCGCCCATCGGGTTGATGGTCGTCGCCGATAGCGGAAATCAAGCGGTTATTTCAGGCCGCCACCTTACCAAGCAGGTTCGACGCGCCCGAAAAGCGAAAGGCCCGCGCTCCAAGAACGGCGGGCCTTGCATTGCTTCAGGTAGTGGGTCTGGGGCCCGGAGCCAAGGCGTCACGCCGATCAGACACGCACAGTCGCGACACTCTGGCTTCCTACGGGATGCGTTGCCGCTTACTTGTAGACGGTCGCATATCCCGAGAAACTGGCCCTTGCCAGAGAAGGCGCTCCAGCCAGTGCGAACGCATAACGTGAGAAAAGCGGACGCATAAGCCGAGAAATTCAAACCCGGGCCACGTCAAATGCGTTGTGCTCGAAGCCCCAGAAACGAGCTCTCCCGTCAGCAGACGGCGGTCGCGCACGCGCGCGTTTTTCGAAAAACTGCGCTTGAAGTAGGGAAATTCTAGCGATTTTCGCCAGTGATGGGAATCCGCTGGATGCGCACGGATGCCCCTTCTCCATCCGTTCCCACACCAGTGATTTCGCCGGCGGGTCGAGACGGCCGCATGCGCCCGTTGCACTGCGACCTAGGGAGCCCCTTGAAATCGACCCGCCTCTGCCTTGCTCGCGGCAACGCGTTCGCGCCGCCGCCGCTATTTGCCCGCCGGTGTTACTAGCGTAGCCGCGCTTCCGCGATGCGCGTTCTGACTTCGGCGCGAATTGGGTCACATCTACCCGGCGCTTCCGTATGTGTGCGGATTCCTGCTGACCAATGACTTCGGGCCGACCGGACCATGTGCGATTCCAAGCATCGACGGCTGTGACTTGTCCGAAAAGTGGGTGATTCGCCGGCAAGTCCGTCCGAAAAATGTATGTCTCTAACACACCAGAGTCCGCCGTGACAGGTCGGAACCTCTGCGTGCGCCCGTCGCAACCTGACCTGGAGGGGCCCATGAAATCGACCCGCTTTTGTCTTGCCTGCGGCAACGCGTTTGCGCCGCTGCCGCATGTCCCCCGCCAACGATATTGCTCCTCGGAGGCTTGTCAGCGCGCCCGGCGACGCGACTGGCAGAGCAACCGGCTCCGTAACGACAGTGACTATCGCGACAACCAGGCTCGCGCCCAGGCGAAATGGCGCGCGGGCCACTCGGGCTACTGGCGTGAATATCGGGGTGCGCATCCGGCGTATTGCGAACGCAACCGCAGTATGCAGCGATTGCGCAATGCGCGGCGGGCCTCCAGCGCAATTGCAAATATGGACGCCATCAAGCTTCCCCGGCCGCTGGACTCTGGCTTCTACCTGCTGTCTCGCGCGGCTGACACCGGCGTTGCAAAAATGGACGCGTGGACCGTTCACATCGCCGTGCTGTCTACGCCGACTGCGCCGCCGACGTGATTGCAAATAGATGACTTGATACGCATCGGCTTCGAGCCTGCTACCTTTGCCTTGTCGCCGTTCGCTTTCGACCGCGACCATTCGATGGTTCGCATCGGGCGTTCACTTGCGTCCGATGCGTGCGGCCTGTCCGTGTTTGAGTTGCGGGGTGGAGCATGTCATTCAATAGCGCGGATGCGCCGGTCGACGCCAGTTCTTCTGCCGGGCGCGCAGCGGAATATGTACGCATGTCGACCGAACACCAGCAGTATTCCACCGAGAATCAGCGCGACCGGATTCGAGACTACGCTGCCCGTCGCGGATTCCAAATTGTCCGTACGTATGCTGATGAGGGTAAGAGCGGGCTACGGATTGACGGCCGGCAGGCGCTTCAAAATCTCATCTCTGATGTCGTAAATGGCAATGCTGACTTTTGCGTCATCCTTGTTTACGACGTGAGTCGATGGGGGCGATTCCAGGATGCTGACGAGAGCGCGTACTACGAGTACATCTGCCGCCGCGCCGGCATCCAGGTCGCGTACTGCGCCGAGCAGTTTGAGAACGACGGCTCACCGGTCTCGACTATCGTCAAAGGCGTGAAGCGGGCCATGGCTGGCGAATACAGCCGGGAGCTGTCGGCTAAAGTGTTCGCAGGCCAGTGCCGCTTGATTGAAATGGGGTTCCGCCAAGGAGGGCCGGCAGGCTATGGATTGCGGCGCGTGTTAGTCGATGACCATGGCCTCATGAAAGCAGAATTGCACCGCGGCGAACATAAAAGCCTCCAGACGGACCGGGTAATTCTCATGCCAGGGCCAGAAAGCGAGGTGCGAACGGTCAACCTGATTTATGACTGGTTCATCGATGGGTCGCTCGATGAATACGAAATCGCCGCGCGTCTGAACGGTATGCGCGTTCGGACTGACCTCGACCGGGAATGGACACGAGCCACGGTACGCGAGGTGTTGACCAACGAGAAATACATCGGCAATAACGTGTACAACCGTGTGTCGTTCAAGCTGAAGAAGATGCGTGTGACCAACACCCCTGATATGTGGATTCGAAAAGAAGGTGCATTTCAGGCAATTGTTCCGAGCGAGACGTTCTACACGGCTCAAGGCATCATGAGAGCCCGGGCGCGTCGCTATTCAAACGAGGAGTTAATCGAGCGGCTGCGCGGCCTGTATCGAAGTCGAGGATTTCTTTCTGGTGTCGTGATTGATGAAACCGATGGCATGCCATCCACATCGGTCTACGTGTACCGTTTTGGCAGTCTAATTCGCGCGTATCAGACCGTTGGTTTTACACCCGGCCGGGATTACCGTTACATCGAAACCAACCGCTTCCTGCGGCAACTCCATCCGCAAATCGTCTCGCAAACGGAAACAAAAATCGCGGATTTGGGTGGCACAGTGACACGTGACCCGGCAACTGACCTCCTGACGGTCAACGAGGAGTTCACAGCCTGCATCGTTCTCGCGCGGTGTCAGGCACATGACAATGGCCGTAATCACTGGAAGGTGCGCTTTGATACCAGCCTTCTGCCGGACATCACAGTTGCCGTGCGGCTCGACCAGACGAACGAGTCGACCCTCGACTACTACCTGTTGCCACATCTGGATTTTTGCCAACCGCGCATCCACCTGGCAGACCAGAATCCCATCGAGTTTGAGAGCTATCGCTTCGATACGTTGGATTACTTGTATGGCATGGCCGAACGCGCCCGTCTCAGGAGAGTAGCGTGAATTCGCGGCAGCAGCCCGGAGAAATCCGGATGGTCCCCATCTCCCAGATTGAAGTTATCAATCCGCGAGAACGGAATGGTCGGGTTTTCAAAGAAATCGTCGATAACATCAAGACCATTGGCCTCAAAAAGCCCATCGTGGTGACGCCGCGAGCGACGACCAGCGGCATAGAGAAATATCTTCTTGTGTGCGGCGAAGGCCGATTGAAGGCATTCCGCTCGCTTGGAGAGGCGACCATCCCCGCGCTCGTTGTCAGCGTCAGCGACGAGGACGCATTCGTCATGAGTCTGACTGAAAACATCGCGCGCAGACAGTGTCGCCCTCTCGAACGGCTCGCTGGCATTCGGCAATTGCAGGAACAGGGATATGCGCCAAAGGTCATCGCCGAAAAGACAGGGCTCACCGCGACCTACGTTCACGGCATCCTTACGCTGCTGCATCAGGGTGAAGAAAGACTTGTGGTGGCGGTGGAGAAAGGCCTCGTTCCCCTGAATGCCGCCCTCATCATTGTCGGAGCCGGCGACGACGATGCCGAGATACAGGCAGCGCTCCAGGAGGCGTACGAATCCGGAAAATTGCGGGGCAAGCAACTGATGAGCGCCCGTCGTGTCATTGAGCGAAGAAAGGCACTCGGACGAAGCACGGCGCACAATATGACCAGTAAATCTGCCGCTGTCACGACATCGAGTCTCGTGCGAACGTATGAGCGTGAAGTAGAACGTCAGAAATCCATGGTCAGGAAGGCCGAATTCACACAACAGCGACTCTTGTTTGTCGTCGGTGCATTGAGGCAACTGCTTGCTGACGAAAACTTCATCAACCTCTTGCGCGCGGAAGGACTGGCCAGCCTGCCGAAGTACCTTGCCGAGCGTGTTTGGCCAAGCGGGAGTGCTACATGACTGGCGTCACTCTTGGATTTATTCCCGAGCCATTGTTGGTGCCTGTTTCCAGTATCTTGCCATCGCGCAGGATTGCAGCACCCGTCGTCGAATCGCGTAAATTCAAGCAGATAAGAACCTCCATTGAGGAGGTGGGACTCATTGAACCGCTCTCTGTAATGGCTGCGGACCAGTCTTCCGGGCAACATGTTCTTCTCGATGGCCATCTGCGCTTACTCGCTATCCAGGACCTCAAGCATGAGCGCGCCGCCTGCCTTGTCGCGACCGACGATGAGAGCTACACCTATAACAACCGTGTCAATCGCCTGTCGACAATCCAGGAGCACTACATGATACGGCGCGTAATTGAGAGAGGCGTATCGCCGGAGCGGTTGGCGAAAGCACTTTCCGTGGACGTATCCCAAATCATAAAGAAGATGTCGCTCCTCGATGGCGTGTGCCCGGAAGCGGCCGAACTTCTCGGCGACCGGCAGTTCTCGGCGGAACTTGCTCGCGCTATCCGCAAAATGAAGCCGACGCGGCAAGTTGAATGCGTCGAGCTGATGGTCGCCGCGAACAATGTGTCCGTTGCCTATGCCGAGGCACTGCTAGTTGCTACGCCAGCAGCGCTTCTGGTGGAGGGTAAGAAGCCACACAAACTGACGGGCGTCAGTCCGGAGCAGATGGCGAAAATGGAGCGTGAAATGAGCAACTTGCAAGGGCAATATAAGCTGGTCGAGCAGAATTACGGTCAGGACGTGTTGAATCTGGTACTCGCCAAAGGGTATCTCGCGAAACTCCTGGAAAACGAATCTGCACGCCTGTACGTCGCCCAGCATCATCCGGATTTGATGGTCGAGTTTGAGTCCATCATTGCGACCATTTCTCTCGACCAGCAGCAATTCAGCGCGGCCGTCTAGCGAAACCCAGGCACGACCGCGGTTCGCACCGCACGCCCCGTAGTGCAACCAGTCAGAAATCCATCGCACAGCCCACGCTGCCAAAGGGCTGAGATGGAGCGTTCAACACGAAACAATCGTCGAAGTGCTCGTATTTAGCGTAAAGTACGCGTCGTATCGGATACAACGTATGCAATAGCCGAACTTTCGATACTTGTCCTGTCGACAAGGCCTGCACGATGCTCTCTCGCGATAACTTTTCGCCATCAGTAGTCAACGCGTTACGTCAGCGCGTTCACAGCTTTTGTTCAAATCCGAAATGCCGACGTCAGACGACGGGGCCTCACTCTGATTTGTCGAAGGTTGTGATAACAGGCATTGCTGCCCACATCACCGCGGCCAGCCCTAATGGACCCCGTTATGAGCCGACGCTGACTAGCGAAAAAAGGAAGGCTGCTGCCAACGGCATCTGGCTGTGCAGCATCTGCGCGAAGAAGATTGATTCCGATGAAGTACGGTATCCAGTCAGCCTCCTCGAGGAATGGAAGCGCCAAGCCGAGAAATTCGCTGACGACGAAATGGGAAGTCCGCGCCCCGTGGTAACTACTCCGGCACAATCGGACTACACCTGCCCACACTGCACGACAGGTTTCCACGAAAAGCAGTTCGTTTGTCTAGGATGTCGAGGTCAAATATTGTGGGGAGCAACAATCGAAGAGCGCAGGGCCGCAGCGTTGTTCTGTGCACTCGCGAGCGGATTCGCCCTTATGTCGATTTATAGCAGGTTGAATATTCCACTCATCAATCTGACATCCGGACTGCCCGGCATGATTCCATTCGCGCTCTCGATGCTAGCGGTTGGCGGAAGCGGTATCCTTGGAATTTACGTCGCAGAGCGTCTTCGAGAGGGGAAACCCCCACGAGTCATTGTTTCACGACTCGCTTGAATCCATGGATGGTTCGAAAAACACCAACGCAGCTGCTTGCGTGCAACATATAAGCCTATCGTTCGACCTAAGGCGTTAGCACACCAAGCTGCTGCAACTCAGTGTGCCGGTCTTTGATGCGCTAGATTGCTCTTCATTACGCTACCTAGTGGATGTGGTTCACGATGTTGTTGATAACAGCCGCGGCGAACGAACAAGCCGCACGAAGCATCTCCTCTATCTCGGGGTACCGGAGCCACGCTTTCCAAGCCGCTCCCAGAGTTGGCATGAGGGTAAGCCACATGAACAAGCGGAAAGTGCGGCGTGTTAGACGGGCTTGTCTGGCCAGAGAGTTCTCGCGTTTCTCGAGCTCGTGGCGCAGTTTTGTAGGATAGGTTTTCACTTTGCCGAGTACGGGCCCGAAAACATACTCGTATCCTGACTGCAGACGGTCAATCTGATGCCGTACGTTCTCCAGCACGGCAAGCAGAACCACCGTCACAAGGCAAAGCCCTACGCAACCTGCGATGAATTCCGTGTTCGTCGTGAGCTTGTCCAAGGCCGCGACACCTGCAATCGACACCGGCAACGCCAGCAGTTTTCCGGCAATATCACCGAAAGCACCAGTGAGCTTCGACGCGTATTCGAGCTCCGAATCTACGATTTTTTTCCGTACATCTTCGAACGCGAAGTTCTGGATGTACGCCTGAAAGTTGGCCAGATATTTTCGCCGAATGTCAGGCCAGTGTTCGCACAGAAAGGTCAAGTCGTTTGAGCCGTGCTCAGCTCCCGCGAGGGAATCCGCAATTGCGCTGCGTATGATGAGTTGACGCTCTTCGAGGTGCAGTTTGTTTGCATTCCCCTCCGATGCAAGCAACCCAAGTAAGCTGAGATGGTTAAGGTCGAAGTCGAGCGCTTTCTCCTCGACCTGTATTTCGGCCAATGCGGTCTTACGGACTTTCGTGGCATCGGTCGGCAGAATGAAGAGCAGTCTGTTGACCCTGCTCCCGAAGTCAACCTTGTCATCGGCGATTTGAGACAGCAACCGGATGAACTGTGCGAGCTTCTCAAGCCTCGTAATCTTCTCGGGCTTGTCAGCGTCGAGCGAGCAGTAATTCAGGTCAGCAACGTAAAAGTTCGCTGGCAGCGCGCCGAAAGCTATCTTCGGCGAATGCCGGAGCAAATCCGCGATGCTATGAAACACACGCCCCTGCTCGTTTGTTGGAAGCTGCACGTCAATGCGAAAGTGTCCGCCACCCTCATCGAACATCTCGACACTGCCGAACGCCGCGTCGAGCCGCTCGCAACGCTCCGCCAGTTGCTTTGTCTGGATGTCCAGTTCGCCTTCGAAGGCGTACGAGTAGCCCGGCGTTATATTCGGGCGGTTGAGT
This sequence comes from Paraburkholderia azotifigens, assembly GCF_007995085.1. Classification (GTDB taxonomy): domain Bacteria; phylum Pseudomonadota; class Gammaproteobacteria; order Burkholderiales; family Burkholderiaceae; genus Paraburkholderia; species Paraburkholderia azotifigens. The sequence continues at coordinate 2,454,741 of NZ_VOQS01000001.1, forward strand.
GCTCGATAAAGGGCAACGACATCGTCAAACATCGTCTCACCCACCAGCAAGTGTTAGACGCAATCTGGCCATCATGTCTTCATCCAAGTTCTGGATAGTCAACGTCCGGCCTGCCTCATCGAAATACAGCTCGGACTGGGGTTCCTGGCCAAGCATCGACCTATCAAACTTCAGGAAAATCCGACCGTTGTCCAAAGAGACCTTGCTATGGCTTTTCACGACACTTTCTTGAGCGTGAAAACTCTCCGGTACCTTGAAGCGGTCGCTGTTCAGAACCTGTGCGATGTCACGCACATGCTCCGCATGCTCCGGGGGCACAACGCGGTCAATCACCGCCTGCACGTCCTCCATGGTCACTACCATATTGGCGCCCAAGCGTTGTCGCAGGAACTCCGTCAGGCGTTCCCGGGCGGGACGCCTGAAGGGCCGCAACTGTTCATTCTCGGCGAACACTTTATCTACAGCCGTATACAGCCGTGTCGTCGCGGTGGTGGATGACACGCCGATTGCGCAGCCCAGCGCACTCTTGAAATATCCAGATGAGCCATCCGCTTTCTTCGCTACGAAAGACAGATAGTCGACATCTTCCGGCTCGCCTTCTTCAGCGTGCACACCAGGCGCGGCGGCTGTAGCAAGGTATTCATCGACCCGTATTAGCGCGGCCTGATGAAGCTTCGACATGTCCACTTCGGTCACGCTGACCGGCACGAGGTCGTGGGTCAGCTGCAAGCCACTTCGCTGCTTAATCATGGCAACTATGAATCGCGGATGACCCTCCTCGGTCTCATAATCCGCGCACAGGATGTGGCCGCCGGTCGAGGCCTGCTGCTCGAGCGCCATGCGCATAATCTCGTCAACGAGGACGCCCGACAGTTCGAGAAATGCTTCAGCGCCTCGCACACCGCCAGCGTAGCCCGAAAAACCCGTGGGAAAGGGCCCCTCACGCCGGTCGTGCGCAAAGCGGCCCCAAACCTGACGACTCTCCCGTTTTCCAAAAAGATTCACCATGCCTTCGACGAGTGAAAACACAGCGGGCAAAGTGTTGTCGAGCAAACGGTCCTTCTTTTCGACGGTCGCGTCTCGCTGTCCCGCCTCCTTTGTGAACCCGTGAATGACGCTATGGTGAAGCTGGATTGGCATGTCGGTCTCTCGCGCCGGGGCGACGCGCTGGCAACTCGGTGCGTCAAGGTCCCGGTCTGTTTAGGTAGTCGGTTACTCGGGAAGCTCACGTTCCGTATGAGCAAATCCCGCAAGTCTATCTCAGCAACTACCTAACATGCCGCGCCTTTAGCCCGCCCAAGCGGTTCGGTTATGGGCATCCGAACATGTGCCGACTCAACACTGTATATTTATACAGTACCCGCGAGTGCGTAGCAAGCTCCCTTCCCTTCGCCAGATGTATCAGCGAGCACCGCGGTCCGACCGAAAGCTTCCAGTTCCATTTACTGACCGGATGCGCAGGCTCCTCGAACATCCAAAGCCAAGTATGTTGGGTGCATTTAGACATTGCTCGAAAGTCTAACCCGTCCAACGACGCAAACCCCTTGCACATCAGCTCATGCTCGTAGTAGTTGGACGCTTCTCCATTAATATTCGGAAGAATATGCCGTAATATTGAGCATATTGCCTGACTACCTGCCGATTTTGACCGGAGCGGTCGTTTGGCTACCGAAGCGCGTCTGGAGAGGGATGCGCCGAGGGAAACACGCTAACAAATAAGCCCTTAACCGGGGAGACCGAAGTTGAACATCCAGTCGTTACTTGCGGGCGTACCGACGCCCGCACTCGTCACGGGCGCATTTCTGGCCGCCCTCGTGGTTGCTGTCATTGCGTTTTTCTTCGGTCCGGCGATAAGGCATCTGGCTCGGCTGCGCTCTATTCAGCGTCGCATTGAAAGGTTTGAAGACGGAAATTACCCTTCACAGTTTGAGGCGGTATTCGCTGGCGACCGTCGGCTCGCGCATCTCTGGAACGAGTATGCCGAATCGTTGCACGTTCAGCGTGAGGAGCGCGATGGACAGATGGTCGTGCGCGCCGTACGCGCCACTGTGCCCGCCGAGCTGTATTTCAGTAGCCAGGTTGTCGTCGACAGCCGCTTGCGCACCGAATTTTTTAAGCATGTTCCCGGAATTTTTACCGGCATCGGTATCATCGGGACATTCAGCGGGCTGATAGAAGGGCTTCACGCTTTCCAAATCAGCGATAACGCGGCGACCGTGCGCGGCAGCCTCGAATCACTTATGCATTCGGTGGGAGAGGCGTTTCTTGTGTCCGCCTCGGCAATCGCTGCGGCGATGCTAACCACGCTCTTCGAGAAGCTTCTCCTTGCCTCGCTTTACCGACGTACGGAAGAAATCGTTCATGCGATTGACGCGCGCTTTGAGGCGGGGGCCGGCGAAGAGTACCTGGCGCGCCTGGTCAAGGCATCGGAGGAGTCGGCGAGCCAATCCAAAATATTGAAGGACGCTCTCGTCAAGGAAATGGGAGAGCTGCTGCGTGAGTTGACTAACGCGCAAATCGAGGCGAGCAAAGAACAAGCCGCACTGGTCGCGGAGGCGGGTCGCCAGAACAATGCGGCTCTTGGACAGGTTATCGCGGAGAGCATCCAGCAGGGTCTCAAAGGCCCACTCGATGAAATTGCAGCAACGGTCAAAAGCGCCAGCGGCGACCAGAGCGCAAGCGCCGGACGGATGCTGCAGGACGTAATGACGAGTTTCGGCCAACGTCTGAATGACTTGTTTGGCGGCCAGATTTCGGGGCTTACCGAACTTAACCAGCAAACCGCCCAGAGCATCCAGCAAGCCGTTACCACCTTGCACACCCTGGTCTCGAACATCGAAGCTTCGAGCCAACGTTCGACGGATGCGATGGCGCAGCGCATGGCGGAGGCCATCGAGAAGATGGAGTCGCGACAGGAGGCAATGAACGCCCAATCGGCTGCATTCATCGAACAACTGCGCCAATTAGTCGCGACATCCCAATCGGAGACGAGCCAGAAATTGCAGACGACGCTCGAAACGCTTGGCACGCATGTGGGAGAGATGCTGACCACACTGAGTGGCGCGCAGAAAGAAGTATTTGAGAATAATCGGGCACGCGAGAGCGCCATGTCTGAACGTGCGACTGGGGCTGTTACAGCAATGTCCGAATCCGTCGATGCCGTGGTCAAGGAACTGGGTGTTGCGACGACGCAGATGGCGCAAAGCGTCGCCACCTTGACCCAGTCCACCGCTTCATCGGTAGACCGTATGCACGCTGGCGCTGAAGCATTGGGTACGGCGTCCCGAAACTTCGCCGCCGCTGGCGAGCGCGTCGCCAGCGTCATGGGCCAAACCGCCGATGTCTCGACCAAGCTCGCCGCAACGGCTGGGAATCTGACAAGCGGGGCGGGAGCCATCCAGGAGCTTCTGGGCGACTATCGCGCTCATCGCGACAGCATCGGCCAACTTGTCACGGAGTTGCGCGCCACCGTCGAGTCCGCACGAAGAGAGGCCGCATTGACTGGTGACATTCTCAGCCGAATCGAAACATCCACTGGCCATCTCGGCGCGGCGCAAAAGCAGGCCGACGAATACCTCGCCGGTGTGAGCCGCGTTCTGGCAGACGCACACGGCGCATTCGCGACTGAAGTGAAGCGCACGCTGGATAAAGCGAATGCCGAGTTCCATACAAAACTGACTTCGGCAGTGGGATTGCTTTCGTCAGCAGTCGGTGAGCTGGAAGTCACGCTTGCCGCGATGGGAACCTTGACGCCGGCGCGGAGGTAGACGATGTTTGGAAGTCAAATCGTCGTCAAGCGAGGAAGCCGTGACGAGGCGGAGAAGCCCTTCTGGATTTCCTTTGCTGATTTGATGACCGCGCTGATGGTGCTCTTTCTCGTGGTCATGGGGGTGGCATTGCTCGCCGTGACGAAAAATGTAACGGAGAAGGAAAAGCGCGAAGAGCAGCATCGGAAGGACATAGAGCTTATTCTCGACCGGTTTCAAACCGCAGCGAAGCGGTACAACGGCATCAAGATAGACCGTGACCGGCATGTCATCGATTTTGGAGACCGCGCGCGCTTTGCATTTGGGAAATCAAATCTGGCGCCCGAGCAGGAAGCCGTGTTACGTCAATTCGTTCCCGAAATCCTGACCTTGGCGAACGGTGACCTGGGCAAGCGCGTACTTAAGCGCGTGGTTGTCGAAGGCTACACAGATAGAACCGGTACATACCTGAGCAATCTTAATCTCAGCCTTCAGCGCAGCGAGCGGGTGTTGTGCAGTATGTTTGCTACGGCTGGTGCGAGTCTGCTCGTCGAGGACCAGAAGGAAGACGTACGGAACCTGTTCCTGGTTGGCGGATATTCGTTCAATGACTCGAAGGAAACGGACGAAGAGAGTCGCCGCGTCGAGATGCGTCTCGAGTTCCTGGGTGTTGGGGAAGAGAGAGCTCCAGTCCCGCTGCAATCGGGGAACTTTGGCGACTGCGCACTGCGATGAATGCACTGAACTACCTCGCGTCCTTACTGCAATCGTCCGTCATCGAGGAGACGCAACCGGTTCGCCTGGGCGGCGAAATCGACGCACTTCTCGAAGAGCTGAAAGCGCGTGCGAAATCAGGTAGCGGCCGGGAACCCGTGCACGACCATCAGCTCGATGCGGTCCGGCGGTACTGGAGCAGCCAGGAAGTGCCCACGTTCCGCGATGCATACCTACTGTCCTTTGGCTTATGCATTCCGCACCGCCCCCAGGGGGAGTGCGTAATGGAGGACCGACCACGCTTGCAGCGCGTCCTCGACAGTGTTGACGGCTACATAGCGAGGACCGCGTCATACAGACGCTGCTATCAAGGGCTCGCAAAGAGCTATTTCACTTACGACGTGGACGCGCCTGAAGCGGCGCCCGCCGGAAAGAAAAATTGGTTGACTTTGCGAGACTATCTTCACGACCGTAACCGTGAGATACGAGACAGCAGACCGGGCCCCGCATGGGTCGACACAGCAATTGAGAATCGACAGCTTTTCAACGAAGCGCCCTGCGCTCCCTATGTGAGCCAGCTGCTGCGCGGCGACGAATCGCATATCGAACGCATTTGTGAGCAGCTTCAAATCGGAAAAGAGTCATGGTTTTTGCGCCAGCTCGTGCTGACGCAGGTTGAGGGCGCGACGAAACTCGATGACGACGAGTTTGTGAGCCTGCTACCTCGCCTACTCGGCCTGCTGGCCCATAACGAAGTGCTCCGCGACCGAGGAACAATTCTGGTCCTTGACCGATACGCACGGGTCCCCGGTAGCCCGCTCCATCCCAAGCTTCGCGACCATGCTGTTACCTGGTGGGGCAATCCGTGGCTGCCGTCAAATGCGACACGATGGGGCGGCGTCGCGCCCGCGGCTCGAACCATGGTCTCTGACTGGTTGAAGCTCGAATTTATCGAGACCTTCTTTACGAAGCTGGCTGAGGACGGGCTCGCCGACCGTCGCCGAATGGAGTTTTGGAAGCGATATGTCAAGTCCATTGACGACATTGAGTTCGCATTAGGCTCAACCGCACGTAATTCGCGTGAACCTGACCTCGTCGCGCTGCGTAGGAAAATGAAGGGCCTGACTCGCGAACTCGACGCCTCCGGTGCCAACAACGCTTTTATCATGACGATGGGTAAGTTGGTCGCCGTAGAGTTTAGTGGCCTAGGAAACGCGTTTTATGGCTATGACGCCAGTCGTTCGCTGCCCTTTAATACGAGTCAGACATTAAAGCTCGGTAAAGATGAGCGGAATTCGCTCAAGCGTTCGAATCGCATGCTCTGGCTCAAGCATGGGGATGGCATTCATGGCTGGAATCGCTGGGAGGATATGTTCGAGGCAACGCTTCGAGAGAGTTTTCAGATTCTCCCCTCTGTCGACACTTCACGTTCTTCTACCAGAAGCCAGGCTGCTAACGAACGCACGCGGCCGACGAGTTTGGGCTCGTCTCGCGAGAACACTCGCTCGACGCAAAACCACACTGCAACGCACGAATCCTACTCGCATGTCGCGCTCAAGCGATTCGCAGCAACGCATGGTCTGCAAATCGATGACCGGACTGCACTCGGCGGAAACTTGTGGGTTCGCGGAGACGAGGACGATGGGCATATCGGCCAGGTCCTGGCGGATTGGGGCTTCCATGTGAAGCCGGGCAAGGGTTGGTGGAAATAAGGCGAAACTGTGTTCAAGTTATTCAAGCCGGCAAAAGCGCGAGACGTCGCCACCTGGAAGCGGCAGTGGTCGGATAAAGGCATCGTTCTGACTCGTCGAATTGAAGGCCCGGGTGCGATGGTCGACGGAGACCTCGTCGGGGGCTACCTCACGCAGCTCACCGATGACGGCCTCGCCAACCCGGTCGAGGACGGCTTCTTGTTGGACTGGCAGTCGGTATATGAAATCCTCGAGCGGCAGGACTACGAACAGCTGCGCGACGTGCTTCGAATTCCACCTTTCACCGACTTCCGTCCGTACCTGCGAAGTGGCCATTCGCTGGTCGACCGCGAGTTCGGTATTGCGGTAGATGGATGGCGCGTCGATGGCGGCCGCGAATTTCAAGGCACTGTCACGGGGCCGGTGATGTCGGAAGGCACCACAGAGACGCTGATGCGCCCAGCGCAATGGAAGCTCTTCAAAGCGGTGGTTGCATTCTCGCGCCGTGGTGACGAGGACCGTTCTGATTTGGCGAACCGGCAAGGTTGGGGGCGGATTCGCAAGCTCGCGCTCGACGCCGAAGCCGGACTCGATGATTTTCTCTACCGCTCAGTGGTGTTGAGTCCCGAAAAGCTCAATATCGGTCTGAGGCGGTCGGTCGAAGTGGCGGACGACCACGTAGTCGAAATCGAGCCAGGCTTCGACGGCGCACCAGACGACTGGCTCGACACCTTTGACAGAGCTCGCGAGATTCGTGACCGATACGACATCACGACCCGAGAAGGAATCGTCCAGGTTCTGGTCACGCCGAAAGTGAAGACGGTGCTTCGTGAAATCAAGCGCTTGCCTGGACGGCGCGTCGCCGGCTCACGGGCACAGGCGTTTTTGCTCAATCCTTACGCGGCGCTGGGCGCTGATGCCGTCGACGTCATCGACGAGTCGCAGTTCGAGCGCGCTCGCGAAGACGCCGGTCTCGACTACGAACGCTTTGTACCGACGTTCGAGCGCAACGCTGCGGGCTATGCACTGCGCGTCGGCCTGCTTGTCGAATCGGCCGTGGCGAGTGGACCGACCTCCTCGAAGACGCATTGGCTCGACGACAACGAGCTTTCCACGTTCGTCTCGGCTCTTTCGCGGTCGCTCGCGCTTGGCCACCAACTGCTTGCCTGGCAGGGTTACGACCTTGCTCTGCAGGGGGATTCGGAGCAGCACCTCAAGGAATTGTCGGCTGCACTCGCGCAACGGCGCACTCATCCCACGCTGGTCTCCTACGCTCAGGTCCATGACCTCGGAGGCTACTCGACGCGCATCGAATCGATTGGTGTGGAAAAGCCCTACCACTCGCCGTATATCGCGAAGAAGGATGAAGGTGAGGGTTGGTTTCCTGAGAACATCCTGCCCGTCGTTGTTTACCAGCCAAAAGACGGTGGCGAGCCGGTAGCGGTCCCTACCAACAAGCCGGCCATCGAGAAACTGAAGAACGACGTACTGGAAGCTGACGCGAAAGGCGCGGCAAAGCTCGACGTTGGCTGGCTCAAGGACCCTATTTCGCTATCGGATGCGAAAGAAATCATCTCCACGTTCGAGAAGCTTTTTTCCGATTTGGAATCGGGTAAGCGGTTTGACCAGGAGAATCAGCGCAAAAACCGCAGCGAACAGGCGACCAAGAAGCAGCTAGTTCTCCGCGCAAACATCCAGGCGCTCGAATACGAGGAATTGCGCCGTGAGGCGCTACAGTCGGTACCGGCGAGTCCGAAGCTTCCGCAAAGCATTCGCCCGGGGCTCGCCTTGCTGCCGCATCAACAGGCAGGCCTCGCTTGGATGCAGCATCTCTACAGTCTGCAAACCGATTACCAGGTTCGCGGCGCCATCCTTGCTGACGACATGGGGCTGGGCAAGACCTTCCAGTTGCTGGCGCTCATGGCCTGGTTGCTGGAGCAGGACGCCACCATGAATCCCATGCTGGTGGTCGCGCCTGTCTCATTGCTGGAAAACTGGGCTGAGGAAGCCAACAAGTTTTTTCAGCCGGGGGCATTGCCGCTGTTGACTGCGTACGGCGACAGTCTTGCCGAGTTTCGCGTACCACGCGGCCAGATAGACCAGCGTCTGCAGGCTGAGGATGGCCTAGTCAAGTTTTTGAAGCCGAACTGGATTGGCGATGCCAAGGTCGTATTGACGACGTACGAAACATTGCGCGACCTGGAGTTTTCGTTCGCTGCGCAGAAGTGGTCGTTGATGGTGTGCGACGAGGCTCAGCGCATCAAGAACCCAGCCGCAATGGTGACCCGGGCAGCCAAGAAGCAGAACGTGGCGTTCAGGATTGCCTGCACGGGCACGCCGGTCGAAAACACACTGGCCGATATGTGGTGTCTTTTCGACTACGTGCAGCCGGGCTTGCTGGGTGCACTGAACGATTTTGGTGAGCGATACCGCAAGCCAATTGAGGCAAAGACCGACGAAGAAAAGTCCCGCGTCGAAGAGCTGCGCGCTCGCATCTCACCCCAGATTCTCCGGCGCCTGAAGACGGAGGTCGATACAGGACTCCCACCGAAAATCGTGGTCGAAGACTGTCGGCGGCTCCCCATTTCTAGCGTTCAGCGCAACCTTTATGCGAAGGCGGTGGACGGCTTCAAACGACGCAAAGAGCCTGACCATACAACGCCGTTCAAAAATCACCTTGGATTGCTTCATTATCTCAGGCTGGTGTGTACCGACCCGAGAGTGCATGGCTTGAGCGTGTTCAAGCCGGAGCCGATGGGCGACTATCGCGCGAAATCTCCGAAGCTCGACTGGCTGCTCAAGCAGCTCTCCGAAATCAGGGCGAAGGGCGAGAAGGCAATCGTCTTTTGCGAGTTCCGGGAGATTCAGCGACTTCTGCAGCACTACATCGAAGCCGAGTTCAGCTATCGTCCCGACATCATCAACGGGGACACAAGTGCGTCATCGACTCACGTCGCCAGTCGGCAAAAGAGAATCAAAGCCTTTCAAGAAGCGCCGGGCTTCGGCGTCCTAGTGCTTTCGCCCGTCGCCGTTGGATTCGGCGTGAACATTCAGGCGGCGAACCACGTTGTTCACTACTCACGCACCTGGAATCCGGCCAAGGAAGACCAGGCGACCGACCGCGCGTACCGCATCAATCAGAAGAAGCCCGTCTACGTCTACTATCCAACTGTTTGGGCGGACGATTTCACGACGTTCGACGTCAAGCTTGACCAGCTGCTTGCCCACAAGCGAGGGCTATCAGAGGACATGCTCAACGGTGCGGGAGATGTGGCGCCGGGCGATTTCAATATCGCAGACGTTGTGCCGCATTCACAGACGAGCGACCTGGATGAACGCGTCACTCTTGATATGGCGCTTCGTATGGGATGGCAGCATTTCGAGTGTCTTGTCGGCGCACTCTGGAGTAAGCGTGGATTCGATTGCTATCGGACGCCGGGCACGAATGATAACGGTGTCGACATTGTAGCTATTGATGGAAAACGAGGTCAGCTTATTCAGGCGAAGACCAGTGGAATTGATGGTACAAAACTCGGTTGGGACGCCGTAAAAGAAGTTGTCGCTGGTGAAGCGTTTTACCGGCGCAGGCACCCTAACGTCTCGTTCGAAAAGGTCTGCGTCACAAATCAGTTCTTCAATGCACAGGCACAAGAGAACGCCACTTTGAATGCGGTACAGTTGATTGACCAGGCGGACCTTGCCGACCTGCTTCGGACGCACGAAACAACTTTGCTCGAGGTCGAACGGATGCTGTTCGTCGAATGGCAGTCGGCGGACCTCACGGATTAAATCGATGAGATGACCACCGGGATAGCGCAGTCTTAGCATCGCCGGCAGGTTCGCTGCCGAATATGGACGACCGCCGTTATGCATATATGGACCTGCAGCCTGCGGTCGCAGCAAACCGGGGGCGCTCGGCCCCGGTGGTTATCGCCGAAGCTTGACGTCCGCGCCGCCGGTCACACCGACCCGGTGTTTGGGCCGGCGCGACAAGGCTCGGGTTTCCAGTGACTTTACCGTACGAGCTTCACTGACTGGTTCATGGCGAACCGTCGCCGTCACAAAATCACTAGCCACCTGTTTCGGTCTCGGCTGACGGCTGGCTGGTCGGCAGATTGTCGTGCCACGCAGCATAAGTAATCGACGTTCCTCTGAGTCGCCATGAATTGCGCCCATTGTCTGTTCTACCCAGGACCGTAGCGGATGCTGCGCTGGGACTGACAAAGGCCACATCCTGCGCGAAGACCAGATGGGAGCCGTCCGACGACTGCTGCAACGAGCCAAGACTTTGCAGACTTTCTCGCAACTGCTGATATGAGTGTGGCTGTCCCGACCATCCCAAACGGGCTTGCGACTGTGCCAGAACGGTAAACGAACTGGTACTTTTCCGCGCGAGTGCGACGAGACCGTGCTTGGCACTTTCGAGCTCGAAGTAGATGCCGTCGCTATCCGATGACAGCTCGGCCAGCAGCTCCTTCGCAACTTCTGACTTGCTCTTTCGTTCTTCCAGACGCCAGTGCGTCTCGAACACGCTCATTACTAAAGTCTGCTGCGCTTGCATGACATCGGTGGTCCACTCCGGATGCTGCAGCACCTGAGTAGTAAGGGCGAAACCGGAAACGCCCCCTTTGGTGAAGTATGAATTTTTCTTCCAGGCGAACTCGCGGTTGCTCGCCGAGCTATTTTTCTTGCGACTCAACAGAACAAGGTTACCGAGCCGATGAACCCAGCTTTGATAGATTTTCGTATCGGGAACCCAGGTTGCCCATTGACTGTTCGGAGCGGGCTGTTGGGGCATCACGTGCTCCACCGAGACGACCTCATGCTCGTAGACCGCGGAGCCATCGGACAAAAGACGGTCCAGGCGCAAAAGCAGCAGCGCCACTGCCCGCGCGGAATGGGTGTCATACAGCGGGCCGTTCAGTACCGAATAGGTGTCGTATTGCTCACTCGGAGACAGTTGCAGCGGTGACGCCTCGGCGAACAGATTCTGACCATTTTCGATAGCCCCCGTCAACGCGGAAAAGCGGTCAACACGACCATTGACCCCAGTTTTTCGCGCGAGCATCGAATACGCCAGGCGTTCGAGGTCACGGAAGAAAGCCAACATCGTAGTCGGATGCTCGGCATGCCGTATGTAAAACGCCAAGGCAGGCGGCAACCAGTCCTTGAATTCCAGCTTGTTAAGCCAACGCAGATGCTCGTTCACCAGCTCCGCATGCTGTGTGCTTGCGTAATCCGCGCCGCTGAGTGCGGCAAGCGCCTGCGCCATCGGCAGCAAAACCGTGTCGACAAACGTCTGCGGCTTGGTCGCCTGTGTAACGTGCTCCTTGAACTCCTTCAGCAGAGTCCCTTGCGGTTTCGCTTTCCGATAAACCATGCGGATATGGCTGAACAGGTCACCAAACTCATCGCGCCCGAGGTCCTCCTCGGCGTCTTCCCATTTCTTCGTATAGGTCTCGCGCAGCCCAGATTCGATGCCCCCTATGATTTCCGCCTTCAAAATATCCGTAGCGCTCAAATCGAGGCCACGGCTATTGAGAACGCCGAAAATGCGGTACGCTGAATCGAGGTCAGGTGTCGCCACGGTTACGAGGTAGCAACGCGTGATGATGAACTGGACGAGCCGTATCAGTTCGGACTCTTCCAGCCTCGCCAGTCCACTCATAAAGACCTTGGCGTTTGCCCGCAGACGCTCCTGCGCACTAGGCAGCGTTGAATTGAGTTCAATGAGTTTGGCGAGACCGTCCTCATGTTGAACGTATTGACGGAAGAAGTCTCTGTCTCGCTCGCGCAATGAAAGCCGGTAGCTCGCCTCGGTGGCTGAGACAACGTCGCCGTGTTCGTAAATACGCTTGGTGATGCCGGCTTGCACCGCACGGTCACCGATTGTGGCTCTGATGGCTGAAAGCAGTAGCGTCAATGTAGTCAAGCGCTGCTGGCCATCGACTACCGTGGCGTCAGGCGACGTTTCGTTTTTGATGAGAACGATGCTTCCGAGAAAGTAAGGCACTCCGTCGCCAAGTTGCTCCGGGGATGCGTCGAGCGCACTTAGCAAATCGTCCAGGAGTTCTTGCGCCTGGTCGTTTCCCCAGGAATAAGGGCGCTGATAGCCCGGGATGGTAAATACATACTCGTCGCTGAAGATTTTTTGCAGCGTTTGTTCTTTTGCCGTGAGTGTATGCGACACCTGAAATCCCCGGGAAGTAATTCGAAGCGTTTTGAGGTTGCCAATATACCGGCTTTCCCAAGGTTCGAGCTAGCGTCACGGTTCCGGTCGCGGCGCCTTCAACGCCCGAAAAATCGAGCATTACACCACCGCTTTCCCCGACGGCCATCCGGCCTTTCACGTCCTTTGGTAGCTCGGCCAACCGACTTCTCCTAATGTCCGGAAGCAAATGCGTCATGCGGCGGCGCGTGGTGAATTGCAAAGACGTGCGCAGGAACGGTGGCGCGGCGTGCGCGAATGGTCGCTTTAAACGAGGCACCTGCAGAAAGTCTGAGTCGGATTGCATGTGCGACCAAGGCTTTGCAACGAATCGCCGTAGCGAGTACCAGCACGCGTGTGCAAACTTGGCGAATAGCGCCTTGCCCGATATACGTTTGCTGACGGCGATGACCGCATCGCTCTGGCCCTCGGGGTGTTCTGTCTAGCCGACACAGGTTGCGAAACCTCACTGCGACAGTCAGAATTGAGGCGCGCGTGTGTTTTTACACGCATTTCATGGTATATGACAATGAGAAAACCTGCGAACCCTTTCACTGTCGACGCTCATTGGTCAAAACTCGCCTCACGTGCCATCCGGGTGGCGTTGGCGCGCCGAGACGTGAGCTACGCACAACTTGCCGACGCGCTGAATACTATGGGCTTGTCTGAATCGTCACGTTCCGTGGAAGGCAAAATCCAGCGCGGCACCTTCCGCTTTTCCTTTTTCCTTCAAAGCTTGGCCGCCTCGGACAACCAATTCCCTGAGCGATGGAGTGTCTCCCTGCGCAGCGGCGCGAGTTGGGAAAAGTGCGCCGCAGATGTCATTCAGGCGGAACTCGCAGCCCAGCCATGGCTGAACCATATCCTGCTTTCTCATCGCCTGGCCGAAATCGGCGTCGAGATTGCCGCCGAGACATTGAAGGGCCAGATAGTGGACGGAACGCTTTCCACTGCATTGTTTCTTCAATGTGCCACGGTCTGCCGATTCCCTGACCTCCATTTCTTTCTCGACAGTCGAGACATGATTGACGCCGCCGTCGCGGGAGCGTTGGCTCGGTAAGCCAGCGCCGCGGACAAAAATTTCTTGATTTCCTTCATGGCAAGTCTATATTTCGCCCTGTGCGGAACGCGTGTAAAAACGCACGGTGACGGTGGCCGGTTGAGGCACGTTGGTCGTCTGAGTGCATCGCGGGCTGCTCCGGCAATGCGGACCGGCATCATATTGCGTAACGGAACGCTTGAGCCTTGGGACCTGGAGGTGACCATGCCTGTCTGGAGAGTGGCGGATGTGAGCGCTGAGCCTGAGATGTCAATTTCCGACTGGCAAATCCTGGAAACGCAACTTGGCTCCAGGCATTTCGTGGGCTGCGATGTGCGCAACCTCACCGGCCGTGTCAGCACCGCCATTCAAGAGTTCGACCCGGCCGTACTACGCGGCGTTACGTCGTCTGGGCGCGTCTATCAGCTCGTTGGACCTCGTGGATGGTCCGAGAACGGTCGGTACCTCTGGGAACGGTGGTGCAAGGTCAACGACATCACGTCCTACACAGATGTCACGGCCGAGTCGCTATTGCAGAGGCCGTGATGACCACGCCGGCTGAGCGAACCAAAGCGGTGCTCGGTACCCGCGATTTCCTGGAGATACTTTCGCGCGCAGACGAGGTTACGATTCACGGCCTTGTACAGTCGGTCGCTGCGAGTCTTTTACGGCACTACCCTTTGGAAGTCGACCTCCATATATCGGCTGCGGCGCTTCCGACAGTTTGGGCACCGCCATCAACGCCCGGTGGCAAAGGCGAGCATGTCGCACTTGAGTTCAACCTGGCGCATCAGACATGGACTGTTAAGAAGTAGCATTTCCAGGGAGGAGCGAAGATGGCACGGATGGGGAGTGATGGAAGCCAGGATAGTCCGCATCACGACGACCGGGCCTTGCGAATTATAGACATGGCCGCCGTGGCAGCAGTCTTGTTTGACCCAGCAGGCGCTCGAGCGCTTCTTGAGATTCCCGATGCAGAGCTGGGCAGGCTTTTCAAAATCCGTCTCATGCGAATCGCTGGCCTGTCCACGGCCTTGAACCTGGATGTCAGCTCGACTCCTGGTCGAATGCAGTCGGCATCGAATGAAGGCAAACGCGGTTCAAAGCACGGTAAGTCGGCACGTTACGACCTTATCGCCAAGGGAAGGCTTCTGCACTTAACAGATTTCCTCACGGCCTCGGACATCTCCGAACACAGGCTGGCCAAGGACCTCGCCGCCCGTCGCTTGTTCAGCGTTGAGATTGGGAGGGACGCCTACTATCCGGCGTTCTTCCTGGTCGATGAGCTGGACCGCAAGGCTTTGGCGAAGGTATCGAGACGGCTTGGCAACGTTGCTGGCTGGCGCAAATGGAAATTTTTCACAACCCCGAAGATGACGCTTGGCAATTCGACGCCGCTACAGGCGCTTATGCGTGGCGATGCGAAGCAGGTGCTGCGAAGCGCTGCGGCGTTTGCTGACCAATAAGAGTAGGCCTACGTTCGAGAGAATGACGAAGTCAGGCGCTTGCGAAGCACCGAGCTTCATTCGAGCATTTGGTGTCGATGAGCTCGTCGTCGCGGGCGTGCCGACACATTCATTTTCGTGTCATCGGATTTTGCTTCGGTTCGCGCGAGTCTCAAGTGCTACATGGCGAGGCAGTACAGGCGCTTGCGTCCTGTTCCCGTCGAAACCGCCTTATGCCTCGGTGACTCGGACGAAACCGTCTTGAGGGTCAGAACTTCAACTGATTCTCGGAATTGAATCTCCCAAAAACACGGGGCGTGAAAGCACATCTTCAAGACCCTTCGCAATATCGCCCAGCACGCGCGGCTGGCGGTGCTTGGCTTCGAGCGCGTGGCAGTAGTCCAGCTTGCGCGTGTCGATAAGCGCGACGAACGGTCGCCATTCTTCGCCAAGCCTTTCTCGGCGCGCCAACGCATCGTCTACCAGCCTGGTCTACTGAGCGCTGGCCTCGTTGAACGCAACATCTCGTGGGTGCGAATCGGCATACGTGTCTCCTTGGGAGAACTCGCCATCATTGGCACACGAAAAATCGCGAAACGTCCCCGTGTCGATGCAACGTCAACAATATTGTTCGTACACTCGCCGGCGCGCGGGAATACGACACAACATGCTCACTTGCGGGACATATACTTGATTGCAAGGACGCACATGCCATCCGCCGCGCGCAATGCCGCTGGATGGTCGGGGCCGCCCCATCCATCGATGGGCTTCGGTGATGTCGTCTTGCCGCTCACGCTGGCGAGGTGCTGACCGCCAGGGCATGGGGGAAATTCGAGCACTGGGGGGATGCCGCGAGAGGCTCGACGCGCTGGCGAAGATAGAGGCGTGAGGCGAAAAGTCTGTCGGGCGAGGCGGCTCCATACCGAAGCGGGGTGGCAGTGGCTGAGTGAAGGCGCATCCCGGGCATGCCAGGGAGGGCTGGGCTCAGCCTCACCACCCGAAGCGAAGAAATATGCATCTGTTTTTTGGCTGAGCCTGGTGGAATCAAAAGCAATCAGCAACGAAATCATGCCTGCGGCGCTGACACGAACAGGTCATGCCCAGCCCGCGCACCAAGCACGGCGAGTCGGCCAAGGTCTTCAATACGAACCAGCCCGCCTCGAATGGCGCCGTCAGGTAGACGCTGTGCTCCGACCAACTCAATGCCAGGCAACAACCGCGACAACGCGGATGACTTCGTGCCCATCGCGCGCGCGAGGTCAGCCAGTGGCACGTAGGTTTGCCGGAACGAGAGCAGTTGATTCGGCAATACGACACGACACGGCTGCCCGCGAAGCTGAATCGATTCAGACTCGAGCAGGCCTTCGCCAATCCAGTGAGCGATGCTTTCCCATTTCCAACCTGTGGCTTTCGTCAACTGCTGGATGGACATCCCGGATTCTAGTAGCGGCGTGCCGAAGTATTCGGCAACATCCGAACGCCGGAATACCATGTCGCCCAATGTCCGGCCGCGCGCGACAGCTTTCACGTGACCTGCTGCAATGGCCTGCATTAGAGACTGGATGGCCTGCCTGTCGCCCATCCTCCGGCTCGTCAGCTCCGACCACGTGAGCTTCGCGTCATCCACGATAGCTGCGGGTTCCGCTGCCCGGCTGACGCGCGTATGCAAATCCAGTACCGACTGGCGCTCGACCTGGCCCGCCTTGAACAGGTCTTCGCGCCAGCGCACATCCGACAGAATGACCTTGGCTGCCTTCATGTGGGCAAGTACCGAATGAGGTACGCCCGCCAGTTCACAGGCGTGCTCATCCGAAACCCACTCCGCGCGTCGCTGCTGGATACGAGCAACTTCCGCACGGGGGATTTCGTAAATCTGTCCTCGGGTTCCCAGTCGGCGAGTGCGGAAACTGCACTCCCTGATTTCCATCGACTTGCGCAGACGAGATGCGCTGACGCCGATAGCCTTGGCTGCATCCGGCAATCGGACATAGTCCGTCGCATCTTCGGCAATGGACTTCGTCGCATCCATTCCAAGCACACCGTCGAACTTCTCCGCTGCGACGTCAACGACCACCTGTA